>CAJUQD010000125.1 GCA_910588105.1 uncultured Oscillospiraceae bacterium | reverse complement strand
GGAGCACCGAAACCTACCGGAGAAATCCGGCAAGGCGCGGTGTCTCCTACCTCATCCAGCTTTTTCAACAGCTTTATTATCAGGCCGATGTGGTACACGGTGGGCGTTTGCCCGTCCACGTCCACTTCGTCATGGACGAGTTCGCCAACGTAGCTTTGCCGGACGGCTACGCCCGGCTCCAGGCCACCATGCGCTCCCGAAACATCATGGCCACCATTATACTACAGAACATTTCCCAGTTGAAGTCCCTTTTCAAAGACGACTGGGAGGGCATCATCGGCAATGCGGACAGCTTCATTTATTTGGGCGGGAACGAGCAAAGCACCCATAAGTACGTTTCCGAGCTTTTGGGGAAGGAGACCATCGAGACCCGCACCAGCAGCCAGAGCAAGGGGCGCAACGGCTCCTACAGCCAGAATTTTCAACAGGCCGGGCGCGAGCTCTTGACCCCCGATGAAGTGCGTATGCTGGACAACCGGCTTTCCATCATCCTGATCCGGGGCGAGGCCCCGGTGATGGACGCCAAATTTGACCTGGAGCGGCACCCGAACATCAAGTTCACCGGGGACGGCGGGGCCGCCCCCTATGTCCACAACACCCCATGTCTCTACGACGCGGGCGACCTGGACTTTACCTTTACATCCCTGGATGAAACCGAAATCATCGACGAATTGGAGGAATCTGACCATGAAAAATAACCACGACCTGCCCCATTCCCGCGCCAAGGCCCGCCGCTATATGGCGGCGTGGACGGCCCTGGTGCTGTCCCTGGCCCTGTTCACCCTTCCGGCCTTCGCCGCGTCCAGCGGCGGCAGCGATCCCCTGTCCATTGTCAATAATTTGAGCGAGTTTATCTTCTCCTGCATCAAGGCCATCGGCGTGATCATCCTGGGCTGGGGCATCGTCCAGCTCGGCATGAGCATCCAGTCCCACGACGCCAGCCAGCGCAGCCAGGGTATGCTGTGCGTGTTCGGCGGGCTGATCATAGCCTTCAGCAAGGAGATCCTGTCCACCATCGGCGCACTGTGAAGCGGGCCAATTTCAACAGGGGAATCGTGTCTCACCATGAGACACGATTCCCCGTGGGGGTGAATGACTATTAGTGACAACTGGATCGTAAATATCCTGGAAAACGCGCTGGCGGACTGGAACGGAAAATTGTCCGAGATATGGGCGCTGCTGACGCAGACCCCGCAGACCTTCAAAGGGGGCGACATCTGGACGGTGATCTCCGGCATCCACAACGCTATGGTGGGGATCGGCTACGGCCTGCTGGTGCTGTTCTTCGCCATGGGTGTGTTCCAAAGCGCCGCCAGCTTCAAAGACTTCCAGCGCCCGGAATTTGCCCTGCACCATTTCATCCGCTTCGTGCTGGCAAAGGTGGCCGTGGGGAGCTGCATGGAGATCATGACCGTCATTTTCAGCGTGTGCGGCGGGGTAGTCACCACCGTCATGGCGGGCATGGGTGGCTCGGTGTCCACAGCGGCCACCTTACCCAGCGAGGTCGTGACGGCCATTGAGGGCCTGGGCCTGCTGGAGAGCATCCCCCTTTGGCTGGTGTCCCTGCTGGGCAGCCTGTTCATCACCGTCATGTCCTTCATTCTTCTGCTGACGGTGTACGGGCGGTTTTTCCGGCTCTACATGTTCACCGCCCTGGCCCCGCTCCCCCTGGCGTCCTTCGCCGGGGAGGGCACCGCCGCCAGCGGCAAAGCGTTCCTCAAAAATTACATCGGCGTGTGCATGGAGGGGGCGGTGATCGTGCTGGCCTGCCTGATCTATTCCGCGTTCCTGTCCAGCAGCACCCCGGCGGCGGACGCCAGCCTGCCCGCCGTCACTATGGCGTGGCAGTACATCGGGCAGCTTATCTTCAATATGCTGATCTTGACCGGGCTGGTGAAGGGCGCCGACAGGGTGGTAAAGGAGATGCTGGGACTATAGGGAAATATAACACTATCCTAAAGAGTAGTAGCAAATCATTACTATAGAGAGCACAATAAGAACTCCAAACATCAAGCAGCAAAGTTTTGCACCCATGCGGGCATGAAAGTATTTTCCGTATTTGATTTCAGGGTCCAAAAGTGAGAACCGTTGTAACTCTTTTGGTAAGAGATCTATCAACTTTTGATAGGTTTTTCCGATGGCTTCTAATCGTTTGGCATATCCAACCGTAACATAGAGAAAATACAAAGAAAGTATAGCTGCAATAATAGGAAATAATATTAAAGGAAACTGTGGCAGGGTTATGCCTATGAAGTTTGCTACATTTGGTAAAAAAAGAACAATAAGAGCAACATAGAAGTATCTAAATACAAGTGACCACATGGAATCATTGCGGTCTATCCATTCGGACAGATATATGTTCATAAGTTCCAAAACGTGTTCAATCTTAATTTCATTCAATTGGAATCCACTCTTTTTCATGTTTTTGTTCCTCCCGCAAACATATTAGCAATATATTACATCAAACCTATTTAGGAGGCAATATGGAAATCAAAATTCCCAAAGAAGTACGCCAGCACAAGGAAAGCATTTTCTTCGGTC
>CAJUQD010000124.1 GCA_910588105.1 uncultured Oscillospiraceae bacterium | reverse complement strand
TCCCTTCTTTCGATGTCGCTCTCTTTACCGCTTTTCAACTGTGGTGACTATAAATAATATCGATATGTTGTCTTGAAATATATGGAGGTGTTTATTTCATGGCGTATGAACTGAATAAGAACTATTATATGGTTTCACATGCAGGATCAGGGAAGTGCTTGAATGTATTTGGAAGCGAGCAGGTATCGAACAATAGGAATGTATGCTTGTGGACAAAAGATTCTACCAATGCGCAAAATTGGCTCATCAAAAGTTTTAAAGCTGGCTATAAAATTGTAACGGCCCTAAATCAGAACTATGCTTTAAACTACTATTGGTCTGCTGGTAACGGGGAGCCCGGAAACTGCGACATCTATCTTGAATCGGGAAATGATAAAGATTCCTGTATATTGCTTGAACCGGTAAATGCGACTGATAACATCTATCGGATTAGACTTAAAAACTATGATTTGTATCTTACGGCAAATGGAAGTAGTGACAATTCTGATGTGCGCTGGGATAAAAAGGCCAGTTCTGGAAATGCTCAGCAATGGAAGCTTGTAGATTTCTTTGGTAGCGCTCCATCTACTGAATCAGCAACATTGACGATGCCATCCGGCAGAATCTGTAATTGGAATCAATTCTACACCCCAATTAATAATTTGACTGGGGGCGAGGGTTGTACTATTACAGCCGTTCTTGATGTTTTAAATTTCTTTGGCCCAAGCAGTTATACCATTAATGATATTAGGGGAGCATGGGTAAACGGGCAGGGAGTTAACTGGAACTATAACTGGCCCAATGTGACGATTACTCATCCAAGTACTTCGTTTGCGAATACCTCGTACGCAGCGATTTGCGAACAGATCAATCTTGGAGTGCCGGTTCTGCTGAATCTCGGGCCCGGAAATTCAGGCAATTACCATATGGTGATGTGCTATGGCTATCGGAATGGTGGAAAATCCATTAGTGACTTTTTGGTTATGGACCCGGCGGGCTCAGGAAACGGACAATATGGTGTGCAGCGTACGCTTTTGGAAGCGGCTAACTACAGCACTAACGGCAAGGGGATTGCTACCGTTCGATTTACTTCGCGCAAGGCATAAGTTGCGGTACTTTAGAATATAAGTTGAAAAAATGTTGTGAGTTAATATCTACATCTGTCTGCTCCCATATGTATTGCAACAACTTGAAGAAATTATCGAATCAGGTGGTTTTGCGCCACCCTCCACCTATAGAGTATGCACAATAGCACCAAGTGGGCTGTATAAGAATGCGTCTCACGGTGAGATTTAATTCGTTCTGCGAATTGTGTCTCACCATGAGATTTATTTTTTAGTCCATAAAGGCCAGCTTGCCCACAACGGTAAAGCCGGAGGCGGAAAACTCGGTGATCACGATGTTATTCTGCCCGCTGGCACAGTGGCACACCAGCAGCTTCCCCGCCTCGTTCCGGCCCACCACCACGCCGATATGCGAGGCGTCCGGGTAGAGGGCAAAATCCCCCGGCTTGGCGTTGGCTGGTGATGCCGCTGTCAAGTTTCTGTTGACATACCAATGCCCGTCGCTGGGCAGGCCCGCATTTTTCAGCACCCAATCCAGAAACCCGGAACAGTCCAGGCCAAAGGGCCGGTAGGTGCCGCTGGTCACATTCCCCGGCGAGGTCACCTTCATCAATGTGCCCCAGCGGGGGTCCCAGCCGATGGCGCTGCTCTTGCCGCCCCAAAAGTAGTTGACCTTGCCCACCAGCTTACAAGCCGTTTCTACCACAGCCCGCCGTTCCGGGGAAAGATCGTCCGGCAAACGTTGGAGGACCTCTATCACCTTTTCGTCCGATATGCCCAGGTTCGCCAGCAGGCCGCCGATCACGTCCAGCTCGTCCAGCAGCTCCGTCAAGGTGCTGTTTTGGTCGGCGGAGAACGCATAGGCTGTGCGCATATCCTCCGCGCTCTTGGCGGTGATGGTGATATGGAGCTTCTTTTCCGTCCACGCCTCGGCGTCCTCCGTGGCCGGGTGGTCGATGGTCTCCACGCTGGACGAAAGGGCGCACATATCCCAAAAGACGGCTTTCAGCCGCGCCACCCTGTCCGGGGTGAGGGCGGCCACGTCCACGCTGTCCGCTCCCATGGCGGTCTTGCAGGCGAACACCGCCGCAACCTCCCGCCAGTCCGGGGCCGCGCCCTGGATGTCGATGGCGCTGTAATCCCCGGTTTGCAGGGCGGCCAGCCTGTCGGACAGCTCCATGTTGATCTGATTGACGGCGGCGGCCAGCGGCACCGCCCCAGGGGACGGCTCGTTGGCAAAGAGAATGCCGAAGGGGGACGCGATCACGGCGGCCACCAGGAAGATCACGCACATGGCGGCGGCCAGCGCACCCCCGCCCACCAGGGCGGACAGGGCGCCGACCAACTCCTTCACCGCCTTCACCGTGGCCTGGGCCGCCCGCTTGGACAGGTCGGCGGCGGCCTGGGCTGTCTGCCTGGATTTCTGGAGCATACCTCGTTGGGCCTCCCGCTGGGCTTTCTTTCGGGCGCGGTCGGTGATCTGTTTTGTAACGGCTTTTTTCTCAACGGAGCCGGGGGCGCTGGCGGTGGCCGCCCGTGTTCGGGCGGCCTGTTCCACCGTTTGGCGGGTCTTGGGCCGGATGGCACCGGCCTGGGGTTTTTCCTTTAGCACGTTGGAGCGCCTGGGGCGCTCTTTGATGGATAGATTGATGGATTGGTCCCCGGCGGGGGGATTTTTTGTGGAAGGGCCGGGGGTAGGCGTGGGCCCGCCGTAATGGGGG
>CAJUQD010000123.1 GCA_910588105.1 uncultured Oscillospiraceae bacterium | reverse complement strand
CCTTACCTCTTACTCAAAATCTTGCCGTACATCTGCCGCTTGTCCCGCTCAAACCGCTGCACCACCAGCGTGACGTGATCCCCGGACTGGAAATCGGAATCCTCATGCTGGTAGGAGTAGTTGCACATACACACTGTGCCGTCCGGCAGGTTGCAGAATACTCCGCCACCGTACTTCCCAGCAATCACCGCGTACCGGCGGCTGCCCACGGGATGGCGCTGCTCCGCACCCTCAAAGGGGTTGGTCTCCGTCTCCTTCACCGAGATCAGCAGATCCCTCCGGGCGGCGTCATAGCTTTTCACGATGCAGTCCAGTTCATCACCGGGATGATACTCCGTGCGCAGGTCGGCGATGGCGGTGTAGCTCAGCTCCCGCTGGGTGAGGTCGATGTCGTGGCCGTAGCACTCCGCCAGACAGCGGCGGGGCCCCACCGCCAGCAGACGGCACTTCACCCGGGAACCCTCGGCGCACAGGTCGGGCCGGTGGGCAAAGAAGTACCGCTGGGCACGGGCAGCCTGCCGCCGGGACGCGATGGCGTAGCCACCCTCCCGATCCACCTTGGTGATGATGAAGTCGATGCTGGCCCCCATCATATTCTGGAGCACGTAGTCCGGCCGGGTCTCCCCCATCCACATCTCGGTGGCGGGGATGTAGACGGGCACCCGGTAGACCAGCACCACCACGCAGTACATGGTGCGCCGCTCCACCTGGCCGGTCTCCCGATTCCGCACGTTCATGGAATGAGGGTCGGCGCCGATGACGGTGCCGGACAGGGCGCTGTGGCCCCGGAAGGAGGCGTAGATGGAGTTCCATGCCTGCCGCTCCTCCTGGGAGAGCCCCCGGTCCAGCTCCCGGAAGTCCAGGGCAAAAAAGCTCTGCCGATCCGTCAGGGGCGGCGCGGGGGGCGCGTCCCCGTCCGGCGTGGGTTCCGGCATCGGGGCGTCGTCCGCCACGGCGGGCGGCGCGTCCTCCATGGGCGTGTCCCCAGTGGGGCCGGGTTCCGGCACGTCCACAGGCGGCTCACCGTCCGGCGCGTCCATAGGCGAATCCCCATCCGGCGCGGCATAAGGCGGCTCCATGGGCGGCCAGTCCTCCAGGCCATCGTCCAGCGGGGCCGGGGGCGCGGATACGTCCACCTCCATCACCTCTGGGGTATCCTCCCCAGGCAAATGGGGGCCATCCTCAGGCGTGGACAGGCCATCGCCCGGTTCGTCCAGCCCCGCGGACGGATCAGCGCCGGGGCCGTCCGTGTCCCGGCACGGATTTTCCAGCAGGGCGGGGGCCTCCATCCCGGACTGTTCCATCTCAGTGACATCCTGCTGGGGCTCCTCTGCGAAATTGACTTTCTTCCTTGGCATAATAAAATCCTCCTCGTGGTGTGATATATCTTCATGGCCCGTTGGAGCCATAGAAGCGATGGGAGCCGTCCGGCTGGCGGGCGGCGAAAAAATGCTTGGGCGGCAGGGCCAGCCCCTGGGGGATCTCCCCGCTGTCCGCGATCCAGACAACGCGCTCCGCCCTACCCCGCTCCAGCAGCTCAGCGGGCGCGGTATCCAGGGAAGCAACGGTAAACAGGCGCAGTTCATCCCCATAGGCGAAGCGCAGCAGCCGGGGCGGCTCCCGGCTGGCGCTGAACTCCTCGGGCTTGCCCCCGGTGAGCTCAAGCATCACGTCGATGGCCTCCAGCCGACGACCGTCCGGCTGGGCATTGAACAGCCAGACCAGCCCATCGTCCATCCGCACGTCGGCCATGCCCATGCGCAGCTGGCGCAGCATGGCCTCCATGCGGGCCTGGGTGATGGCAATGCTGTCCTGCTGGAAGCGCCCCCGCACCAGAGCGTGGAGCTGCCGCCGCCGGACGCAGTTCAGCGTTCGCAGCGCATCCAGGATGAATTTCTGCTGTGTGGATAAAAGCATGGCAGTCACCTCCCATCGGGTGGCTGACGTAACCCGTTCAAGTAGGGATCTACCATCAGGTCGCTCTCGCTCTCCGCCACGCAGTTGAAAATCGTGGCCATGGCATAGGCTGTGGAGTTCTTCACCGGCCTGTCCAGGTTGGCGTGGAGCTTGGCCTCTGCGGTTTGTAAAATCGTGTAGTCCAGCAGCCTTAGCTTGGTCCGCACCCGGCTTTGGGGCAGGGTGGCGTTGCCCACCCGGAAGCTGTCCGCGTAATAAAGGCGCTCAATGGCGTTTTCAAACACCCGGGCAGTTTCGCGGGAGAAACACTGGAGCTCACAGGCATCCAAAATGCCCGTGAGCTCTGCCTCACCGTCCGCCCGTCCGTCCCCGCGCGGGACAGACAGACTGACATCAGTATAACTGGGGTCAGTATGACTAAGTTCTTTATAACTTGGCCGCAGTTCCTGCGGTTCTGCAACCTCAGATATTGCGGTTCTTGAAGCGCAGGTTTTGCGGTTCTTGCCGCCCATATCCTGCGGTTCTTGGGAGGGCAAAGAAGAATCACCCTCCATAAGAACCTCAGAACCGGCGGTTCTTGGAGTGCCGTCCTCCGGCGGGACAAAGGGGGCGCTGGTATACTCCGGGTCGTCCTGGGGCGTCACGGTGGCCAGGTAGATCTGGTTGGCGTCTCCCCGGCCGCACCGCTTCTCCCAAATCAGGTTCAGTTCCTTCAGAGTGCGGAAGGCTGCCGTCACCTTTTGCTCGCAGATCCGCAGCTCCCGGGCCAGTTCCTTCCGGGGGAAGATGACGAACACTTCCCCGAAGTCGTTCACCCAGCCGTTGCGCCGGGAGAGCTGGAAACGGTTCAGGAGGAAGGTGTACGCCACCTTGGCCTCCAGGCCCATGCCGGCGTAGCGGGGATCGGAAAACAGCCAGCGGGGCATCTGCATATGGTAAATGCTCTGCACGTCCGACTGCCGCATCAGCGGGAAGGACGGGCGCTCTTTCATGGTTGCGGCCCTCATAGGGGGCACCTCCTCGGAATGGAATTGATTTTATTTCTGCGGGGTGGTATACTTAGAAGTACATAGCAAAAATGAGGTGGGGAAGATTTTATGAAAATATTTATTAGGCCTTGTTTGAAAAATAGATATTGCACAAATGATAAAGAAGTGTAAAATA
>CAJUQD010000122.1 GCA_910588105.1 uncultured Oscillospiraceae bacterium | reverse complement strand
GACACAGCCAGTTTGAGAAGATTCCCCTTTCCCCGGAGCGGCAGAAGGCCGTCATTGAGGACCAGATCGACGAGATCATTGAGGCCATTCGGGAGGCCAAGGAGGAGGATGGGGACCGCTTCACCGTCAAGCAGTTGGAAAAGACCAAGAAAAATTTGGAGGCCAGACTGAAACGGCTGTCGGAGAGCAAGAAAAAGGACAATGTAGTGACCTTTGAGGAGCTGGGGGTGGATCGCCTGTTTGTGGACGAGGCCCACAGTTTTAAGAATTTGTTCCTTCACACCAAAATGAGCCGTGTGGCGGGCATTGCCCAGACCGACGCCCAGAAATCCAGCGATATGTTTGGCAAATGCCGCTATATGGACGAGATCATCGGCGGGCGGGGTATCACCTTCGCCACGGGCACGCCCATCAGCAATTCGATGGTCGAATTGTATACGATGATGCGTTATCTCCAGTTCGACACGCTGGTGAAGAACGGCCACCGCCATTTCGACAACTGGGCGGCGGACTTCGGGGAGAAGGTGACGGCCATGGAGCTGAAGCCGGAGGGGACGGGGTTCCGTTCCAAGACCCGGTTCGCCAAGTTCTACAACCTGCCGGAGCTCATCAGCATCTGGAAGGAGGCCGCTGATATTCAGACGGCGGATATGCTGAACCTGCCCGTGCCGGAGGCGGAGTACATCACCGTCACCACCGAGCCCAGCGCCTTCCAACAGGAGATGGTGGCGGAGCTGGGGGAGCGGGCGGAGTCTGTGCGGAACAGGCTGGTGGACCCGTCTGTTGACAATATGCTGCGGATTACGTCTGACGGGCGCAAGCTGGCGCTGGATCAGCGTTTGCAGAACCCTCTCCTGCCCGACGACCCCAACAGCAAGGTCAACGCCTGTGTGAAGAACATCATCAAGGAGTGGCGGGACAGCGCGGATATCCGGGGGACCCAGTTGGTTTTTTGCGATTTGAGCACACCCAAAGGGGACGGCAAATTCAACGTCTACGATGATATCAAAACAAAGCTCATCGCCCAGGGGATTCCCCAGGAGGAGATCGCGTTCATCCACGACGCCAACACGGAGGCGCAAAAGGCGGAGCTGTTTGCCAAGGTGCGCCGGGGGCAGGTGCGGGTGCTCATCGGAAGCACCCAGAAAATGGGAGCTGGCACCAACGTCCAGGACCGCATCGTGGCCTCCCATGACCTCGACTGCCCATGGCGGCCCGCTGATTTGGAGCAGCGCGCCGGTCGCTCGCTGCGCCAGGGCAACATGAATCAAAAGGTGCGGATGTACAAGTATGTCACCAAGGGCACCTTTGACGCCTACAACTGGGGGCTGATGGAGAACAAGCAGAAATTCATCGGCCAAGTCATGACCAGCAAATCCCCCGCCCGGTCCGCCGAGGATGTGGACGCCACCGCCCTGTCCTACGCCGAGGTCAAGGCTCTTGCCACCGGGGACGACAGGATTCGGGAAAAGATGGATCTGGACGTGCAGGTGGCAAAGCTAAAAATGCTGAAGGCCAATCACACCGCCATGCAGTATGAGATGCAGGATAAGGCGCTGAAATACTACCCCCAGAAGATGGCTGAAACCAGGCTGTTCATTGAGGCGTTGGGAAAGGACCTGCCCATCGTGCAGGCCCATCCTGTCAAAGAGGACGCTTTCACCATGACCGTCATGGGGCAGATGTTCACCGAGCGCAAGGCGGCGGGCGAGGCCATCATCAAGGCGTGTATGCTCATGAGTGACCCGGAGAAACCCTTTGACCTGGGCGAGTACCGGGGTTTCCCCATGCAGCTCCATTGCGACGGCTCCAAGTTTAAGGTGACGATGAAACAGCACCTGACCTATACGGCGGAGCTGTCCGATGATCCGGTGGGTAACGTGACCCGGATCAACAACGCTTTGGAGGCTATGGCCGAAAATCTGGAGCGGAACAAAACCCGCCTGACCCGATTGGAAAGCGAGCTAAAAAACGCCCAGGAGGAGGCCGCGCGGCCCTTCCCCAAGGAGGAGGAGCTGCGGACTAAGTCGGCCCGTCTGACCCAGCTTAACCGGGAGCTGGAAAAGCCCAGCAATAAAGGCGCTGGACAGCATCAGAACGGCGATGACAGGCCGGGTGCAGAGGTCGGCGAGGCACCCGTGCGGGAGCCTCAAGCCCTGACTGTGATGGACGGCGGTAAACCGTCCATCCGGCAGGCCCTGCGGGACTTTAACACGCCCGCCCCGGTACACTCCGGCATGGAGCAGGGCCAGCGGAGGGAGGCGGCGCGGTGAGGCGTAACGAGGGCCGGACAGTGGGCCTATATACGATGGTGTCCCCAAGAGAAAAGGAGGTGATCGACCAGAAGATGGCCCAGCTCGGCACCGCCAACCTGCGGGCCTATCTGCGGAAGATGGCGGTGGACGGGTATGTGGTCCGCCTGGATATGTCCAGCGTGGCGGAGCTGGTGAAGCTGCTGCGCTCCATCTCCAACAACGTGAACCAGATCGCCCGCCGCTGCAACGAGACCCATAACCTCTACGCCCAGGACGTGGAGGACCTGCGGCGGGGCTATGCACAGGTGTGGAAGGGCGTCAATGAACTGCTGAAAAAATTTGAAAAATTGTAACAAAGAGACTGCTTGCAATGAAAATCGTCCATGCTGCCCAACCGGGCAGCATGGACGATATCTCACTGAATGGCATCCTTCAGCGCCCTTCCGGGCTTGAACGCGGGCGCTTTGGTAGCGGGGATCTCCATGGTCTCCTTGGTCTGGGGATTGAGCCCTGTCCGTGCCGCCCGTTCCCTGACCTCGAAGGTCCCGAACCCCACCAACTGGATTTTATCGCCGCCCTTGAGGGCGTCACCCACGGCGGCGGTAAAGGCGTCCAGCGCGGCCTCGCAGTCTTTTTTTGTCAGGCTGCTTTTTTCAGCCATCACGGAAATCAATTCACTTTTGTTCATGATGCCGCTCCTTTTTGTTGAGATACATTTGCGGATTATACACCATAGCGCCCCCCAAAAGCAACCCTTTTCCACAAAGCAGATCAAAAAGGTAAAGGAACAGTATCTTCTTGAAAATAACCCAGCAGCATATCCCGCAGAAGTTCATTCCGGTCTATCTCTGTAATG
>CAJUQD010000121.1 GCA_910588105.1 uncultured Oscillospiraceae bacterium | reverse complement strand
AATACTTTGTGTATTTCAAGGCAAAGCAACGCAGCTCGGCGGAAAAAGGCCCGCCAATTGGGCGTGTTGACAATTTTCAAACAAGCCCTAATGCAAACATAGCTCGCGTTTGGATTCCGGCAGACTTGCTGCCAGAAATTGTACTTGATAATGCCAGGGGTATTCATACCCACCCCCAGCTCCAGGTAAATGATGGCGCAGTCCTTATGGCGCTGAACAAAATCCTCATACCGCCGGGCGGCGGCGTGCCACCCCCCATCCTGCACAAAGGTGTCGTCCGCCCGCAGGTTCATGGCCATGGGTTTGCCACAGACAGGGCAGCGGGGCACAAGCTCCGGCGGCACCTTCATATCCCGCTGCTCCGCGAACATCCGGCGCACCGTCTCTTCGTTGTCATAGATGTTTTTGCAGGGGGAATGCTTCCTGCCACTGTACCTGCATCATACACCACCAAAAAACATTTGAAAAGTACGCACAGCTTTGTGGTATAGCCACTGGGAAGTAGGGCTTGTTTGAAAAATGGCGGTGCGCCCAGCGGGGAGGGTTTCCCGCCGCCGGGCACACATCTGTCACCTTCCAAATTTCCGTCATTTTACAGGGAATAATTGCCTATATCGCGCCATAACAGTGGCTGGCTGGCATTATTATTGACATGCCGGCATTATTATGAGATAATTGATTGGAGCATCTATAGAAGGAGGCGGCAGCATGAAGCAGTTTTTCGGTATAAGCCGGCGGGGAAATCTCGATGAAGCGCTTCAGGGCCTTTATCGTCCGCAGTTCATTATGTTATTATCCAATAACGACCAGTTTGAAAGCCATGTAGCGCTGCTGGAGAAGCGTTTCCCTGGTATACCCAGCATCGGATGCATCGGTATGAGCTATCAGACCGGCGTGGTGGAAAATGGCGTTGGCGTCATCGCCTTTTTGGACGGTGTCACTGCCGTTGCCAACGTGTTGGAGCAGGCGTCCACCATGCCGATCAAATACATACAGCGCCTGGAGCAGGATATACAGGCGCTGGGCGGCTCCAGCCGGGACACCGTATGTATTGACTTTTGTTCCGGCAACGACGCCTGTGTGCTCACCACTATTTATACCGCCCTGCGCAAGCGGAACATCTCCCTGGTGGGCGGCACCGGCGACCAGGGTCGCGTAGCCGCCAACGGGCGGGTATACCAGGACGCGGTGGCCTATGCTTTGGTGCGGAACCAGAACGGCCGGGTAAAGACCTACAAGGAGAATATTTACCACCAATTGGGAAATTACCGCTTTGTGGCCTCCAACACAGATCGGGCCAATTACATCCTGGGAGCCCTGAACGGCAAAAGCGCCAAGCAGGTATACAAGGATATCCTCCATGTCTCTGATGAGGAGATACTCACCCGGACCTTCCAGAATCCCTTTGGCAAGCTGAACGGGGACGATACCTGCATCATCTCCATCAAAGAGGTCAACGGAAACGCCTTGGCCTGCTTCCGGCAGGTAAACGACTCCGACGTACTCATTTTGCTGGAGCTGGGCGACTACCGGGCTATTGTGCAGGATACCATCCGGCGGATCTGCCAGGATTTCCCGCGCCGGTCGGCCGTCTTCTCGGTAAACTGCCTGTTTCGGTATAAGCTGTTCTCACAAGAGGGCTATATGCAAAACTATCTGCGTGATATGGCGGTACTTGGCAGTCATGCCGGCTTTGTGGGGTATGGCGAGCACTATAATAACCGCTTTGTTAACCAGTCCATGACCTGCGTTGTTTTTGAATAGGGGGGTGCGCATCTATGTTGTTTCGTAAAAGAAGCCGGCAGTCCGGCCAGCCCCAGCAGGAAAAGAGCCTCTACCCGGTGCTGCATGTGGCAGGCAGCCTCAAGGAATACCAGCAGGAACTGGTGAAAAAAGAGGTATCCTCCCTTTGGGAACTGAGCCAGGTGGGCACTTCCTTTGGCGGCGTGATGAAAGAGGGCGACCAATTCCAGGCAAAGCTTCAGGAATTGGATCAGTCCTTCGCCAACATCAACGGGACGGCGGAGCAGTTCAATCATGTGCGGGGGGAGATTGACCTGGCGGTGTCCGATGCCCGGGAGCAGATGGCTGTGCTGGAGCAGACCTCAACGCAGGTGCAGCAGTCCTATGAGGCCATGGCGGAAACCTTTGCCCTTCTGGAAAACGCCATCAGGGGAATCCAGCAGTCCATGGGCAAAATCGCGTCCATCGCGGAACAGACCAACATCCTGGCCATCAACGCCTCCATCGAGGCCGCCAGGGCAGGCGCCGAGGGCCGGAGCTTTTCTGTGGTGGCAACCCAGGTAAAGCAGCTGGCGGAGGAGATCAAGGCATTGACCGGCGAGGTGGACGGCGGCGTAAACGAGGTGGAAACCCGCGCCAACGAACTCAGCCAGAGTATTACCACCTCCCAGCAGACCTTGGGCCAGAGCCTGGACATTGTGGCCCAGACGGAGGGCAGCTTTGAAAAAATAATAACGGTTGCCGAGGGGGCGACGTCCGTGCAGACCGGGATCTCCGGCGTCATCGACGTATCCCGGCAAGAGCTGCAAAGCCTGCGCCAGTTCTTCGACAAAATCAAGGAACGGTATCAGGAGGTGGTCGCCCACATTGAGTCCGCCAGCCAGTTGGGCACCACAAAGAGCGCCATGTTTGAGGATATGGACAACATGATCTCCCAGATCCCGCCCCTTGTCAACGAAATGGAATCAAACGCCTGAGCCATATACCACATCGTTTCGCCTGCCTCCTAATGGAAAAATGAAGCCCACCCCGGGTAATGGGGTGGGCTTCGTTTTTGGGCCAATCGTACCCCCTTAGAAGATCCAGGGCGCAGCCCTCCCCCGGATAGGCAGTGTGCACAGTTTATAGCCGAAAAACTTGTATATTTTGCTCGAAACCTTAACATAAGCATCGAAATCACTTATAATCCCAGTTGTTAGGCTGGAATCATTCTCTGGCTTGATATCCCCATCGTAAGTGCTGATGTAACACATGTGCTCATGCAGCCCGATGTCCATAATCTGCCGGACAGATATGAGGGAAGGGACAATATGGAGCATACAAACAAGGGGATCTTTATAACCACCTCCAGCTTTACAGACGACGCCGTTTCCTACATTGAGAAGCAGCAGCAAAAGAGCATCAAGCTGATTGACGGACAGCTCTTGTCGGAGCTCTTAGGCGCCGTTTGAAAATTGGCAATATGCCCAGCGGCAAGGAATTTTTTCGC
>CAJUQD010000120.1 GCA_910588105.1 uncultured Oscillospiraceae bacterium | reverse complement strand
GTACCAGCCGAATGGGATTGACCCATCCGGCTGGCTTGTCATGTCATTTTGTTGTGAAATCGCATAAAATCCGCTTGCGCTACTTGTGCAGGGTGCTATTTTTCTTGACTTTTGCAAATTACTCTTGACTTTTTGTAAATTTTTATCCGGCTTCCGGCACGAAAACCAGCTTACAGCCCGCTCCCGCCTTTTACCCGCAGCCGATTCAGCGCCCGGGCCAGGGTTGCCTGGGCCAGTTGGTACTCCTGGCGGCTCTTCTTCTGCAAAATCGCCTCCCGGGCCTGATCGGCCTCCCGGCGGGCCCGGGCCTCGTCGATTTCCTCCGGGCGCTCGGCGGAGTCTACCAGCACCAGAACCTCGTTGTTCTCCACCTTCACCATGCCGGGGGACACTGCCGCCAGCTGCATCCCCTCCCCCGGCTGCTGCCAGCAGACCATGCCGGGGACAATGGCCGCCATCATGCTGGCGTGGTGGGCCAGGATGCCCCGCTCCCCGTCGCTGGCCGGGATAGTCAGACTGACACAGGGGCCTTCGTAAAGGGTTCTGTCTGCCGCCAGGATATGCACCTGAAAGGTATCCATCACACGCCGCCCTCCAGCTTCCGGGCCTTCTCCACCACGTCCCGCCAGGCCCCCACGTTGTAAAACGCCGCCTCTGGATATTGATCCAGCTCGCCGTCCACAATGGCGGCAAAGCTCTCCAGGGTATCTTTGAGGGGCACATACACGCCGGGGATGCCGGTAAATTTCTCCGCCACGTGGGTGGGCTGGGCCAGGAACCGCTGGAGCCTCCTCGCCCGCGCCACCGTCCTGCGGTCATCATCGCTGAGCTCGTCCATGCCCAAAATGGCGATGATGTCCTGGAGCTCCCGGTATTTTTCCAAAATCTCCTGCACCTTCCGGGCCACCCGGTAGTGCTCCACCCCCACGATATCTGCCTCCAGAATCCGGGAGGACGACTCCAGCGGATCCACAGCGGGGTAAATGCCCTGCTCGGAGATTTTCCGGCTCAGCACGGTGGTGGCGTCCAGATGGGCAAAGGTGGTGGCGGTAGCCGGGTCGGTGAGGTCGTCCGCCGGGACATACACCGCCTGTACCGAAGTCACCGAGCCGTTTTTGGTAGAGGTGATCCGCTCCTGCAATTCCCCCATCTCGTTGGCCAGGGTGGGCTGGTAGCCCACTGCGGAGGGCATACGCCCCAGCAGGGTGGACACCTCGCTGCCAGCCTGGACGAAGCGGAAGATGTTATCGATGAACAGCAGCACATCCTTGTGTTCCTTATCCCGGAAGTGCTCCGCCATGGTCAGCCCCGACAGGGCCACCCGCATACGCACACCCGGGGACTCGTTCATCTGGCCGAATACCAGGGCGGTTTTGGAGGACACGCCGCTCTCCCCCATCTCCCGCCACAGGTCGTTTCCTTCCCGGGAACGCTCCCCCACGCCGGTAAAGATGGAATAGCCTCCGTGTTCCATGGCTACATTGTGGATCAGCTCCTGGATGAGCACCGTCTTTCCCACGCCGGCCCCGCCGAACAGGCCGATCTTCCCCCCTTTGGGATAGGGCTCCAGCAGGTCGATGACCTTGATGCCCGTCTCCAGGATCTCCACGGAGGGGCTCTGTTCGTCAAAGGCGGGGGGCTTGCGGTAAATGGAGCGCACGGGGGTGCCCTCCGGCACCGGCCCGGCCCCGTCAATGGGCTGTCCCAGCACATTGAACATGCGGCCCAGGGTGGCCTCGCCCACCGGCACCTGGATGGTGTGGCCCGGCACATCCACCGCCAGCCCCCGGGCCAGCCCCTCACTGGGGGAGAGCATAATACACCGCACCGTCTTGTGGTCCAGATGCTGGGCCACCTCCATCACCCGGTGCGCGCCGTCCTTCTCCACGGTGAGCTCCTCCCGCAGGCGGGGCAGCTCGCCCTCCACAATCTCCACGTCCACCACGGGGCCGGATATCTGTTTGATGACCGCTCGTTCCAAAATCATCAGCCTTCTTTCTCGTGCTTTTTGCGCTGGGCCCTGGCCCCGGCGGACACCTCGGTGATTTCCTGGGTGATCGCCGACTGCCGGACCCGGTTGAACTCCAGGGACAGCTCCCCCAGCAGCTTTTCCGCGTTCTGGTTGGCGCTGTCCATGGCGGTCATGCGGGCCTGCTGCTCACAGCAGAAGCTGTCGATGAGGGCGCTGTAAATAAAGCCGGACACATAGCTGGGCATCATGCTGTCCAGCACCGCCTGTACGCTGGGCAGGAACTCGAACGGGGTGGCCACCGGCGGCTCCACCAGGGCGGAGTCGGCAAAGTGGGTGCGGTGGAAGGGCAGCACACGGGTGCACCTGGCCTGGAAGTCCATACCGTTGCCCATGTCGGTGTACACCACATAGATTTTGTCCAGCTCGTCCTTCTCAAAGCCATCCAGCAGCAGCGCGCTGATCTCCCGCGCCCTGGCCATGGTGGGGTTTTGCGCTGTGTAGAGGAAGCTGTGCTCAATGGGGATGCTGTGGGAGGCGAAAAACCGCCGCCCGTACTCCCCCACCACGTACAGCTTGGTGTCCGGGTGGGTATCCAGCAGCTTCAGCGCCTCCTTGATGGCGTTCTGGTTATAGGCCCCCGCCAGCCCCTTGTCGGCGGTGATGACCAGGCAGGCATTGGGCTTGTCCAGGGGGGGCTCCCCCTCCATGGGGTAGAAGTAGGGGCTGTCCACCGCCTCCCCGCCCACAGTGCGGAAGATGCGCTTGATCTCCCGGCGCAGGGCCTCGAAATAGGGCCGGGTGTTGTCCAGCTCCTGCCGGGCCTTCCGCAGCTTGGTGGAGGCGATGAGGTACATGGCGCTGGTGATTTTTTTGGTCTCCTGGACGCTGTCGATGTGGTCCTTGATCTCCTTGGTCCCGGCCATGTCAGCTGCCCTGCTTTCCGCCGCCCTGGAAGCGGGCCAGATACGCCCGGGCCAGGTCCAAAATTTCCTCCCGGTCATCCTCCGACAGCTTGCCGGTCTGGTCGATACGGGCGCACAGGTCGGCACCCTCCCCCTCCACTGCGGCCAAAAGGCCGGTGCGGAACTGGTCCATCTTGTCCAGCGGCACGTCCTGCATCACCCGGCCCATGGCGGCGGTGAGCACGATGACCTGCTGGTGGTGGGACAGGGGGGAATACTGGGGCTGGCGCAGCAGCCGCATCAGCCCCTGGCCGTAAGAGAGCTGGCGCTTTGTGGCGTCGTCCAGGTCGCTGGAGAACTGGGTGAACACCTCCATCTCCCGGTACTGGGCCAGATCCAGCCGGATGGCCCCGGCGGCGGATTTTTTCGCCTTGGTCTGGGCGTCGCCGCCCACGCGGGACACGGACAGCCCCACGTTGACGGCGGGGCGCTGGCCGGAGAAAAACAGGTCGCTCTCCAGGAAGATCTGGCCGTCGGTGATGGAAATGATGTTGGTGGGGATATAGGCGGACACGTCCCCCGCCTGGGTCTCCACAATGG
>CAJUQD010000119.1 GCA_910588105.1 uncultured Oscillospiraceae bacterium | reverse complement strand
CGGCCCTCCCAGCGGCCATCAGGGCGCTTGCGCAGGCTGCCCTCGCCGTTTGCCCTTTTCTTACCCGTGGTCATTCACCTCCGATTCTGATGTCGCCATCATTGTCATCCATACACTCGGCCATCATCCTGACACCCAATCGGAAGCCCAGGATGAAATTTTCCATGGCAGTGATGCTGTCGATCTCCTGTTGTGATTCGATAAGCTTTGCCAAGACCGCTTGCCCGGTCTCGTCGAGCTGTTCCGTGAGCTGCTTTTCAAACCGGGCCACACGGTCTGTCGCACGCTTCAGCTCCGAATTGGGCGCCATGTCCTGCGCGTTTGGTGTGATGTTGCCGTAATAGAAATCTTCCAAAGTGTTTCGCATGATTCTCGCCTCCTGTAGCAACGCAACATACCACAGGCAGGCGGAAATAGCCATGGCAAACAGGAAGAATTATCAATCCAGACACATCTTCTTTTCTGTGGCGGCTGTCCCTTGATTACTTCCCCGTTTAGCAGTACAATTAGGTTAACGCCTGTTGGCCGGCGCGCCTGAGACACAGGAGGGGGAAACAATGCAAAACACCAAAAAAGCCCCAAATAAGGGGGTACGGCTCCTGCTGATAGTATTTGGCGGCATCCTCGCGGTGATACTCCTTGCGGCGGCCGCCTTGTTTGTGATCCCGTTGACGGAGCGGGTAGATGCCGCCCCTGTGGCTGGCTCCGCCGACTGGATGGCAATGCTGCCGGACGATGTGCCCCTGGGCGAGCTGTCCATCCCCGGCACCCACGATGCGGGGACGCAGTATGTGCAGCTCGGCTTTTTCTCAAAGTGCCAGGCCCGGAGCGTTGGCCAGCAGCTTGAGGACGGTTTCCGCTATCTTGATATCCGCCTTGCCGTCAACGGGGACGGGCTCGGCCTGAACCATGGTTTTTGCGAGTGCAGAACCGGTGCCGCGCCCTGGTCTGACCGGCTCATGCTGGAGGACGTGCTGGAAGACTGCTATGCCTTCCTCTCCGCCCATCCCACCGAGACCGTGATCTTCGCGGTCAAGCAGGAGCACGGGGACGAGAGCGTGGCGGAGTTTCAGCGCGTCCTCGACCGCTATATCCAGGAAGATGCCGGGCGCTGGTATCTGGACAGCGAGCTGCCCTCCCTGGGCGAGGCCCGCGGCAGGCTCGTCCTCCTGCGCCGGTATGATGACGAGGCGGGGCTTGGTAAGAATGCCGGTATCGCGCTCACCTGGCCGAATCAGAACGGCTATGATGACCCCGCAAGGGCGTTTTCTTCTGAGAGTTGCTCCGTGGGCAGCCTGACCCTCGCCGTGCAGGATCGGTATGAATATGACGAGGAGGAGAAGTGGGCCGCGTTCTGCGCCGAGGCGGACAATCCCGACGCGGTGGCGCTGCGGTTCCTCAGCACCAAGGGGCATATGACGTTCGGGCACCCGTATCGCTACGCCAAAGAACTCAATCCCCGGCTGCTTGCGCTTTGCGAAAATCAGGATATATCCTTGGGGTGGACGGTGATCGACTTTGGCAATGCCCGGCTTGCCTCGGCGATCTATGAGCAGAATTTTTAAGCGCTGTGTGATTTTCGGAAAAACCATGCGGGCGGCGCTCCGCAGACGCGGAGCGCCGCCCCTGTACACCATTGGAGCTTATTGCGGGTACCTGGTGTAGCTGATATAATGTGGTTGCTCCTCCAGCCACCAGCGGAAATACTGCCCACCCCACCGGGCATGGTTATTCATGCCGCTCTCGGTGACTTTGATGTACTCGTCGGTTTTCTTCACCACCACGACTACATGGCCGTTGCCGCTGTTGTCGTAGCGGATCAGATCACCGGAGCGAATCTGCTCCCAGCTTGGGCGGTTGATCCGCCTCCACGGAAGGTCACCGAAAGCGGCATCGCTGCATAGTGTAGCCCAGCCGGAGCAGTGGACGCCCTGGCGATAGGGGCCGCCGCTGGTGGAGCGGTAGGGTGCGGGGAACTCTGCCCCGGTGGGGTAGATCTGTTTCAGTTGTGCCAGGACAGCCTGCACGCTTTCCTCGGTGACGGCAGCCGCAGACTGTACCTCGTCCTGGTAGGACTGAGTGCTGTTGATGTAGACGGAGTTAGTGGCGGCATCGTAGTTCACGCCGAAGTCCACCGCCCTGCCGATGTCCCGCAGACGAACGTAGTTGCTGTCCCCGATGGAGTAGGCGGTGAGGGCAGTTCGCTGGCCGTCGATGTAGAACGTCTGGCTGCTGGGTCGGGCGGTGAGGTAGTCTGCCGCCTGGGCGGCGGGGCCGCTCAGGGCGAGGCCGGCGAGGATGCCGAGCCCCATAAAGACTGCTTCCCGCTTTCTGCTCATAGTAATTCCCCTTTCAGATTGTTGTGTGCCTTTGGCAAGCAACACAATACCGAAGCACCGGGGAGAAGTCCAGATTACAGCTTGGAGAAAAACAACGGCGGGAACGAAGCACTTTACACAGAATCGATTAGGACAGTGGCGTTAGTCTCTTGCCATCTGCGCGTCGATCCAGCCAAGGAATTTCTCTTTTGGCACCACGATCCTGCTGCCAATCTTCAGTGCCGAAAAGCCCTCAGCGCGCACCAGTTCATAGGCTCCTGCGCGGCTGATGCCAAGTACCGCCGCCACTTCCGGCACCGAGAGCATCAAGGGCAGTTCATCGTAAGACCTGTAGCTCGTTTTCTTCATTTTGCTCCTTTCTCCCTTCCGATGGAAGGGTTCCTATCTTGTTGGATGCGTCTTGTTGATATAGTTCCTCCCAAAAATTGAGGGTGGGATACTCAAAATTCTAATACATGACCATGCCTTCGTCCGGGTGGTCGTCGGGCTTATGGCCCATGGCGATCTTCTTCTCCCGGATCTTCTGCAACAGCTTGCGGTCTGTCCGCATCCCCACCGGGCTGTGCTTGGGCAGGGAGTTCTCCTGAAAAATGCAGCTTATGCTGTGGAGCAGACGGATCACGGCCAGCGCCGCTCCGGCCATTGGGGGTTCCTCCGTTCGCTCGAGCAGAAGACCTGCGTATTCGTTACCCTGGGCCGCCGCCTGGGATAGCCAGTATTCGGCTTGCTCCATGTCCTGCGGGATCTCCTGACCTGTGAGGTACAGCTTGCCCAGCGGATACTGTGCGCCGGGGTAGCCTTCGTCGGCACAGGCAGACAGGCATTCCAGCCCGTGCTCCACATCTTTGGCGGCGTTCTCCCCACTGAGGTACTCTTTCGCCAAAAGATACCCCGCCCTGAGCGAACCTCCCTCCCACGCACGTTTCAGCCACTCCAATCCCGCGGGCGGATTGAGCACGTCCAGATCATCGGAGAGCAGCAGCTCCCCCAGCGCACACTGGGCGGGGACCATCCCCGCTTGTGCCGCTTTCTCGAATGCCTCCGCCGCCAGCGTGCTGTCCGGGATGAGGATGCCGCCGTCCCGGTACAGCGTCCCCAGCACATACCACGCCTGGGGTACGTCGTAGTCCGCCAGTTCCCGCATCTCCGACACAGCCCAGTCCTTGTTTTCTATGGGCTCCTCCG
>CAJUQD010000118.1 GCA_910588105.1 uncultured Oscillospiraceae bacterium | reverse complement strand
CGGTCGCAGTTGGACTGGCGCTCAAAGGCCACCACGATCTGCCGCATGGCCCTCACCTCGCTTCCGGGAAATTCAGTAGTTCATCATGTATTTGTCCCGCTCCCAGCTGGAAACGCGGGTGCGGTACTCGTCCCACTCCGCCTCTTTTCCGGCGATGTACTGGCTGGAAACGTGCTGGCCCAGGGTATCCATCACCAGCGTGTCCTTCTTCATGGCGATGAGGGCCTCCTCCAGGGAGCCGGGCAGGGCCTCGATGCCCTTGGCCTGCCGTTCCGCCGGAGACATGGCGAAGATGTTCTCGGTGATCTCCTCCGGCGGGGTCATCCCCTTCTCGATGCCGTCCAGCCCCGCCGCCAGGCAGACGGCCAAAGACAGGTAGGGGTTGCAGGCCGGGTCGGGGCAGCGCAGCTCCACCCGGGTGGCCTGTCCCCGGGCGGCGGGGATGCGGATGAGGGCGGAACGGTTGGAGGCGGACCAGGCCAGATAGCAGGGAGCCTCGTAGCCGGGGACCAGCCGCTTGTAGGAGTTGACCAGCGGGTTGGTGACGGCGGCCATGCCCTTCATGTGGGACAGTATCCCCGCGATGAAAGCATACGCCTCCCTGGACAGGCCCTTGGGACCGTTCTCATCAAAGAACACGTTTTTCCCGTCCCGGAACAGGGACATGTTGGTGTGCATCCCCGAGCCGTTGATGCCGAAGATGGGCTTTGGCATGAAGGTGGCGTGGAGGCCGTTTTTCTGGGCCAGGGTCTTCACCGCCAGCTTGAAGGTCATGATCTTGTCGGCGCACTGGAGGGCGGGGGCGTACTTGAAGTCGATCTCGTGCTGGCCCTGAGCCACCTCGTGGTGGCTGGCCTCGATCTCATAGCCCATCTCCTCCAGCGCCAGGCAGATCTCCCGCCGGGTGGACTCCCCATGATCCAGGGGGCCCAGGTCGAAATAGCCCGCCTCATCGTTGGTGCGGGTGGTGGGCTTGCCCTCCTCGTCGGTCTGGAACAGGAAGAACTCCGCCTCGGGGCCCACGTTGAAGGTGTCGTAGCCCATGGCCTTCGCTTTCTCCAGCACCCGCTCCAGCACCCCCCGGGGGTCGCCCACAAAGGGAGTGCCGTCCGGGTTGTACACGTCGCAGATGAGCCGGGCCACCTTGCCGTGCTGGGGCCGCCAGGGGAAGATGACAAAGCTGTCCAGGTCGGGCCAGAGATACTGGTCCGACTCGTTGATGCGGACAAACCCCTCGATGGAGGAGCCGTCGATCATGATCTGGTTGTCCACGGCCTTCTCGATCTGGGAGGCGGTGATGGCCACGTTTTTCAGCTGGCCAAAGATGTCGGTGAACTGCATTCGGATGAATTTTACATCCTCCTCTTTCACCATTCGAATGATATCCTCTCTGCTGTAGCCCATAAATGAGATCCCCTTTCTGTTTCCCCGCGAAATAGAAATCGGCGCTCCTCCCCCTTCCGGGTCGGAACGCCGTTGTTCACGCCTGAACTACGGCTAGTATAGCCGGTAGAAGCAGGAAAGTCAAGACAATATTTGCAATGAAAGCATATTTTATTGCATATTACAAGGACGAAGTACAACAGTGGCGCCTTTATATGCAAGTTTAATATTCCAATCTTGCAATTTTGAGGGCAAACCAATTGACAGTGGAGCACGATGGGAATATAATGAAGCACAACAGCTTCGACGGGGGGAGTACATATCATGTGCGGAATCGTAGGCTTTACCGGGCGGCGGCAGGCCGCCCCCATTTTGCTGGACGGGCTGGCCAAGCTGGAATACCGGGGCTATGACTCGGCGGGCCTGGCCGTCCGGGACGGTGATGAGCCGGCCCAGGTGGTGAAGGCCGTGGGCAAGCTGCGCAATCTGGCTGAAAAAACAGACGGCGGCGCGGCCCTGGCCGGCTGCTGCGGCATTGGACACACCCGCTGGGCCACCCATGGCGCTCCCAGCCTCATCAACGCCCACCCCCACGTCAGCGGCAGCGGTGTGAGCTCCGGCTCCGACGCGGTGGAGTCTCAGGTGGTGGGGGTTCACAACGGGATCATCGAGAACTGCTCCGAGCTGAAAGCCAAGCTGGAACGCCACGGCTACACCTTTTATTCAGACACCGACACCGAAACGGCGGTGAAGCTGGTGGACTACTACTACAAAAAATACAAGCTGGGCCCTGTGGACGCCCTCACCCGGGCCATGGTGCGCATACAAGGGTCCTATGCCCTGGCGCTGATGTTTCAGGACTATCCCGGCGAGATCTTCGCCGCCCGGAAGGACTCTCCCATGATCCTCGGCGTGGCGGAGGGGGGGACCTATCTGGCCTCTGATGTGCCCGCCATCCTGAACGACACGCGAGATGTGTACTACATCGGCAATCAGCAGGCGGCAAGACTCAGCCCGGGGGAGATTCATTTTTACGACCTCAATGGAGACGAGGTGGAGCTTCCCCTGACCGAGGTCACCTGGGATGCCCAGGCGGCGGAAAAGGGCGGATACCAGCACTTCATGCTCAAAGAGATCCATGAGCAGCCCGCCGCCGTGCGGGACACCCTGAACAGTCTGCTGAAGGACGGGTGGATCGACCTGTCCGGGGCGGGGCTGACGGAGGAGGTTCTCCAGTCCGTCTCGTCCATCCATATCGCGGCCTGCGGCTCCGCCTGGCATGTGGGGGTGGCGGCCCAGTACGTCCTGGAGGAGCTGGCGGAGGTCCCCGTCCGGGTGGAGCTGGCCTCCGAGTTTCGCTACCGCAGGCTGCTGCTGGACGAGAACGCCTTAGTCATCGTTATCTCCCAGTCCGGGGAGACAGCGGACACGTTGGCCGCCCTGCGGGAGGCGAAGCGGCAGGGGGCGCGGACACTGGCGGTGGTGAACGTGGTAGGCTCCACCATCGCCCGGGAGGCGGACAATGTGCTCTACACCCTGGCGGGGCCTGAGATCGCCGTGGCCACCACCAAGGCCTACAGTGCCCAGCTCATGGCCATGTACGCCCTGGCGGTGCAGCTGGCCCTGGTGCGGGGGAAACTCATGGAGGACGAGTATACGGGATACATTGAGGAGCTGGCCGCCCTGCCGGACAAGATCGCCCGCGTGCTGGAGGACAAGGGCCGCATCCAGTGGTTCGCCGCCAAGTTCGCCAACGCCCGGGACATCTTCTTCCTGGGCCGGGGAGCGGATTACGCCGCCAGCCTGGAGGGCAGCCTGAAAATGAAGGAGATCAGCTATATCCACAGCGAGGCCTACGCCGCGGGGGAGCTGAAGCACGGCACCATCAGCCTGGTGGAGGACAACACCCTGGTGATCGGCGTACTCACCCAGAGCAATCTGTACGAGAAAACCATCAGCAATATGGCGGAGTGTAAGGCCCGGGGGGCGTACCTTATGGGACTGACCTGTTATGGGCACTACAGCATAGAGGACACGGCGGATTTCACCGTCTACATCCCTAAAACGGCTCCTTGCTTCACCGGACTGCTGGCGATAGTCCCCCTCCAGCTGCTGGGGTATTACACCAGCGTGGCCCGGGGATTGGACGTGGATAAGCCCAGGAATCTGGCGAAAAGCGTCACGGT
>CAJUQD010000117.1 GCA_910588105.1 uncultured Oscillospiraceae bacterium | reverse complement strand
CGGCAGTCCTTTTTGAACAGGGCGCAAAAGCTTTTTCCCATCAGGACAGCCCCCTCCCCGTGTACTGGATGAACATATCCTCCAAGGTTGGCTCCTGGGAGTGGATGCTGATAATCTCGTCGTGGGCAAAGGGAATGCCCGCCTCCAACTCCGGTGCCTCAATGGTTTTTGTCTCCCGTTTTCCCCGGTACAGGTAGTCGACGACCACCCGGTGGTTGCTGTTTTTCTCCTTCAGACGCTTGGGCGTATCCAGGGCTACCAAATTTCCGTTGGAAATGAACGCCACCCGGTCGCACAGCAAATCGGCATCCACCATGTTATGGGTGGTGACGAACACCGTCGTCCCCTTTTTTCGCTCCTGCTCAATGATCTTCCGAAACAGCACCGCCCCGGAGGGGTCCAGGCCGCTAGTGGGCTCATCCAAAAACAGCAGCCGGGGATTGCTCACCAGCGCCCGGGCCATACTCACCCGCTGGCGCATCCCCTTGGAGTAGGAGGACACCGGCTTTTTCAGAAAGTCCGGCTTAAATTCCAGCGCGTCCAGCAGCTCGCCTATGTCTCTCCTCTGTTCCTTATGGTAAAAGGATGCAAAGTAGTTCAAGTTATCCACGGCACTCAGATTGGCGTACAGATAAGGAAACTCAAACAGCACGCCGATTTTCTGGAAAAATTCCTGCCCGTGAGCGGCGGAGATATCCTGCCCGAACAGCGAGACCTTGCCCCCGTGACCCTTCAAAATTCCGGTGAGAATCTTCTGCGTCGTGGATTTCCCGGAGCCGTTGGGCCCCAGGAAACCGAAGATTTCTCCGTCCTCTACGGTGAAGTCCAGGCCGTGGAGGGCCTGCTTGTCTTTGCCGTAGGAGAACGTCAGGTTTTTGACCTCGATCACTCGTCGTCACCCCACTTTCCACGCTGATCTTTTCCCTGCTGGCGCTTGGTCCACCACTTCATGAACTTGATCTTGAAGGGGATGGAGATGACAAGCACCGCCCCAATCACGAGCCACCAGTACCACTGCAATCCTAAGAACATAAAAAACCCTCCTTACTTGTGATAAGGAGAGTTTAGATGGCCGGTGTGAAATTCGTGTGAGGCCGGTGTGAAATCCGTGTGAAATTATTCTGTGACAGGGATGGAGAACCAGAACAGCACCCCGTCCACCCGGTTTTCCGCACCGTAGGGCAGATTCTGCATGGACAGGATTTGCGCCACAATAGACAGCCCCAGCCCGGAGCCGCTGTACCCGGCGTTGCTGTCCCGGTAGAATTTTGTCCAGATTTTTGGCAGGTCGTTTTCCGGGATCGTCCTGCCTTGGTTGAAGATGGAGAAATGCAGCGTCCCATCGTCTGCTGTCACTTCCAGCCGCAGGATCCCGCCGGGGGATACATTTTTCCTGGCATTGACCATGAAGTTCTCCAAAACCTGCTCCATACGCCGCCGGTCTGTCCGCACAAAAGCCTTTTGCTCCGGCAACTCATATTGCAGTTCAAAGTCGGTGTCCGGGGCGTCGATCAGGAGCCGCCCGGCTGCCGTTTCCACCAGTTCTACAAAGTCAAACCGGGAAATGTTCAGGCTTGCGGCCCCGCTCTCCAATGCAGACAAGTCCAGCAGGGTCACGATCAGGTCATTCACGCGCACCACCTCGGAGACAATGACCTGGGCGTATTTCTGCTTTCTGGCCTCGTCCATCTCGTCCTGCAAGCCCTCGGCATAGGCCCGGATGATGCCCAGCGGAGTTTTCATCTCGTGGGATAGACTGTCCACCAGTTCCTTGCGCTCGGCCAGCAGAAGCCGTTCCTTTTCCACATCCTTTTCGAGCTGGGTATTCGCATCCTCCAGACGGACAAGGGCCTGTTGCAGATTTTCAGCCATTGTGTTCAGGCTGGCAGACAGTTCCCCAAATTCATCGGTTGAAACGAGATTGCAGGGGGCGGAAAAATCCAGTCCCGCCATGCGCTTTGCGGAGGCGTTCAGTTTGTCAATCGGTTTCGTGATAAAGCGGCCCATGAAAAAGTCAATGCCCAAGACCAACAGCAGGAGAAATCCCAGCCAGAGCAGGAAAGAGGCATCCTCGCTGATCGGCAGGCCAGTGGAGAGGACATAGGAAAAAATCAGCGCCAGCCCCGCCAGCTTTGACAGCATCAAAATCTTTTTCCGAACAGTGCGGAGTGAAAACAGCTCTTTCATACCGTCACCTCAAATTTATAGCCGGAGCGGATCAGCGTGACGATATGCCGCCCCTCGTCCCCCAGCTTCTGCCGCAGGGTCTTGATGTGGGTGTCAACGGTGCGGGTCGTCCCCTCGAAATCACAGCCCCAAACACGGTTCAAAAGCTGCTCTCGGTTGAATATCTGCCCAGGGTTTGCCATCAGAAAGGCGAGCAACTCGTACTCCTTATGGGTCAAGGTAATCTCCTGACCGTCAAGATAGGCCTTGTGAGCATTGGGCTGGAGCATGATTTTCCCGGCGGTGATCGCTCCGGCGGCAGCGGGGGAGGAACGGCGCAGGAGGACGTTTACCTTGGCCAGCAGCACCTTGGGACTGAACGGCTTTGTCATGTAGTCGTCCGCGCCGTATTCGTAGCCTCGCAGCTTGTCGTCCTCTTCACCCCTGGCGGTTAGCATGATGATGGGCATATCACTCATTTCCCGTGCCATCTTGCAGACGGAGAAGCCGTCCAAGTGCGGCATCATCACGTCCAGGATCATCAAATCTAAGGGATGGTTTTTCAGGGTGACAAGCGCGTCTATGCCGTCATCAGCGGTAAAGCAGGTATGCCCGCCCTTTCGCATATAGTCCGCGATAATGTCCCGCATGGCTGTTTCATCTTCGACAATCAGGATATTTGCCATAGTGCCTCCCTGTGTCCCCCAAAATTTATGTGACAGCCCTGATTATATTTCAAATGAAGCAAAAAGGCAAGAGACCATCAACGCCACATAAAGCGGGCTGCCCATTTGTGGGGACAGCCCGCTTCTAATACATATCCGGCATAAGGTGATAAAATAGAGTCACGCATAAGAAATCGGTGGTCTGCAATGAAAACAAGTGAAGAACTGCGCGCCAGCCTGCGCGCCATCGACCGCAGAAGCTATCCTGCCTATAAATCTCTGGCGGGAAGCTGGTCTTTCGGTAAATACATTTTGAGTATCGAACACGTCCAGGGCGATCCCTTCGCCACACCGTTCCAACTCAGTGTGACGGTGGATAGCCGGACAGCGGGTTTCCCTGCCGTCTGCTGGGAGGCCTCCTGGAACCGCACCGCCTTGGAGGATTACCTGCTCCGGCGCTTTGGCCGTCAGGCGGGGCGGTTCTTCCGCTTGGCCAGGGCTCCGGGAAGAGCGGGGTGCTGGCAGTGACCATTCCCGGCCAGGAGACACTGGAGCGGACGGACTGTGAGGTGCGTTCCGGGCGCGTCACTCTGCGCTTTGAGGTGGGATTTCCTGCCAACGGGCGGACGATCAACGCCCGGGAATTGGAGAAGATTCTGTTTGATTTCCTACCCGTCTGTGTGGAATAGGGCCTCCTGTACGCCAGCACACCGAAGGAGGAAGCTGCAAAAGTCATCGCCCTGGCGGAGGACCAGCACTTTATCCGTACGGAGCTGGCCAAGCAGGGTCTGGCGGCCTTCGTGGCAGACGGCTCCATTATCTGACCGCAGATTGTGACGGGGTATTGTTCGTAGGGTGATTTGAGAGCTTCATCTGATGTGCTTAGAGGATAGAACTTTTCTTCTGTGAGGTATTCAAAGGATATTTCTCTTTGCCGCCGCCTGT
>CAJUQD010000116.1 GCA_910588105.1 uncultured Oscillospiraceae bacterium | reverse complement strand
CCCAGCTCCTCATCCTTCTCCGGCGTCTGAGCATAAAAAAGCCCCGCATCCTCGGGGGATGCGGGGCACAGCTGATGGCGGACAGGCGTTTCAGGGCAGCGGATCTTTTCCTCAGCACAGAACTCCGCCAAGCTGGGATTTGTACCGGTCATCTGGAACATATCCTTGATCAGCCGGAACTGAGAGCCACCCTTTTTCAGCGGCAGACAGGAGAGGATCGAGCCGGCATGGTTTTCCTCCGCCAGATCCACCAGCGCGTGGGGTTCGTCCGGATGCCGGGCTGTACCACGCAGGTCGTAACAGTACCAGCCCTGGGGCACATCCTCGCGGGGGATGGGCGCGGCACTGTACAGCACCGAGGCCCCGAACAGGCGAGCCCCCAGCATTTTGTCCTTGTAAATGTTGATTTGCAACGGTTTCACTCCCTTTCGTTTTTGGTCAGCAACAATAGATACCACAACTCCCGGCGAAAGTCTACAAAAACTTTTTACATCATCGCCTGCCCAATCTCCGGTGCGGGAGGGAAAGGCTTGCTCAGGCGGCGCGCCAGACCGAACTCCGTCCGCCGGACGCCGTCCTCTGCCATGGAGTCCTCGCCCAGACGGGAAAAATCCATATACCCGTCGATGGTATCAATGACTTCATCGTCAGCCCCAGTGCGGCGGAGTACCTGTTTCCCATACTCATCCATGTCCTCCGGGACCAGTTCATAGTCGTCCCGGTCCATGGCGATGCTGACGGCTTCCGTGAAGGCACCCGGCTGTTCCACCTCCAGAACAGCGCAGAACTTCATCAGTTCCCCGTCCTCCTGCTCCATCTCCTGAAGGCACAGCGCCAGCGTATTGGCGTCTTCCACAGTGATTGTATCCAGCGGGAGGAGGCCGTCCAGATACGGGGAGGAGAACTTGACGGCGGTGATTTCGGCCTGGGCGAAGTCCTCCACGTCCAGCGCCCTTTTTGCCTGCTCCAGCCGCTCGTCCGAGGCGGGAAAGCTGAGGGGAAATGTACCCTTTGCTGTGGAAAGCGTCAGGCGGAGGACGCCCTGCTCTTCCAAGACCTGCTCCATAGCGCCTGACTGAATCCCGGTGTAGCTGTCGGCCAGGAACTCTCCCTCATGGCTGTTGCAGTAGTCGATGCCGATGGAGCGATAGTCCAGGTAGGGCCGCAGAGTCTCCGGTACCTTATCCTCCAGACGGTCATGCTCCACCAGCCATCTGCCCAGCTCCTGGTGGGAGGTCACGCCTGGAATGACCTCGTAGCAGTCCAGGCTGCTCGTCTTGATATGGGCGGCGATTTGAAGCACATCGTCCAGACTCTGTTGAGACTCCGGGTTCAGAGACTTGGACAGATGGTAGTGTTCCGCCGCGTTCATCCCGTCTATCGTCTCCGCCAGCTGGTTCAGCTTCTGGAGCGTGGAATCGCTGTCCAGCCTGGTTTGCTGGAGATGCCAGTTGAGTGCGGGGACGGAACTGTCAGCGTTCAATACCGTGGGTGCGATATTGGGTTGGCCCGCCGCACGAATTTCATCAACTTTCCGTTTGAATTCATCCAGCGGCACCGGCAGTTTCAACTGTTCAAGTACCCTGCCGCCGGATATATTCAGCTTTAACATGATAGACCTCCCATCTGCTGGTCCGGCTCTTGCTCAGGAGGAAAGGGCTTGCTCAGCCGGCGCACCAGACCGAACCCGGTTTGCCGAACGCCGTCCTCATCCATCATCTCACTGCCCAGCCGGTCAAAATCAGTGCAGCCTTCTATGGCCTCCAGAACTTCGTCGTTTGCACCCATGCGGCGCAGGGCCTGACGGCCATACTCCCGTTCGCTGCTGGAGATCAGCTCATAGTCATCGATGTCGATGGCCATATCAAGGGCCTCGGTGAAGGTGGACGGTTCTTCCACCTCCAGAGCGGCGCAGTATTTTATGATCTCGCCGTCTTTTTTAAGGCGCTGGAGACAGAGAGCCATCTCATTGGCGTCCTCTACAGTGATACTGTCCATAGGGATCAGCCGGTTCAAATAGGGCGCTGTATATTCGGCGCTGGCGATCACCGCTTGAGCAAAGTCCTCGATTCTCAGGGACTCCTTTGCCTGTCCCAGCTGCTTCTCGGAGGCGGGGAGGACAAGGGGATAACTCTGTTCTGAGGCTGTGAGTGTCAAAAGCATGGCTTTTGGCGTCTCCTCCTGCACTGGCGCTTCCTCACGGCGTTTGACAAGGCCATGGGGCGTGTATATCCCTCCAAGGGCATCCCGCTGCTCCGCGCCGATCTTGCTGTAATCCAGGTAAGGCCGGGCCTCATCGGGGAAGGAGAATTTTCCGGTCATGAACGCCGTGTCCACCAGAAAGCGGCCCAGATCCTCGTCTGTCTTGATTTTGGGGAATATCTCATAACGGTCCAGGCTGGTTGCGACATGAACCGCAAAGTCCAGATCGCCGGTACATTCCAGTTCCAGCGCCCCGGAAAAGAGGCGCTGTTCCTCCTGGGTCATACCGTTGATTCTGGCGTCCAGGGTGTTCAGCTTCTCAAGGTCAGCCCCGCTCTCCAGATCGGCGTGCTGGACATACGGATAGAGGTTGGGGATGGGGCTGTTCACACCGCTGATGCTGATTTCCGCGGGCTCATCCTCAAAGCCTGCGATCAGGCTAAAGATCGTGCTTGCCGCCTCATCACGGGTAGTGGGGATATCGAGCGCAATACCGTAGCTCCGGCACTCCAGGTAAAGAATCATTGCGCCACCCCTCCCATCTGGAGTCCCTGTTCCCGCTGATGCTTCTCTGCGGGGTCCTCCATCATCAGCTCCTCCAGCGGCATTGTGCCCTGGTACACCACATAGCCGCATTCGTTGAACTGCCCGCCTTCCTGCCGGAGCTGCTGTTCACCGTAGCGGCGGTAGTCGTAGAAGCCCTCCAGGTTTTCGTCGTAGTCGAAATGACCGGACTCCCGGATCATGTGCCTGCCGTATTCCTCCGGGGTCTGGAGGCCGGGGACAAAGTCAAACAGGTCCAGGTTTTCCGCCAGCTGGCGGACGGCCATCATGTCTCCAGCCTCCGCAAACAGCACTACCGCATTCAGCTTCTCCATATCCGCCTCCTTCAGCGGCTCGATAGCCTGGCACATCCGGTTCAGGGCCGGGAGATCATCGCCGCTTAGGTGGTCCAGTTCCAGCGCATCCACAACCATTTCCGGCAACTCGTCCCAGTCGATGCGCATCTTAGCATCGTGCAGTGTGGTGACGCCAACACGGAGCAGCGTCCGCTCGATCTGGTGTTCCGAAGCGGGAAGGTACAGATATTCCGGATTGCTCCCCTCCACAAGACCCCGTTTTGGCGTGATCTCCAACACCAGCAGGCTGTGATCGTATAGATATGAGGGGAACTGATGTCCGTTGTAGACCGGTTCCAGCTCCATGCCGTTGTCGTAGGCCACACCGTAAGGGGTGATGACTCCTCTACCGCCGTTAATCAGCTGGAGGGCGGCTTCTTTGCCATTCACTGCCTGGTATTGGTCTATCGGCATTGCGCCGCCGTTCAGTGTCATTGTGTGGTCTTTCCCGATCTGCTCCAAATCAGAGAAATCCGTGATAACCGTTGTCTGTTGACAACAGTACGTCAGGTTAATAAAGTCCTTGATTTCGGACAGCCCCAGCTTGTGAGCCATAGCCTGGAACTGACTGACCTCGCCGGCGCAGAAGCCGTCCAGCCGTTTCGCCAGGTAGTCCAGCTGATCGATATTGACCAGCGTACCCACCAGGGTGTTCAGCACGCTGTACCGGCTGTTCACTTCATCCACAGTGCAGTCCCGGTTGACGGAAAAGCCCAGGTCAATTGCCTGGAGCATCTCAATGGTCTTATCGTACTGGTCAACGGGAATGGGGAAGGGGATCGTGATCTGATCGCATTCCGGACGTCGGGGGTTGCTCAAAACCGCTTGGATCACATAACTCATACGCCGCCGCCCTCCTCAAAGCCCTCTTTCATCTCCCACTCACGCTGCC
>CAJUQD010000115.1 GCA_910588105.1 uncultured Oscillospiraceae bacterium | reverse complement strand
TCGATCACCTGCCCGCCCAGCCGCCGGACCAGGGGCGAATACTCGTCCTCCGGGTCTATAATGGCAATATCATCCTGGGTAATCAGGAAAGCGTTGGTGATCTCACGCTTGGCGGAGAAGGACTTGCCGCTGCCGGGGGTGCCAAGGATTAGACCGTTGGGGTTTTTAAGCTGCTTGCGGTCGGCCAGAATCAGGTTATTGGAAAGAGCGTTCAGGCCGTAATAGAGGGCTTCACCCTGCATAAAAAGCTCCTGGGTGGTAAAGGGCACGAATATGGCGGTACTGCTGGTGGTGAGGCCCCGCTGAATGGCGATCTGGTTGAGGCCCAGGGGGAGGGAGGACATTAGCCCTTGCTCCTGCTGGTAGTCCAGCCGCCGCAGGGCGCAGTTGTACTTTTGGGCGATGCCAGCCGCCTGGAACACGTTGTTCTCCAACTTCTGCCGCGTCTCCGCCGTGTTCATCACCAGCATCGTCACCAGGAACATCCGCTCATTCCGGGATTGCAGGTCCTCCAAAAGCGTCTTGGCCTCCGCGCCATAGGTGGCGAGATCAGAGGGGATGATGTCCATATCGTATCCGCTTCTGACGGCCTTTTTCTGCTCCTCAATGGTCATTTTCTGCAAATCGGTGATCTTCCGCTTCACATTTTTAATAGCGGCACTCTGGTCGATGGACTGGATATGGAGCGTGACCACCATGCTGCTTTCCAGGTCCAGGAAGTCCGCCAACATCCGGTCGGTCAGCTCCGGGGCGAGGATTTGCAGGAAGGACATTGCCCCGTAGGTCCTGCCGATCTGGAACATCCGGCCATTCTTGAAGGTGAAGCTGTCCGGGGCGATGAAGTCCTTGCTGGAAAGGCCGGTCTTGCAGATCGCGTCCCAGGCGAACCGGAATTTCTGGTTGTCCGCTGGGTGGAACATCTTATGGAGGACGGCCAGCCGCTCATAGCCATTGAGGGAGTGCGCCCGCACCCCCAGGGTCTTGAAGTTAGCCAGCACGTCCGCCTCGATACGCTCCAGCCGGGGCTTGGCCTCCTTCAGACTGTCCGCCTCCACGCCGAAGGTGATGTACTTGGTCTTGGTCAGGCCGTTGTTGCCCTTGGAGAGCTGGCCTTTCAGCATATCCGAGTATTCTTCACGGATGCTGTTAAAGGTGTCCCTCTGATCGGGGATATGGATGGACTGGCGCTGTTCCTCCATATCGGCGGGTTGGTTGAGGAAAGAGAACTGGACGCGGATAGAACTGTCAAAATAGTTGAGAAAATCGCACCAATTCTCAAAAATCAGGTTCTTATCCTCGTTTTGCGCGAGCTGGTAGTTAATATCGTAAAATTGTACCTGCTTGGTGAAAAACCGCTCCGACACCACGCAGATACCGTCCCGGCACATCTCCCGGTAGGGGATGGTCTGCTGGGCGGTGCGGGGGATTTTGCCGTCCCGCTTGGCCTTCTGGACGGAAGCGGACAGCCGCCGCTTCTGGCGGCTGGTGAGCTTGGCGTCAGGGGTCAGGCGGATGGTGTCCCGCAGGTCGGCCTTATCTTTTTTGTGCTGTCTTTTTGCCGCTTGCAGATTTTTTGCTTGCTTTTCCTGCTTTTTTTGCAATAGCATGAACCTCCTTTTCATGATGATTCAGCCGCTCCATGGCGGCATACAGATTGTCGGTCTGGTACGGGCGGACTTTGGGGGCGAGGAACTGCGCCCGGATGAAGTGGCCCAGCACCTTCTCTAAAGGCTGGCCGTCCTTCTCGTAGATGCCGAACAGGAAGAAGGGCAGCATGAGGCCGATCATCAGCAGAGCCGCCGCCTCGTTGCCAAGATTGTTCCGGGTGAGCATATAGGTAGGTACGCCAATCAGACCGCCCGCGCCGAAGCAAATGAGCTGCCGCTGGGTCAGATTGAACGCCACCTTCGTCTTTACTCTGGCGAGGTCTTTCGGGACAGGGACAAAGGGCATTTACCGCACCTCCCGATCTTTCGGTTTTGCGGCGGGCTGGTCGCCGGGGACGGGCTTTACCGAGAGCTGGGCCTTAATGGAGGGCTTCTTCTCCGTCTGTTTCTGCATAGCGTCCATTTCCTTCCGTGTCTGTGTAACGAAGATGCTTAAAACACCAGGATGGCTTGTGATGAGATAGTCTCGGTGACGGCTCACGGTATCAAACATGGGGACAGTTGCCGCCCACGCCTGATTGCCGCTGGAAACACGGGGATCGTTCCTTATACCTTGAAGGGTAGCAGCCAGTACATGACTTACACGCTCCGCACCAAACGCCGCCAGTACGCCCTTTGTGTCAGCATGGAGACTCATTCCATCAAAGCCCTCCCTAATTGCCGTCTCAATAGCATCCCGGCAGGCAACATTCGTTTCCAGAGAGGCGAGGAAAGCGTCCAACTCTCCATGCTCCCTGGCATATTCGCCGGTGTGCTGATAAATCGGGATAATGGGGGCAGTTTCCCGCTGGGCCTCCATCAAACTTTCGGCCCTGCCCTCAATGCACTCCCGGATATTGTCCATGTGACCCGTCTCCATATCCCGGAAGTCCTTGTAAATATCCGCCAGAGGGCAGGGGGATTCCAGCAACGCTGCCGCCTGGGGTGCGGGGAGGTCCTGCACATCCAACGACATCAGAATATCCTCCCGCATGGCGTACTCATAGGCATGGTTCAGGGCTTCCTCCGCTGTCATGCCCAACAGCCCGTGCTTGAACCGCTCCTGTTCCGCCGCCATCTTATCATATAGTGCCTGATTCAATTTTTCTGCGTCCATGAACGTCTCCTTCCTTTATAATAATTTCTCATACCGCAATTTCATCTGCGGCGGGCAGAGGTCCACAGCGGGACAGCGTTTGCCGGTCCAGCGTTTTCCCCCTGCCTGCCCCATACACGTCCAGCCCGCCGCCCGGATACTGGCTCCGGCCTCCGTGTCCAACGTGTAGGTGATGATCTTGCGGTAGCCGATAGCCTTTGCCGCCCGCGCCGCCGCAGAGTACAGCATACTGCAAGCGTTTTTCTCGCCCGTGGTACAGAGCCGGGTCACTTCCAGCGTCAGGCCATTGTCCAGATAGCGGCTCACGGGACGGCCCACAATGGCAACGCCCACCAGCCGCCCCTCCGCCGCACAACCAATGGAAAACTTGTGGCCTCTGGTGGGCTTGTGGTGGCGGTGGTGGGCGGCTACAAAAGCGTTGGCCTCTTTCAGTGATACCGGGGTTAAGGTGAGCATATCACCGCGCCCCTTTGTCCGTATTCCGTTCCTGGGCAGGAGCCGCCGCTTCTCGCACCCCCGTCTCTTTCGCCGCGCTCTTGAGTGCGCCGCGCACGGAAGGGGGACGCTCCTGCTCCACCGCTTTCTCATATGCGCTCAAAACAGCGGCGTTCAGCGCCTGCCGCATTTCCTTGGTGGTGGGGCAGCAGATGTCGTGATATTTGCCGTCCTGCCCCTTGGTGCTGGGCATGGAGACATACGGCCCATTCTCCGTATTGTAAATGCGGATGTTGTTGACGGCGAATACGCCGCCCAGGTTCACGCTGGCAAAGCCCATCAGCTTGCCATGGTCCTTATCCGGGTCCTTGGGGAGATAGATTTTCACGTCCACGCCGGGGACGGCAGAGACCTCCGCGCCGGTTTCCGGCGCTCTATTCTCACTCAAATTACAATCCTCCTTCTCATTTTAATGTGCGTTGAAAATAGACCGGCTGACCGAGCCGGTTTTGAACAGGGAGAAGCACAGCAGTACCGTGTATCCGGCGCATTGCCAGATAGCAATATGAAGGTTGGTTCCGCTGGTAATCTGCCCCACCAACACGGCATAGATTGCCACGCAGATCATGATGAAAAAGCCTTGCATCCCCAGGGCCACAAGGCCGCGCAGGTAGTTTTGCCCCATCTGCCCCCATTCCCGGTTGGTCATGGTGGCGAAAGGAATCGCGCCGATAGAGCAGTAGATGTAAATTTCAATCATCCGCCCCACCAGCACAATCATCACGCAGAAGGACAGAATGGGCATGGTGATTTTCAGCAGCAT
>CAJUQD010000114.1 GCA_910588105.1 uncultured Oscillospiraceae bacterium | reverse complement strand
TGATCGGCCGCAAGAACTTCCTGTTTGCCAACACCCCGCTGGGCGCCCAGGCCGGCGCGGTGATCTACAGCCTGATTGAGACGGCTAAGGAAACGCGACTGGATCCCTTTCGCTATCTGACCTGGGTTTTGCAAACCGCCCCAACGCTGGATCGTACCGTGGAGGGCTGGGCACAGCCGTTGCTCCCGGCAGAGGTTCCAGAGGATTTCCAAGTGCCTTGACCTAAATTTTGCCTCGATGCCACTTCGGCACTGCGGCTTTTTATTTAACGCTTACCCACGTTCCATTGTCTCACCCCTCTAAAATTCATCCCTCTATAAGCAGTGCCATGTACTATCCGATAGTACATGGCACTTTATCAAACTTTATTGTATTCTCTACCTTAATTCTGGGCTGTGCAAGACGCCGGAAAGATTGACGCTTACGATATTCCCGACGCTGACTCTCAGTTGAAAACTGTTTCAGGCCCGTCCCCAGGGGATATCTCTTTCGCTTTGCCATGACTCGTTTCCTCGCTTTCTGGTATCATGGCCTGATTTTATCATCCTTACTGTCCCTTTTCCCGCCCTCTTCTTTTGTTGAGCCAATGGGATCACTTGAAAAATAGCTTGCTGGCCCCTTTCTGCACCTGCAAACTAATCATAGGGAGTGCCCATTTGATGGGAAGAGAATTTTTGACGTGACTTTTGAAAGCCCGTATGGTATATTTACAAGGAGAAATGGTGGTGAAAAAAGGTATGAATATTCTGATTATCGACGCCCAGGGGGGTGGCATCGGCCGTCAGCTGGTGGCTGCGGTCAAAAAGGCTTTCCCCGGCGACACGGTGACGGCGGTGGGCACCAACAGCCTGGCCGCCTCCGCCATGCTGAAGGCGGGGGCGGACCTGGTGGCCACGGGGGAGAATGCCGTAGTCGTGGGCTGCCGCCGGGCGGATGTGATTTTGGGACCCATCGGCATCGTCATTGCCGACGCCATGCTGGGGGAGGTCACCCCCGCCATGGCCCTGGCGGCGGGGCGGAGCCGGGCCAAGCGCATCCTGCTGCCCATCGGCCACTGTGACAACATGGTGGCCGGGGTAAAGGAGTTGAGCGTGAGCCAGCTGGTGCTGGAGGCGGTGGAGCGCCTGCGGGCGGTGCGCGGGGGCATATGTGCGGAAAGGGAGGGGCAGGATGGATAACGAACTGAGACAGGTGCTGGAAGGGGTGCGGGAAGGCCGCCTGACGGTGGACGAGGCGGCTGTGTGGCTGCGCAGCGAGCCCTTCCGGGATATCGGCTACGCCAAAGTGGACCTCCACCGCAAGACCCGCCAGGGGGCGGCGGAGGTGATTTACGGCGCGGGCAAGACCCCGGAGCAGATTGTGGGCATCGCGGACGTGATGGCGGAGCGGGGCCAGGGGCCCATCCTCATCACCCGCTTGGAGGAGGCCGCCGCCGAAACAGTGGGCCGGACCCACCCCCTGGATTACCACAGGGACGCCCGGGTGGGCATCATCGGGCAGCTCCCTCCGCCGGGGGGGCTGGGCACGGTGGTGGTGGCCACCGGCGGAACCAGCGATATCCCCGTGGCGGAGGAGGCCGCCCTCACCGCCCAGGCGTTGGGCAACCGGGTGGAGCGGCTGTACGATGTTGGGGTAGCGGGCCTGCACCGCACCCTGGCCCACCTGGACGAGATCATGGGGGCCAGCGTCATCATAGCCATCGCGGGGATGGAGGGGGCGCTGGCCAGCGTCATCGGCGGGCTGGCCGACTGCCCGGTGGTCGCTGTCCCCACCAGCGTGGGGTATGGGGCGTCCTTCCGCGGCCTGTCCGCCCTGCTGTCTATGCTCAACTCCTGCGCCAGTGGGGTGTCGGTGGTGAACATCGACAACGGTTTCGGCGCGGGCTACCTGGCCAGCATGATAAACCATATGGGCAAAGGGAAGGGCTGACGGAAAATAATTTCGTCCCGCCCCTTGCCAAGGCGGGAGTGGTGGGCTAGAATGGTGGCAGCGGGGCCGGCCCGAGGACGGCCCCAGGCAAATGGAAGGGGAGAGCGAGATGAACAAGCCTGTTCTGGTCATCATGGCCGCAGGTATGGGCAGCCGGTACGGCGGCCTGAAGCAGCTGGACCCGGTGGGGGGGCACGGCCAGGTTATCCTGGATTACTCCATCTACGATGCCCGCCGGGCGGGGTTTGAAAAAGTGGTATTTGTTATCAAAGAATCCATCGCGGAGGAATTTAAAGCGCGGGTGGGGCGCCGGGTGGAGCGGCACATGAAAGTGGCGTATGTCTTCCAGCGCATAGACGACCTGCCGGAGGGCTACGCAGTCCCCGAAGGACGGGAGAAGCCCTGGGGCACCGCCCAGGCGGCTTTGGCGGCGCGGCATGTAGTGGACGGCCCCTTCGCCGTCATCAATGCGGACGACTATTATGGCCTATCGGCGTACCAGATGATTTATGACTACCTGTGCGCCAACCAGGACGGGGACACGTATGAGTACGCCATGGTGGGCTACCTGCTGAAAAACACGGTGACTGACCATGGTTCGGTAGCCCGGGGGGTGTGCGCCGTGGATCGGAACGGTGTGCTGCGGGACATCGTGGAGCGCACCCGCATTGAGAAGGACGGAGGGGACGCCCGATACACCGAGGACGGCGGGGGAACCTGGACCGCCCTGTCCGGGGACACCACGGTATCCATGAACCTGTGGGGATTTAACCGCAGTTTTTTGGATGAGGCGGAGGGCCGCTTTTCCGCTTTTCTGGACAAGGCCCTGGTAAACAACCCCCTGAAGGGGGAGTATTTCCTGCCCAGCGTGGTGGATCAGCTGATCCGGGAGGGCAGGGCCCGGGTGAAGGTACTGCTCAGCCGGGACAAGTGGTATGGGGTGACCTACCGGGAGGATAAACCGGCGGTGTCGGCGGCCATTGCGGCCATGACGGCGGAGGGGCTATACCCGGACGAGTTATGGCCGGAGCGGTGAACGGTGTCTGGAAGGGAGAGGTATCATTATGAGAATTGAGCTGAAACGGGGCGCTTACAGCGCCGCAGTGGAAGCCATGGGCGGCGAGCTGGTGTCCTTCCGGGATGAGGGGGGCACGGAATATATCTGGGGCGGCGACCCGGGATCCTGGCCGGGGCAGAATCCGAATTTATTTCCCATAGTGGGCAACCTGACGGACGGAAAGGTGGCGGTGGACGGGAAAAGCTATGAAATGGCCCGCCATGGCTTTGCCCGCCGGAGCGAGTTTGCGGTGGCGGAGCGGGGGGATGATTTCGCTGTGCTGGAGCTACGGGATTCCCCCAAAACGCTAGCGCAGTACCCGTTTCCCTTTGTGCTGCGGGTGCGGCACCAGTTGCTGGACAACGGATTTTGCACCCAATTTGAGGTGAAGAACCCCGGGCCGGGGGAGCTGCTGTTTTGTGTGGGCGGACACACCGGCATCAACTGCCCGCTGCGGGCGGGGGAGCGGTTTGAAGATTACCGCTTGGAGTTCGATCAGGAGGAAGACGCCTGGTCCATTGTACCCAGCGCCCAAGGATACACATCGGCCAACCGGGAGCACATTTTAGACCATACCAATGCCATTGCCCTGGATCACGCTGTGTTTGACCGTCTGGACACCATAATTTTTGAAGGGTTGCGCTCCAAAGGAGTTACCCTGCGCCATAAGGATGGGGGGCGGGGGATTCGCATGGATTTTGGCGAATTCCCCATGGTGGCGTTTTGGACCATGCCCAACGCCAACGCGCCCTATATCTGCCTGGAGCCGTGGCATGGCTGTGCTGCCGTGGAGGGGGAGAGTGGGGAACTGGCAGACAAACCCCATGTGATCCGCCTTGCCCCGGGAAGAGAAAAGGCCCTGTGCTACAGCGTGGAAATTTGCTGAATAATGAGAGCGCCCCGGCCTGTTTTATTGGGCCGGGGCGCTTTGCTGTCGTAAGCGTCAAACCAGCCAGCCGGAGAACCGCAGCGCTGATTCCTCACAGTGCTGCGGCTCGAAGGCATTATGTAGTTGCGCAAAACTCAGGCGCATTAG
>CAJUQD010000113.1 GCA_910588105.1 uncultured Oscillospiraceae bacterium | reverse complement strand
GCGGGCCTGCTCCACGTGGAGGTGATCGGCACCATCCCGGAGCGGGAGCCGGGGCGGCGGCGGGCGGGCCGCTGCCGTCCCACCTGCGCCGCCCAGCAGTTCTACAACAACAAATGCTCCTGGCAGGAGCTGGAGCTGAGGCTGGCGGCCAATTTCGGCGGGCGGGACTGGGTGCTCACCCTCACCTATGACGACGGGCACCTGCCGCCGGATAAGCGGAGCGCGGACAAATTCCTTCAGAAGTTTTTCCGAAAGCTGCGCACCGCCCGGAGGCGGCGGAAGGAGGAGCTGCGGTATATCTACGCCACCGAGGGCTGGCACGGCAAAGCGGAGGACGCCTGGTTCGGGGGCGGCGGCAGGCTGGAGGACCGCCGCCTCCACCACCACGTGGTGCTCAACGGCACAGGGCCGGGAGAGCTGGAGGAGATCAGAAGCCTTTGGGACGGCGGGGGCTACGTCCGGGCGGAGCCGGTGGACATACACTACTACCGGGAGCTGGCCAAGTACCTGACCAAGGAGGCCCGGGAGTTCGGGCGGGCCAGGCCGGGGGAGCGGAGCTGGCGGGCCAGCCGGAACCTTGCCCCGTACGAGGTGGAGTACATCGAGATTCCCAGCGACAGCGTGACGCTTTCGGCTCCGCCCGGGGCGGTGGATTACGTGCAGTTCACCGAGCGCAACCCCTACGGCTTCGCGGACTGCGTGGGCGCGCGGTACCTGCTCTTTGAGGAGGACGCGCCGCCGGAGTACAGCTATACCCAGGGGCGGCGGAAATCGAACAGGCCTAATAATTTTCAGTCTTGAAACCACTCTTAATAATTGGTAAGGGGATGCAGAAAAGGAGGAAAAGCCATTGCAAGGGAAAGAAAGTTGTGGTAAACTGACAGTGACGGATGGGTGGGTGACCTGTCCTGTCTGCAAGCGAAACCGCCGCCTGCTCCGGGTTGAGCCGGACACTGCGGCAACGGCACTCCCGGTTTTCTGCCGGGACTGCAAGACCGAAATCATCCTGAACATCGAGAGAGGCCAGAGCGTTGAACGCCGGAGCCCGTGAAGCCAGCCGGGAGGTTGGATCATGGGACCGGCGTTTTTGTTTTGCCCGGAGGTGACAGCCCGATGGCACAAAAGCCCCTGCGCCCCTGCCGCCGCCCGGGCTGCTCCGCCCTGACCCGGGACGGCTGGTGCCCCGCCCACAAGCCCAAACAGGCCCCCCGGCGGGAGTCCGCCCCCTGGCACGGCTGGTACAGCCTTCCGGTGTGGACGGACGACCTGCGGCAGGCCCAGCTCCTGCGGGAACCGTTCTGCCAGGAGTGTGACCGCCGGGGGCTGCGCACTTGGGCCACCGACGTGGACCACATCCGGGACCACAAGGGCGACTGGGCACTGTTCACAGCACGGGACAACCTGCAAAGCCTGTGCCACTTCTGCCACGCCCGCAAGACCATGCGGGAGCAGTGGCGGAAACGGCGGGAAAAGCAGGGCTGATTTTTCCCGGAGCCTACGTCCGCGCCCCGGCGCGTCCGGGGGTGTGCGGGCCTGCGCGCGCTCCCCCGGGCCCAGGGAGCCCTACGGGCTCGACCCTCCCCCCACCCCGAAAAAGTTTCGGCGGCGGGGGCGAAAGACCCCGGCAGCCGGAGCGTGTGAGAAAAATTCCCCCATCAGGGTTTTGGGGGCCTGGGAGGTGAGGCCATGCCGGCGGCGGTGAAGGCAAGCGAAAATATGAGCAAGCACCTGACCAAAGCGGAGCGGGAGGTCCGGGAGCAGGCGGAGGCGGCGGTCCTGCCGGACCGGGGCAGGACGGCCAAGCTGAAAAAGCCCGCCATTGTCAGCTCCAGCAAGCGGGCCAACGCCTACTGGAACCAGATTCTGAAGCAGATGGAGGGGCTGGCCCTGCTGGACGATCTGGACGCCACCGTACTGGCGGGGTACTGCTCCATGCTGGCGCGGCGGGATCAGACCACCCTCCTCATCGGCCAGCTCATGGACCGGCTGGGCGTCCAGGGGGCGGTGGAGGACGGGACAAGGCGGCGCAGGAAGGACGCCGCCCTGTCCGACCAGGAGTGGGAGGACTCCGCCAAGGCCGCGCCCGTCCTGACACCGGACGATCTGGTGGAGGCGGCGGCCAAGCTGGACGCCCTCACCGGGAAGCTCCAGGCACTGGAGCGGAACATCCTTCAGTACGCCGAAAAGCTGGGGCTGACGCCCTCCGGCCGCGTGCGGCTTGCCCAGAAGCGGGCCCAGGCCGCGGCGGAGGAACCGGACGGCGACCTCTTTGGGGATTGAGCGCGCGGGCCGTCAGCCGTGGGATGAGGCGGGGCGGAGTCAACGGCTTCGAACTGCGCCGGCAGATGCGCCGGAGCATGACAACGGTGAGGTGATGGATCTGGGAGAGCGGTGGAAATCCGGGCTGCACCACCCGGTGAGCGTCTACGCCAAGCAGGTAACCCAGGGGAAGCTGCGGGCCCAGTGCTGTCAATACGAGATCCTGGCCTGCCGGCGGCACCTGGACGATCTGCGCCGGCAGGGAACGGATGATTTCCCCTACATCTTCGACACCACCCGCGCCGACCGGGTGATCCGCTTCTTCGCCCACTGTATTCAGAGCCGGGGGGTGGAGGCGGGCCAGCCCATCCAGCTCCAGCCCTGGCAGGTCTTTGATCTGGGCTGCACCTATGGCTGGGCGGACCGGGAGACAGGGGCCCGGCGGTTCTCCAAAACCTACAACAAGCGGGCCCGGGGGAACTTCAAGTCCACGGAAAAGTCGGGCCAGGCCCTCTATCATATGTGCGCCGACGCCATGTACCCGCCCTACCGCCCGGAGCTGGCGGTGTTTGAGGCGGAGCCGGAGGTGGAGTGCGCCGCGGTAGACCGGGGCCAGGCCATGCGGGTGTTCGGGGACGCCAAGAAGATCGCCCTGGCCAGCCCGGACATCGCCAAGCGGCTCATCGTGCCCCGCTCCAACCCGGTGACCCACCGCAAACGGGGCGGCTTCATGCGGGCGTTGTCCAAGGACACCAAAAACAAGGATTCCGGCGCGCCCTCTTATTTTGTGGTGGACGAATACCATGCCCACCCCACCTCCATGATCTACGACCTGGGCATGAACAGCTTCGGCAAGCGGCCCCAGGCCCTGCTGGACGTGATCACCACCGCCGGGGACGACGCCCAGTCCAAGCCCTGCTACACCGAGGAGAGCTACGCCAAGCACATCCTGGAGGGTGTGGAGCGGGACGAGAGCTACTTTGTCATGATCCGGGAGCTGGACGGGGAGGACAACCCCCACGACGAGGGGGCCTGGCTGAAGGCCAACCCCTGCCTGCGCTATCCCAACGACTACAGCCGGTATCTGCTGAAGGAGATCCGGGACGAGCACCGGGCAGCCTACGGCTCCCGGGACCCCCACAAGATCCGGGCGTTCCTCACCCGGCGGCTGTGCCTGTGGCAGACGGGCAGCGTCAACCGCTACCTGGACGAGCACTGCATGAAGCTGGCGAAAGCGGCCCAGGTGAGCCGGGATGCCTTTGCCGCCCTGACGGACGGGCTCCACTGCCACTGCGGCTTCGACCTGGGCAAGCGCATCGACCTGAGCGGCGCGGGGGCGGTGTTCCCCCTGCCGGACGGACGTTATGGGATCAAGGCCCACGGCTTCATGCCGGAGGGCGGGGCCCAGCGGCATGAGCACACCGACCGGGTGCCCTATACCGCCTGGGCGCGGGACGGGTACTGCACCCTCACCCCCGGCGATGTGACGGACAACAGCTATGTGGACAACTGGATTTCCGCCGGGGTGCGGGACCACGGCTGGCAGGTGGACGAGGTGGACTATGACGGGCACAACGCCACCGATTTGGCTATCAAAATGTGTCAGGAACGGAATAATGAGGACTTCTGCGTGGAGGTGGCCCAGACCTGCGCGGGGCAGAACCTGGCGGTAAAGGGCTTCCGGGAGCTGCTGCTCCAGGGAAAGATTGTGATTGAGGAATCGCCGCTGCTGATGTGGTGCCTGGCCAACGCCATCGAGGTGCAGAACAACTACGGGGATATCAAGCTGTCCAAGAAGCACAAGGACGATACGGAGCGGATTGACCCGGTGGCGGCGGTGATGAACGC
>CAJUQD010000112.1 GCA_910588105.1 uncultured Oscillospiraceae bacterium | reverse complement strand
AAAACTACATTTTTTCCTCGGCGTTTTCTTTCATTTTATCACTGGCGCTGACAGGTGTCCGGGGCATCCTCCGGCAGAGCAATGTGGCCATGGTGGGCACCACCGACGACCCCACCTCCGATTTAGCATGGCACAAGCGCATCGCGGAGGACCCCGGCATCTCCACGGTGGTGGCCCCCTCCTTTCGCCCGGACAAGGCGCTGAATATTGAAAAGCCCGGCTGGGCGGGCTTCCTGGCGGAGTTGGGCCGGGTGTCCGGGGTGGAGGTCAAAGACCTGGACAGTCTGGAGGCCGCCCTGGGCCAGCGGATGGACGCCTTTGACGCTGCGGGCTGCCGCGCCGCCGACCACGGGCTGGACTATGTGCCCTTCCGGCCCGCGGAGCGGGGGCAGGTGGACGCCATCCTGAAAAAGGCCCTGGCGGGCCAGGGCGTCGCCCTAAAGGAGGCAGAGCAATTCAAGACGGCGCTGCTGCTGTCCTGCGCCAAGCGGTACGCCAACCTGAACTGGGTAATGCAGATCCACTACAACTGCATGAGAAACCCCAACAGCGCCATGTTTGCCGAGCTGGGGCCGGACTCCGGCTTCGACTGCATGAACAACGTGAACTGCGCCGGGGCGCTGTACGCCCTGCTGGACGCGCTGTACGCGGACAACGCCCTGCCCCGCAACATTCTGTACTCCCTGAACCCCGGGGAGAACGAGCTGCTGGACACCATGATCGGAGCCTTCCAGGGCCCCGGCGTCCCCGGCAAGCTCCAGCACGGCAGCGCCTGGTGGTTCAACGACAACAAAACCGGCATGAGGAACCAGCTCACCAGCCTTGCCAACCTGGGCCTGCTGGGCAATTTCATCGGGATGCTCACCGACTCCCGCAGTTTTTTGAGTTACACCCGGCACGCCTATTTCCGCCGCATCCTGTGCGAGCTGGTGGGCGGCTGGACTGAAGATGGCGAGTACCCCGCCGACCTGAAGCAGGCGGGGGCGCTGATTGAGGACATCTGCTACCGCAACGCCAAGCGGTATTTCTGGCTGTGAGCTACCAATCCATCAAGGAGGAGAACACCATGAACATCAACGAAGCGATTTCCAGCATCGGCGTGGTGCCCGTCATCAAGCTGAACCACCCGGAGCGGGACGCCGCCCCCCTGGCGAAAGCCCTGTGCGCCGGCGGCGTGCCGGTGGCGGAGGTCACCTTCCGGGCCGCCGGGGCCGCCACGGCCATCAAGCTGATGGCGGAGGCCTGCCCGGATATGCTGGTGGGGGCGGGCACCGTCCTGACCACCGTCCAGGTGGACGAGGCGCTGGCCGCCGGGGCCAAGTTCATCGTCACCCCCGGCCTGGACCCGGAGATCGTCAAGTACTGCCAGAGCAAGAGCCTGCCCATCTACCCCGGCTGCACCACCCCCACGGACTACCACACCGCCTACAAGCTGGGGCTGGAGGTGCTGAAATTCTTCCCGGCGGAGCAGTCCGGCGGGCTGGCAAAAATCAAGGCTATGAGCGCGCCCTTCCCCATGTTCAAGGTCATGCCCACCGGGGTCATCTCTTTGAAGAACCTGGCGGAGTACATCAAGGCCCCGGTGATCTGTGCCTGCGGCGGCTCCTACATGGTCACCGCCGACCTGATTGATAACAACAAGTGGGACGAGATCACCGAGCTGTGCAAAAAATCCGTAGAAATCGTAAAGGAGGCCCGTAATAATGGCTAAAGTCGTCACCTTCGGCGAGCTGATGATCCGGCTCCAGCCCTACAATTATGAGCGCTTCGTCCAGGCGGATCACCTGGAATTTTCCTTCGGCGGCGGCGAGGCCAACGTGGCCGTGTCGCTGGCGAACTACGGCCTGGACGCGGCCTTTGTGACCAAGCTGCCCGCCCACGCCATCGGGCAGGCGGCGGTGAACTCCCTGCGGCAGTACGGCGTGGACACCAGCATGATCGTCCGGGGCGGCGACCGGGTGGGCATCTACTTCAACGAGAAGGACGCCTCCCAGCGGGGCAGCGTCTGCATCTACGACCGGGCCCACTCCGCCATCCAGGAGGCTGCCACCGCCGACTTCGATTGGGACAAGATTTTCGAGGGCGTGGACTGGTTCCACTTCACCGGCATCACCCCGGCCCTGGGGCCCAACGTGGTGGAAATTTGCAAGGAGGCCTGCAAGGCGGCGAAGGCCAAGGGCGTGAAGATCTCCTGCGACCTGAACTACCGGGGCAAGCTGTGGACCCGGGAGCAGGCCCGTGAGGCGATGACCGACCTGTGCCAGTACGTGGACGTGTGCATCTCCAACGAGGAGGACGCCAAGGACGTATTCGGCATCGAGGCGGAGAACACCAATATTTACGGCGGCGAGATCAACCACGAGGGCTATAAGTCCGTGGTGAAGCAGCTGGCGGACAAGTTCGGCTTCGAGAAGGTTGCCATCACCCTCCGGGAGAGCCATTCCGCCTTTGACAACGGCTGGAGCGCCATGCTGTACGACGTGGCCAGCGGTGAATACTGCTTCTCCAAGAAGTACGAGCTGCACATCATCGACCGCGTTGGCGGCGGCGACAGCTTCGGCGGCGGGCTGATCTATTCCCTGCTGTCCGGCAAGAGCACCCAAGCGGCGGTGGAGTTCGCCGTGTCGGCGTCCGCCTTGAAGCACTCCATCGAGGGCGACTATAACATGGTCACCGTGGCCGAGGTGGAGAAGCTGGCCGGCGGCGATGGGTCCGGGCGCATCCAAAGGTAGGCTTAAGAATTCTCCCTAACTCCAGCCCAATGGGACAGGATAACACACTCGACTTTGCTTGCGGAGTATGCTATACTTGATTTGAATCAACCGCATCCGTAGCCCAATTTCAATCAAGGAGGCGCTTATGTCACAGACCACCAAACGGGCGCTGGAGGCATCCCTGAAAAACCTGCTGCTCCAGAAGCCGCTGAACAAGATCACCATCAACGACATCACCGAGGACTGCGGCATCAGCCGGATGACCTTCTACTACCACTTCAAGGATATTTACGACCTGGTGGAGTGGGCCTGCGCGGAGGACGCAGCCCGGGCCCTGGAGGGAAAAAAGACCTACAACACTTGGCAGGAGGGCTTTTTGAATATCTTCCATGCGGTGCTTGAAAACAAGCCTTTCATTATGAATGTCTACCGTTCGGTGAGCCGGGAGCGCATTGAGCAGTATCTGAACCCGTTGATCCGCAGCCTGATCCTGGGGGTGGTGAAGGAAAAGTCGGAGGGAATGGCGGTGGGCGAGACAGACAAGCAGGCCATCGCCGGCTTCTACGAGTATGCTTTTGTGGGTATCATGCTGGAATGGATCGGCGGGGGGATGAAGGAAGACCCCGCCGCCATCGTGGATCGCGTCAGCGTTATCGTCCGCGGGAATGTGGCCCGGGCGCTGGAGGGCTTCCGTCGGGACAAGCCCTTACAAATTGGGGTAAGTGATTAAGAATACATCAAAAAAGCCGCTGTGATAAAAGTTTTATCACAGCGGCTTTCTTGTTTATTGTGAAAGGGCAAAAACTGTCCTATGATAAGCCCATCAAGCAAAGAGCCCCACAAACGGCTTGGGAAAGGAAGTTATTTATGTATTATTCCAGTGGTAACTATGAGGCCTTCGCCCGCCCCAGGAAGCCGGAGGGCGTGGATCGCAAGTCGGCCTACATCATCGGCACCGGACTGGCGGCACTCACCGCCGCCTGCTACCTGGTTCGGGACGGCCAGATGAAAGGGGAGCACATCCACATCTTCGAGAAGGATCCCATCCCCGGCGGCGCCTGCGACGGGTGGAAGTTCGAAAACGTGGGCTACGTCATGCGGGGTGGCCGGGAGATGGACAACCATTTCGAGGTCATGTGGGATCTATTCCACTCCATCCCCTCCATCGAGACGGAGGGCGTCAGTGTGCTGGACGAGTACTACTGGCTGAACAAGGAGGATCCCAACTATTCCCTGTGCCGGGCCACCGTCAACCGGGGGCAGGACGCCCACACCGATGGGAAGTTCGATGTGTCCGACAAGGCGGCTATGGAGATCATGCGGCTGTTCTTCACCCCGGACGAGGATCTGTATGACAAGCGGATCACCGACTTCTTTGACGATGAGGTGTTCAACTCCAACTTCTGGCTCTACTGGCGCACCATGTTTGCCTTCGAAAACTGGCATTCCGCCTTGGAGATGAAGCGGTATATCAAACGCTACATCCACCACATCGGCGGCCTGCCCGACTTCAAGGCCCTGCGGTTCACCCGCTACAACCAATATGAGTCCATGATCCTGCCCATGGTGAAGTACCTGGAGGGGCACGGCGTCCAGTTCCACTACAATACCAAGGTGGTGAACGTGGAGTTCGACATCCAGCCCGGCAAAAAGCTGGCCAAATGTATTGAGCTGTCTACCGGCGAGGGCCAGGGCTTTGTGGATCTGACGGAGAACGACCTGGTGTTTATCACCAACGGCGGCTGTGTGGAGAACTCCACCATGGGCAGCCAGGACACCCCCGCCCCCTATAGCACCGAGATCAAGCCCGGCGGCGGCTGGGATATGTGGCGGAAGATCGCCGCCCAGGATCCCGCCTTCGGCAACCCGGACAAGTTCTGCTATGACCCGGAGCAGACCAACTGGA
>CAJUQD010000111.1:2435-4830 GCA_910588105.1 uncultured Oscillospiraceae bacterium | reverse complement strand
TCCGCCACAAAACTACATTTTTTCCTCGGCGTTTTTTTACATTTTATCACTGGCGCTGACAGTCCCGGCTCCTGTGGGAGCGGGGCACAGTGATCTTCTGCTGGATGGGGTACTGGAACACCTTGTACTGCTCCGGGACGTGCTGGCCGTCATAGACCTTCTGAAACGGGTCTGGCCCGGCCAGCATATACCCGCGGGAAGTAAACGTGCCGCCCTCGTTGATGGCGGTGGCCTCGCCGTAGGCTTCAAAGTCAAAAAAATCCCGCGCCTTCTCCGGCAGTTCCATGGCCGAAAGCTCGTCCACCAGCCAGAGGCCGTATTCCTCCGGCGTCCAAACGGGGTACAGCTCGTAGTGTTCCAGATTGTACGTCAGGTTGATCAACTGCTCCGCGCTGCCAGCATATTCCCCATGTTCCACGGCGGCGATGAATTTCCCCATGTCCTCCGGGTCAAGGCCCTCCAAACGGCTGGCGAGGTAGTTCAGCTCGTCGATATGGGTGTACTCGCCCAGGGCCCGCGCCACGCCTTTGACGCCGATGGAATACTCCAAAATGATGATTTCCTCATAGCGCAGGCCGTCCACCCCGATTTTCCGCAGGGCCTCCTGCACCTGCCCCGTGGTGGCGGGGAAGGACAGCGTGGTATCGGCCAGCACCCCGGCGTTATACTTGCCCAGGTTGGCGATGGTGGCGGTAAACCCGGCCATTTAACGCTTAGTTCCCCGCTTGGGGAAAATGGTCAGCTTCTCCTTTTCCTTCTGCTGGCGCTGGCGGCGTTCCTCCAGGGCCTCATAAATGCTTTCCTCGATCTCGCGGGGCGTCATCATCACGTCCGGGAAATATTTCCGCAGGCGGTCCCCGGCCAGCACCACCTTTGTGTATTCGGGCCGCTCCTGTTTGCCGTCAGCGGGCTCCTGGCCCTCGGCAGGGGGCGCGGACGGAACAGCGGCGGGCGCGGGCCCCTCCGGGGCCTGCCCAGGCTGGGCGGCGGCGGCGTCCACCGGCTGGGCGGCGGGCTGGGCCACGTCCGGGGACGGGGGGATGTCGGACGCGGCGGGGGCGCTGGGCTGGGGCTGGACAGGCTGGGGCGCCTCCTGTTTGGGCGAGTCCAGCACATTTTTGCCGTCCAGGATGTCCCGGATGGTTTTTTCGTTCAGCTTGCCCGCCTTTTCCGTCCTTTTCATATACTCCACCCGTTCCACGGGGACTTTCGTGCCCAGGTCGATCATAGTGAGCACCTCGTCCTGGTTCTCCGGCTTCAAAAAAGAAATGGCATGGGCCAGAGACAGGTTGAGGGAACCGTCGTCCACCCGGTCGCAAACGTCCTTGGTGGCTTCGGACAGCCGGACCAGCCGGTTCAGCTTACTGACGGGCATACCCATTTCCCGGGCCAGCTTTTCATCGCTGTACAGTTCCTCGGCCTTGAAACTGCCCTTTTTTCGGCGGCCCGCCTTCTGCTTCATGCCCTCCATCTTCATCCGCAGGGAGCGGGCCAGATCATAGGTGGAGATTTTGGGCCGGTGGAGGTTGCCGTCCGCCACCAGGATTTTCACATCGGGGATGGAAATTTTCTGGATGATCGTGGGGACGGGGTAGTTCAGCTCGGTGGCGATCATGTGGCGGCGCTGGCCGGACACGATCTCCAGGGTGCCCGCTTCCCCGATCCGGGCCAAAACCGGGTCTTTCACGCCGTTCAGCTCAATGGACTTTTTCAGCTCCTGGTAGTCCTCGCTCTTGGTGTCCACGGAGATGGTGTTGTACTCCGATTTCACCAGATAGGAGGGGTGAAGCACCACAAAGATGGATTCGCCCTCCTGGGGAGCGGGGAAGTCCTTTTTGGCCGCCTCGTCCGGGGGCGAAAGCCGCTCCGGGAGCGTTTGGGAAATGGCTGTGCCAATGGGACCCCTGGCGGCGGGGCCGGTGACAGCGGGGGCCTGGGCGGGCTTGGCCCCACCCTTGGCTTTATCAGCGGCGGGGGCGGGGGCAGGGGCCTTCCCCTGGGCGGCCTTCTCCATCCGCTCAACGTCATTGATCACCTGCTGAACAAAGGGGTTGGCGTCCAGCTTGGCCGGATCGACCACTTTGCCATTTTCGATGCCGTTCTCAGCGAGGGCGGCGCGGACGGCGGCGGGGTCAATGTCTGAGAAGTCGTCGCCCTTGGCGTCCTGGACGGGTTTGGCCCCATCCTTGGCCTTATCGCCAGCGGCAGGGGCGGGGGCCTGTGCCGGGGCCTTCTCCTGGGCGGGCTTCTCCTGGCCCTGGGTGGCAGCGGGCTTGGCCCCGTCCTTGGCCTTATCGCCAGCGGCAGGGGCGGGGGCCTGCGCGGGGTTCTTCTCCTGGGCGGGCTTCTCCTGGCCCTGGGTGGCGGCGGGCTGGGCCCCGTCCTTGGCCTTGTC
>CAJUQD010000111.1:0-2335 GCA_910588105.1 uncultured Oscillospiraceae bacterium | reverse complement strand
TTCTCCTGGCCCTGGGTGGCGGCGGGCTGGGCCCCGTCCTTGGCCTTGTCGCCAGCGGCGGGGGCGGGAGCGGTCGGGTTTTCCGGCCCCTTGAGGTCGGCCGTCTGCTCCTTTTCGCCCTGGCCGGGGGCCGGGACCGGCTTGCCGGGGATCGGGATGTTGGGCTGGTTCTTCACCTGACGGTGATAGTTCAGCGCGGAAGGCATGGACATCTCATACACCAGGGCGGGGATGTCCTTCACCTTCGCCAGCTCACACGCCCTGCGGCGTCGGTAGCCGGTGACGAGCTGGTACTCGCCGTCCTCCCGCAGACGGAGCACCACCGGCTCCTTCACGCCGCCCGCCTGGATGCTGGTGACGAGGCCGCCGTAGCTCTTGTCCGGCTGCCTGCTGACCGCCGCGCCGGGCAGGTCGTGGATTTTGGACAACGGGATGGATTGGGGCTGGGGGGCCGGGGTCTTGCTGGGTTCGTTTGCCATTGAGTTACCTCCATTTTGATTTATTTGCTAAAAATCATGTCTCATGGTGAGACACGATTCTTAACACAGAAATTAGGATTTCTGGCTGGAAATGTGTCTCACGGTGAGATTTATTTCAGCCAAAGTCATGCCGCACAGCGGCGGAATAGTAAGGGCCCATCGTTACCGGCGCGTTGTAAAGCGCCGTGAGAAGATAGGCCCGGATGTTGTTGATTTTCGTGGTGGTCTGGCCCATGGCCTCCATGACGTATTCCATGTGGGTGCTGTCCAGCCTTCGGAACCGCTGCTTCACTGTGTCCGCTGGCAGGTTCTCCCCAGCGATCCGCAGGGTGGGGGCGGTGCTGCCCAGCACGTCCACCACCAGCTCCAAAAGGCTGTCCACATCGTCATAGGGATGGGCCCGCCGCAGGTTCTCAAAATCTATATTTGCCTTGACTTCCTCCCTCAATTCGTATCGATCCATCCCCATGACCCCGCTGGGGGGCTTGGGGGGAAGGATGGATGGATCAGGGTGGTTAAGGTCAGTTTGATTTCCCTTAGTATGATTAGGGTCGATTTTTTCGACCTCTGAGCAGGGCGTGAAATGATCCGGGGGCGGCGGGTCCGGCTCCGGGGGCGCTGTCCGGGTGGTGAACCGCTTGACATAGAGCTTGGTGGGGCGGTCCTGGCCTTGCTTGACACGCTCCACCAAACCGATTCCCTTCTTTTGATCCAGCTCGGCCAGCAGCTTCATGGCCTTATCCCGTCCGCAGCACATATCCCCGCATATCTCGTCTACGGTGTAGTAGATATAGACGCGCCCGTAATCGTCGTACCAGCTATTTTTCGCGGACAGGCCCATGCGGTCCAGCAGCATACCGTAAAGCAGCTTGGCATCGGTGGAAACGTGCTTGAATTTCTGATCCGTGATCAGCAGGCGGGGGATTTTGAAATAAATAAATTCCTCCGATTCCTGACCGTAGAAATAGTCCGATAAAATGACTTCCGGCATGATGGTGCCTCCTTTTGGGCATTAAAAAAGCTCGTTTTGATTTATCATCAAAACGAGCTTTTCCCGGTTCCCGGTGGTGGCCCACTATCCACCAAATCCGAACCGTTCACATCATCAAGGGCAATCGTCTTTGCTCCATCCTTATAGTTGAAGGTCAGCACGATTTTATCATCGTACACGAACACGGCATTGACAAAGCAATCAATCAGCCGTTGCCGCTGGACTTCATCGTGTATATCGGTCTTTCTGTACTGCTCGATGAAAAAGGCGATTTGCTCACGGGAGAGAACCGGGTTTTTAATCTGCTCCATCAAAATATGCTGTTCAAGCTGGTTTTTCTGCTCCTCCAACTCTGCAAGCCGCTGTTTCGTGGAAGGGGTGATAATGCCCATCTGGATGGCGTTCAGCATATTTTCAATACCCTTTTCCGCTTCGCCCAACTGCTTACGCAAAAGCCGAAGGTCAAAGCTCTCTTGCCCCTGCATGGCTAAAAGCCTTTCGGTGATCTGCTCCATCAATGGCCCGTTCATCACAACGCCCATTGTCTGCTCTACCACAAGATTTTCAATCCATTCTTTCTTGACCGCCTTTTTGTCACAGCCCTTTTTCCGCTTCGCGTGACCGCATTTATAATAATAGTGCGCTTTCCCGGTGTGGCTCGTGCCGCTGTCCCCTACCATCATCTGACCACACTTGCCGCAAAACAGTTTCGTGGTCAGCAAAAATTTATCGTCAGCCTTTGCCGCCGCTGGCGCTCTCTTGTTCTTCTCGCGCCGCATTTGCACCCGGTCAAAAAGCTCCTGGGGGACAATTGTCAACGCCAATTTGAAATTGTAAGAAAACGCCGAAGAAATTTTGTAGTTTT
>CAJUQD010000110.1 GCA_910588105.1 uncultured Oscillospiraceae bacterium | reverse complement strand
CTATGGCGGCGCTGAAAGTCCCGGAGGGCGAACGTCAGAAATATATGGATTTGCTGGAACGGCAGTAATGTCCAAAACGCTGTTACAGTATTGCAAAGATGACAAGTTTTGAACGCCGAACCATCAAGCGGTTTTTCGCCCCCTTGCTAATCGCTTGCTAATTGCGGCCCTAAAAAATGGCCGTGATTAGCAAGAAACCGTGGCAAATTGTGGGGAATGAAATTTGAAAAAAGTGAGTGTTTGCAAGGGTTTGCGGGAGTTCGTGAGTAACCGCCGCAACCACACGGAGGCTACTCCTAAGCGGAGGGCCGCTGGTTCGAATCCAGTTCAGGGTGCCAGAGTGAGCGCCGATTTCGTTGGATTTTCGCATTAAAATTCAAGAAATTGGCGCCTTTCTGCTTCTAAAAATTGATTGGCATTTTGGATAAAACCTGCACTTTGACGATAAGGCTTATTAGCAAGCCTATTACTGCAGCGTGGCATGTAGGACAGAGTGGTGTAAAAAGCAGCGGTAGCTGGAGGAAAAACCACAAGAGGCGGGGACATGCAAGCTGTGCGGCAAGCCATTGAAAAAGCCAGGGCGGGTATACGTACGCCTTCACAATGCTGCAGCCCCCGTCAAATCCCATCTCCCGCAGCTTCTCCAGAATCCGCCTCGCTGAGTACGGCGCTTCCGCCAGCCATTCGTCCACGATCTGCTTGTACGGATCCATCTTTGTGGGCTTGGGCTCGCTCAGTGTGTACTCCGGCTTCTCCGGCGACTGCGCGTACCGCTTGGCTGTCCTCGGATCCATGTGGTACTTCTTTCCCAGCTCCACATAGCTCAGCCGCTTTTGAAAATCGCTTCGTATGTCCATCCATACTTCTCCTCTCATGTTCCGACTCCCTTTCCGGGCTCTTTTTGCCCTATTGGGAGTCTATCTTTTTTTCGCCTCCTCCGCCACAAATCTACATTTTTCCTCGGCGTTTTCTTTCATTTTATCACTGACGCTGACAGGTAAAACGGCTGGAAAATGCGTAAAAGGAGGGGCTTCCCCTCCTTTTATTTTAACCGGGCAGAGAGATATTTAGCGAAACAAGAAAATGCGAAAATCAATTGTTACGTCCTCGTTACTAACAAATTGATTTTTCGAAGCAAACAAAAATCCCTTGAACCGCACGGTTCAAGGGATTTTGTGGAGCTGGTAATGTGACTCGAACACACGACCTGCTGATTACGAATCAGCTGCTCTACCGACTGAGCTATACCAGCATCTGACTTTGAACGAAGGCTATTTTAGCACAAAGGCCCCGCCGCCGTCAAGGGAAACCGATAAAAATATCGAGGGGCAGGGAGAGGGACGCCCAGAAAATTTTCGCATTTACAAAAAATCCATAGGCAGGGCGGGAAATCTGTGATATAATACCCCCTGACTGCGAACATGAGGGAAGGGGGAGGAGCTGTGAAGAAGCGGATTCTGCTGGCGGGATTGGCAGCTGCGTTGGGGCTGTGCCTGAGCGGGTGCGTGTTTGATCCGGTGGACAAGCTGTACGCCTTGCCTGCCCTGCCCCAGGAATACAAGGAACTTCAGGCGACCATTGATGCGACCATGAGCGAGCTGGGGGCGGAGTACGCCACCATCAATTACGGCAGCAATACCTCCACCATCCAGCTATTGGACATGGACAGCGACGGCAGGCAGGAGACGGCGGCGGTGTTCCTCCGGGTGGTGGCCTCCGCAGAGGAAAAGCCCATGCGGGTTTGCCTGTTCCGGCAGGGCAGCGACCAGCGCTACCGCCAGTCCGCCATACTGGCGGGGGCGGGCACCTCCATCAACTCGGTGGCATATGAGGATCTGACCGGCGACGGCAGCCGTGAGATAATTGTCAGCTGGCAGCTGAGTACGGGGGTACACAGCCTGTCCGTGCACAGCTTCGGCATCAACAGCGCCAATGAGCTGATGAGCGCCACCTACAACGAAGGCTATATGACGGTGGATCTGGACGAGGACGGGGGTCAGGAGCTGCTGGTGTTCCAGCGGGATATCACCGGCGAGGGCTTTAATGTGGCGGAATATTACGACTTCCAGGACGGGGTGATGGTACTTTCATCCACGGGAGCGCTGTCCGATGGGCTAAAGGACGTGATCCGCGCGGAGGCCGGGCGGCTGTCCGACGGGCGGCTGGGGGTATATGTCACGCTGGAGATTGAAACCGGGTGGCTCACAGACATACTCACCCTGGAGCCGGACGGACTGGTCAACGTGACCCGGGATCCGGAGCACGGCGTGAGCGCAAGCACCTGCTGGTCTGGGACGGAGGCGTCCACCATGGACATCAATGGCGACGGCGTGCCGGAGGTCCCACGGCCCCAGCGGCTGGCCTCCATAGGGGAGGAGGGCGCCGCGCCCCAATACCTGATCTATTGGCAGCAGTTCGATTCCACCGGGACAGGGGCCACCAGCCTCATGACCTACCACGCCTTCACCGACGGCTGGTATCTCACGTTGCCCAACGGCTGGAACGCGGGCAATATCGCCGTGATCCGGGACGACAGCCCCGGGAACCGGGGGGAACGGGCGGTGTCCTTTTACTACTGGCCCAACCAGGAAGAGGAGGAGCCCAAAAAATTCCTCACCATCTACTATCTCACCGGCAGCAATCGGATAGCCCGGTCCAAGCTGCCCGGGCGCACGGTGCTGGTCAGCGACAGCAGCGCCATCTACTGCGCTTCGCTGGATACCAGGGTGTGGGACTGTGGGTTGAACGAGGCGGAGCTGGCCCAGCGGTTCAAATTGATTACAGCGGCGTGGTCAAACAGATAAACGCTGGGAAGCGTCCTGGCCGCTTCGCAGCGTGACAGCAGAAAAGCGCGAGGGCAGGCGCATGTTCATTATGAAAGCGGGGAAGGTTCCATATGCGCAAAGTGTTAGTCCTGGAGGACGAGACCAACATCCGCAGCTTTGTGGTCATCAACCTGAAGCGGGCGGGGTATGATACCATTGAGGCCGGTACCGGGGAAGAGGCACTGGCCCTGATCCAGAAAAACCCGGATGTGCAGGTGGCTCTGCTGGACATCATGCTTCCCGGGGAAATGGACGGCTTTGAGGTGTGCCGCCGCATCCGGGCAGGCAATCCCCAGATGGGCATCATCATGCTCACCGCCCGCACCCAGGAGATGGACAAGGTCAGCGGCCTGATGACCGGGGCGGACGACTATGTGACCAAGCCCTTCTCCCCGGCGGAGCTCACCGCCCGGGTGGACGCGCTGTTCCGCCGCACGGGTGGCGTGCCTGTGCGGGATGCGGACGAGCTGAGCCAGCCGCCGTTCCTGCTCAATACCCGCAATCGGACGCTGGAGAAGAATGGAAAGCGGGTCAAGCTCACCCAGGTGGAGTACTCCATCGTGAAGCTGTTTATGGAGAACGCGGGCAAGGCGCTGTCCCGGGAGGAGATCCTGGAGGCCGTCTGGGGCAAAGAGTATCTGGGCGAGCTGAAGATTGTGGACGTGAACATCCGCCGCCTGCGCATCAAGCTGGAAGATGATCCCCAAAACCCCGCCCACATCAGCACGGTGTGGGGATATGGATACGAGTGGGAGACGTAAAGCAGGGTGGAAGCCGGGCAGAGGAGGGGAGAGAGGATGGAACAGGAAAACCGTCAGAAGCGGCGCAGGCTGCTGCCCATAGGCCCCAAGCGGGAACGGGCGGCGGAGGACGGCCTGCCGGAAGCCCCCGCCAAAAGGCCGGGCCGGGGCCGGCTGCGCCGCCGCTGGCTGTTCAATACGCTGGCCGTCACCCTGGTGGTGGTGGCCGTGGCGGTGAGCGCTTTTTCCCTGGCCATGTACAGCTACTATACCTCCACCATCCTGGCCACGCTGGAAAGCAAGGCACAGACCGCCGCTGGGATGTTCCGTAACTACACCGAGACCACCTACCTGTCCACCGCCCGGCAGTTTATCAACCAGTTCGAGGAGAAAAACGAAATTGAGGTGCAGATCCTCAGCGCCGGGGGCCGGGTGCTCATGTCCTCCATGATGGACATATCCGGCGCGTCCGCCCACAGCCCTGATGTGGCCGCTGCCATCGGCGAGAAACGGGTGAGGACCCACATCGGCCAGGACCCGGATACGGAAGACGAGGTAATTTCCGCATCCGCCCCGGTGATCTATAACAACGCGGTGGTGGGCGTAGTGCGCATGGCCACTTCCCTGCGGCGGCTGCACGCCCAGATGGTGCGGATGCTGCTGGTCACCTCCGCCATCGGGCTGGTTATCCTGCTGGTGATGGGGCTTATCGCCTCCTATTTTATCCGCTCGGTGCTGGATCCGGTGATCCGGGTGACTGAGACGGCCAAGCGCATCGCCGCAGGCAGCTACGGTGTGCAGATGGAGAAAAAAACCGATGATGAGATGGGCGAGCTGGTGGACAGCATCAACGACATGTCCATGAAGATCGACCAGGCGGAGCGCACCCAGTCGGAGTTCATATCCTCCGTGTCCCATGAGCTGCGCACTCCCCTCACCGCCATCAGTGGCTGGGCGGAGACGCTGTACAATGGCGAGGTGCGGGACGCCGCCGACGTGAAGAAGGGCATGGGTATCATCGTGTCCGAGGCCCAGCGCCTCACCCGCATGGTGGAGGAGCTGCTGGAGTTTTCCCGGATGGAGACAGGTCGGTTCAACCTGTCGGTGGAGCCCATCGACATTGTGGCGGAGCTGGAGGACGCGGTTTACACCTACCGGGAGTTTTTCCGCCGCAAGGAGCTGGAGCTGGATTATACCGAGTGTCCAGAGGAACTGCCCTTCATCAGCGGCGACCCGGAGCGGCTGCGGCAGGTGTTCTGCAACCTGCTGGACAACGCGGACAAGCACGG
>CAJUQD010000109.1 GCA_910588105.1 uncultured Oscillospiraceae bacterium | reverse complement strand
CATTTTTGTCAAAAGATTTTAAACAGGCTCTTACAATTTCAAATTGGCGTTGACAGCGGACATTGCGGCTGTGCCTGCCGCAAAAAAGTGACCCGTGGAATGGTGCATTGGGTCTGCAACCGCCGCAACGACAGCAAAGAGCTGTGTCCCATCCCCCAGATTCCCGAAGCAGTGCTCACCGCTGCCACCTTGCGGCTGCACAACAAATTGGCGCTCCACGCCGCTGAACTCCTCCAGCCCCTGCTGGATCAGCTTAGGGACATCCGGGAACGGGAGCTGCGCTCCAACCAGCGGTTATCAGACATTGACAAGGAAATAGCGAACATTTCAGGGCAGAATCTGGTGCTCATCCGGCTGAAAAGCAAGGGGTGCATCAATTCTGCCCTTGCTTTATCCCAGGCTGATGGGCTGGGCCGCAGGCTGCGGGATCTGCGCCGCCTGCGTCGGAAGGTGCTGGAGGCCGCCGATGGGGACGAGCAGATCCAAACCACGGAGGCCATGCTGAACTACCTGGAGGGCGCCCAATGGCAGACCGAGGTCACCCCCGAGCTGTTCGAGAACCTGGTGGAGCGGATTACGGTGGTGTCGGCGGAGGTCGTGAAATTCCGGCTCCTCAACGGGTTGGAGCTGGTTGAAAGGCTGGTGTGAACCATGGCATGGCAGAGAAAAATTCCCTTCGGCTATGAAGTCCGGGGCGGGCTGATCCAGCCCCACCCCCAGGAGGCGGACGCGGTGCGGTACATCTTCAGGCAGTATCAGGCCGGGGCATCCCTCCTGGCCATTGCGGAGGATATGACCCGGCAGGGCATCCGCTACCATCAGCATACTGCTGCATGGAACAAAAACATGGTGAAGCGGATTCTGGAAAATTCCAAATATATCGGTGCGGATAACTGGCCCCGCTTGGTGTCCGATGAGGACTTCACCGCCGCCCAACGCCTGCGGACAGAGCGCAGCACCTACGCCCCGCTCTCCACCGATATCCGGCCCATCCAGGGCAAAGTGGTGTGCGGCCTGTGCGGGGGGAAGATGATCCGGGGCAACCGCTCCCACGGTCTGGTTCACTGGAAATGCCAAAACCCGGGCTGCGGGCAGAGCATCTCCCTCAATGATGAAGCCCTGGCTGGGCTGGTGGATGGGCTGCTCCGGGAACTGGCCCAAGCCCCTCACCTGCTTATCATCCCCGAACCCCGGCAGACCGGGGTGGACATGGAGGCCGTCCGGCTCCAGAACGAGCTGACCCTGGCCCTGAACCGGGGTGATGAAAATCCCGGGTACATCAAGACCCTGGCCCTGGCCGCTGCGGCCCAGCGGTACAGCCAGATCCCGGACCCCACCCCCGCCCATGACCTGGAGCAGCTCCGGGCGCGGCTGGAGGAGGGTCCCGCCGATGCCAATACCCTGTCCGCCCTGCTGGATACAGCGGTGCGGGCCGTCCGGCTGGCCCCGGATAAGACCGTGGACTTGGAGCTGGTCAACGGCCAGATCATCACAGAGGCAAAGGAGGAAAGCGCATGAACGCTGCGGTAAAGGCCCCGAAAAAGGTCACCGTCACCCCGGCAGACCCCAAATATACACAGAAAGACATCCGAAAGCAGCACCTCCGGGTGGCGCCCTACTGCCGGGTGTCCACCGGCAGCGAGGAGCAGCAGACCAGCTTCACCGCCCAGATGGAGTATTACACCCAGCGGATCGCCGACACCGAGGGCTGGACGATGGTACGGCTGTACGCCGATGAAGGCATCATCGGCACCTCCACCAAGAAGCGCACCCAGTTCAATAAGATGATCCGGGACGCGGAAAAGGGCAAGATCGACCTGGTCATCACCAAATCCGTCTCCCGGTTCTGCCGCAACACGTTGGACGGGCTGGAATACATCCGCAGACTGAAAAAATGCGGCGTGGGGGTGTACTTCGAGAAGGAAAACACCAACACCCTGTACATGGCCAACGAGATGATCCTCACCTTCCTAATGAGCCAGGCCCAGGCGGAGAGTGAGTCCATGTCCTCCAACATCCAGTGGGGCCACCGCGCCCGGTTCAAGCAGGGCATCGTCCACTACAACTTCAACAACTTCCTGGGTTATCGCAAGGGTGAGGACGGGGAGCCGGAGATTGATGAGAAGGAGGCCCCCACGGTGCGGCGCATCTTCGCCCGGTACCTGATGGGGCAGAGCGTGGGCCAGATCTGCCGCGACCTGATGGCGGACGGCTGCAAGACCGCCCGGGGCGGCACCCAGTGGAGCGACCACACGGTGCGGCACATCCTGCAAAACGAGAAGTACATGGGTGACGCCATCCTCCAGAAAACCTTCACCCTGGATTTGTTCAGCCGCCAGCAGGTGAAAAACGAGGGGCAGCTCCCCAAATACTATGTGGAGAACGCCCACCCGGCCATCATCGACCGGGACACCTTCCAGAAGGTGCAGGAGGAGATGGCGCGGCGCTCCAGCCTGCGAAAAACCTCGGACAAGACCAAGACCGAGCAGGGCAAATACAGCGGCAAATACGCCCTGGGCGGGCTATTGGTGTGTGGGGAGTGCGGCAGCCCTTACCGGCGGGTGACCTATATGCCCCATGGCAAAAAGCGGTACGTCTGGCGGTGCATCAACCGGCTGGAGCATGGCAAAAAGATCTGCAAACATGCCCCCACCCTGGAGGAGCCTGAGATCCACGCCGCCGTCACCGCCGCCATGAACGAACTGTTCCGGCAGCAGACGGCGCGGCAGGCACTGGCGGACTGCATTGCCGCCGCCCTGGCGGAGGCGGGGGGCGACACCTCCCTGCCCGCTGTGGAGGCCAAACTGCGGGCACTCCAGGAGGAGCAGATGCGGCTGTTCCGTCTGGCGGCAGAGGCGGGGCCGAAGAACACCGAGTACGATGATCGGATCACGGAGGTGACTGCCGCCATGTCCGCCCTGCTGGCCCGGAAGGGCGAGCTGGAGCGGGAGGGCCACGCCAACACCGAATGCGACAGCCGGGTGCGAACCATCACCGGCAGGCTGGAGGCCGCGGACAGCTCTATTGGGGAATTCCAGGATGATACGGTGCGGCAGCTCGTCAGCAGCATGCGGGTGCTGGACCGGGAGCGGCTGTCCATCCGCTTCAAGGACGGGACGGAGGTTGAGCAGATCATCGAATGCGTGGGAAGGGCCAGCGCGTGAGTATCTATGTCACGGGTGACTACCACGGCGGGTTCCAGCGGTTCACCGCAGAGAATTTTCCCCAGCAGGTCTGGATGGGCCGGGGCGATTATATCAGGGTAAATAGAAATCAAAATGCGGGCCCTTCCAATTGAAAAAGCCCGCTTCTCATAGGCAGAAGGAGAGCCGGGGCATTTCCGCCCCGGCTCTAAAGGATGGAGGATAGAATGAAAAAGAAAGAGCATCTCTTGCAAGTGTTAGCATAGCGGGTTTTTATTACGGAAGTTTGAGCAGAGATGCTACAAAAGTGATAAATCTTCCGGCTGCTCCCAATTTTACACAGGGACCCTTTTACCTTTCCGGCTAAGCGCCAGCCCCACCAGCAGCAGCACCGGGAACACGATCCCAGCCAGAATGCCCTTTTTCAGGTCATCCCCCAGCGCGCTGAACACCATGCCCACCAAGGTGGGCCCGCCGGAGCAGCCCATGTCCCCCGCCAGGGCCATCAGGGCAAACAGCGCTGTCCCGCCCCGGGGTAGGCCTGCCGCCGCTTTGCTGAACGTCCCCGGCCACATAATGCCCACCGACAGCCCGCACACCGCGCAGCCTGCCAGCCCCACCGCCGGGCTGGGCACCAGGGCGATGCAGAGGTAGGCGGCCGCGCACAGCAGGGCGCTGCCCGCCATGAAGCGGTCCAGATCCAGCCGATTCCCGTATTTGCCGTAAACGGCCCGGGACGTGCCCATCAGCACCGCGAAGGCCATGGGGCCCGCCAGGTCGCCCACTGACTTGCTGACCCCCAGGCCCTTCTCCGCAAAGGTGGACGCCCACTGGCTCACCCCCTGCTCACTGGCCCCGGCGCACAGCATCATCAGCAGGAATACCCAGAACATTTTGTTCCGGGCCAGCTCCCTGATGGTCATGCCCCGCTGGCCCTCCCCCATCAGCGCCGGGATGGGAGTCCGTAGGAAGGCAAACAGGTTGGCCAGCGGAACCAGCGCCCAGGCCAGCGCCAGCACCCGCCAATGCGCTGTGCCGAACAGGGCGAAAAACACTGTGGACAGCAGAACCACCGCCACATGGCCCCAGCAGTAGAAGGAGTGGAGCAGGCTCATGGCCTGCTCCTTGTGGTCGGAGGGACAGGCTTCCACCACAGGGCTGACCACCACCTCCAACAGCCCGCCGCCCACAGCGTACACCATCACGGACAGCAGGATGCCCAGAAACGGGCTGGGCAGGATCTCGGGCAGAATGGCCAGCAGGACCAGCCCCGCGGCGGCCAGGGCATGGGCCAGCACCATAGAGGCCCGGTAGCCGATCCGGTCCACAAAACCCACCGAAGCCAGATCCACCAGCAGCTGGAGGCCGAAATTGAACGTGACCAGCAGGGTGATCCGGGACAGGGGAATGTGGTAGCTGCTTTGGAAGGTCAGAAACAGCAGGGGTACAAAGTTGTTCACAACAGCCTGGACGATGTAGGCTGTGAAGCAGGCGTAAATTGTTTTCTGATAGGGGTTTTTCATGGGGCCGTCCTCCTCGCGGTTCGATCAGCCCCGCATTATATCACGCCGGGGGAAAGAAATCCAGCCAAATGAACCAGGATGACGCCCTCGACTTTGACAGTGGAATTTGCTATACTGGGGAAAATACTGATGGAGCGTGCATGGAATGACGAGGATCCTTTTTATCTGTCACGGGAGTACACATCCTGTCCTTGAAAATGGTTGATATATCTGGACTTTCAGCAGATACC
>CAJUQD010000108.1 GCA_910588105.1 uncultured Oscillospiraceae bacterium | reverse complement strand
CCGCTCCGGCCCGTCTCCGATTCTGCCCGGAGCGGCCCGCCAGGGCAACGTTGCACGCCATCCGATTTTCTATTGTGAATCGGGCGGCGTTATGCTATAATAACGCAAAACACAAAACGAGGAGACGTGAAATTATGAAATTAGGCATCATCGGCCTGCCAAACGTGGGCAAGTCCACCCTGTTCAACGCCATCACCAACGCCAGAGCGGAGAGCGCCAACTATCCCTTCTGCACCATCGACCCCAACGTGGGCACCGTGGCCGTGCCGGACAGCCGCCTGGATTGGCTGAGCGATTTTTATAAACCGAAGAAAACCACACCGGCCGTGGTGGAGTTTGTGGATATCGCGGGTCTGGTGAAGGGGGCGTCCAGGGGGGAGGGCCTGGGGAACAAATTCCTGGCCAATATCCGGGAGTGCGCCGCTATTGTCCACGTGGTGCGGTGCTTTGACGACGAGAATGTAATCCATGTGGAGGGCTCCACCGACCCTATCCGGGACATGGACATTATCGGCCTGGAACTCATTATGGCAGACGTGGAGATGGCCGAGCGGCGCATCGACAAGGCCCGCAAGGCGGCGAAGGCGGACAAGAAGTTCAACCACGAGGCGGAGGTGTTCGAGGGCCTGCGGGACTGGCTTAACGGCGGAAAATCCGCCCGCTCCTACTTGGGGGAGGTGGACGAGGAGGACGCCGCCCTCATTGCCACCAGTGAGCTTTTGTCCCTCAAGCCGGTAATTTACGCCGCAAATCTGGATGAGGAAGGGTTTTCCGACCCATTCGGTGTGCCCTATTACGGTCAGGTTTTGGAGCGGGCGGCGGCTGAGGGGGCCCAGGTGATCCCGGTGTGTGCCAAGCTGGAGGCGGAGATTGCCGAGCTGCCCGCAGAGGAAAAGGCCATGTTTCTGGAGGATCTGGGCATTGCGGAGAGCGGCCTGGATCGGCTCATTAAGGCAAGCTACACCTTGCTGGGGCTTATTTCGTTCCTCACCAGCGGGGAGGACGAGTGCCGGGCGTGGACCATTGTTCGGGGAACCAAGGCCCCCCAGGCGGCGGGCAAGATCCACACCGACTTTGAGCGGGGCTTTATCCGGGCGGAGACGGTGGCGTTTGAGGACTTGAAGAGCTGCGGTTCCATGGCTGCCGCCCGGGAAAAGGGGCTGATCCGCTCCGAGGGCAAGGAATATGTGGTGCAGGACGGGGACATCATTTTGTTCCGATTTAATGTGTAAACGGCAGGGCCTGCGGAAAACCTCTTGCAATCCCACAGAATATGGGGTATAATGTATTGACTTATTTCGGATAAACCATAAATCTTCGATATTGGAGGACGATACCAATGGCAATGATTACAGCAGGCGATTTCCGCAACGGCGTGACCTTCGAAATGGAAGGCAAAGTGATGCAGGTGGTGGAGTTCCAGCACGTCAAGCCCGGCAAGGGCGCAGCCTTTGTGCGCACCAAGATGCGAAACGTCATCACCGGCGCCGTCACTGAGACCTCCTTCAACCCCACCGCCAAGTTTGAGCAGGCCTTTGTGGATCGCAAGGACATGGAGTACAGCTACAATGACGGAGACCTGTACTATTTCATGGATATGGAGAGCTATGAGATGACCCCCATCAACAAGGATGTCCTGGGGGACAACTTCAAGTTTGTCAAGGAGAACATGACCTGCAAAATCATGTCCTACAAGGGCAGCGTGTTCGGCGTGGAGCCTCCGAACTTTGTGGAGCTGGAGGTCACCGAGTCTGACCCCGGCGTCAAGGGCGACACCGCTACCAACGTCACCAAGCCCGCCATTTTGGAGACGGGCGCGGAGATCAAGGTGCCCCTGTTCATCAACCCCGGCGACCGCATCCGCATCGACACCCGCACCGGCGAGTACCTGGAGCGCTGCAAGGGTTAAGCGCGGAGCTGTGGTGAGCAGCGCGGATGGAGCAGGGCGAGGCAAAGGCCAGCTGCCGCGCAGCGGAGGCGGATTTTATCCGAGCCGAAGTGAAGCCGCGCGTGGCGAACAGGCGGAACGTGACAACATAAAAGCGCGCAGCCGTTGTGAGGGCCGTGACAAGAAAAAGGAGCGTATCATGACCATAACTGAGAAGGTGGCCTATATCCAGGGCCTGTTCGACGGTCTAAGGCTGGACACCGAAAAATCCGGCGAGGCCCGCATCCTCTCCGAGGTGCTGGATGTACTGCGTGAGGTAGGCCAGCAGCTGGACGGCATGGATGCCGCCATGGACCAGTTTGATGAGGAACTGGACACCCTGGGGGACGCGGTGGCGGATCTGGAAGAGGCCGTGTTCGATGATGAGGACGAGCAGGACGCGGACTTTGGCGGCGAAGACGGGGAAGAGGACTTCTTCGAGATTCCCTGTCCCACCTGCGGGGAGGATCTGCTGGTGGACGATGAGGCATTGGCCGCCGGGGTGGTGGACTGCCCCGCGTGCGGCGGCAAGTTCGCGCTGTCCTTCGAGGATGAGGAGGACGGCTCCCAAGAGGAGTAAGAGAAAATAGGACGAGCCCCCTGGCACAGGCCAGGGGGCTTTTTATGCTATTCTTCGGGAGGCAGCTTTCGGTATACCTTCCCGTTTTCCGGCGTTTTGCCGCGGATGGCGAAAAGTTGCTCTACGGTGACGAAGTGGAACCCCTTTGACATCAGCGCGTCCACCACCTGGAGGGCGGTGTCCACGCTGGCGGGGTAGATGTCGTGGAGGAGGATGATATCCCCGTCTTGGGTGTTGTCCAGGATGACGGATACCTGCCGGGCTGTATCCCGGTCGGACCAGTCCTCCGGATCCACCGACCACAGCACAATGGGGGCGGCGGCCCGGGTCTGGGTGGCGGCGTTCATCATGCCGTAGGGGGGGCGGAGCATGAACTCCTCCCGCCCCACCAGGGCGGTAAGGGTGGCGCGCAGGCTGTCCACCTCGGCGTAGAAGCCGGCGGCGTTGAGCTGATCCAGCATCTTATGGTGATAGGTATGCAGGCCGATTTGGTGGCCCTCCCCCTCCATGCGCTGGAGGAGCAGTTCGTTGCCCTCCACATTCTCCCCGATGACAAAAAAGGTGGCGCGTACCCCCCGCTGGGCCAGACCGTCCAGCAGCACCGGGGTGGTGGCATCTCTGGGCCCGTCGTCAAAGGTGAGGGCCACATAAGGCCCGGCGGGGATTTTTGCCTCCCCCAGGGCCTGCCGATCCCCGCCCCCCGCTGCCGGGCAATAGGGAACGGCGGCCAGGGCCAGTGCCACCAGCGCCAGTGCCCCCGCTTCCAGGCGTTTTTTCCAGTTTGACAAGCCTGTCGCCGCCTTTCGTCAAAGAAAAGTCCGCTCAACTCCGTCTCTGCCTGCGGCAAAAACTGCGTCCCCCCCCTCCCTGCGAAAGCTGAAAGATGCTTTCGCGGGGGTCCCGTTCCCTCGCTGCGCCCCAACTGTGCTGCTCGCGAGGGATTCACGCTTGGATGTTGTCACGCTGCGCCGATCTATGCGCGTCCTGGTCAGTATGCGCGGCGGGGCTTTTTTTATTCTCCGCAAATTAGTATTCCCACCCCATTGGGGTGGGAATACTTGAAATTTACAATATAATGAGCTGCTTTGGGGAGTGGGTGATGTCGATGCAGCCGCCCTCGGTGAGCATGATAACATCCTCGATGCGCACACCGAATTTCCCGGGCAGGTAGATGCCAGGCTCGGCGGACAGCAGCGCCCCGGCGGGGATGGGCTTGTCGTTGCGCAGGTGGAAGCCGGGGTTTTCATGGATCTCAATACCCAGGGAGTGGCCGAAGCCGTGGCCGAAGTATTCGCCATAGCCTGCGTCGGCGATGACCTTGGCCCCGGCCTCGTGAACCTCTTTGCCGGTGACCCCGGCGTGGGCGGCGGCAATGCCCGCCAGCTGGGCGCACAGAACGGTGTTGTATACCAGCTCCATTTCCTCGGTGGGCTGGCCCACCGCCACGGTGCGGGTCATGTCGGAGCAGTAGCCGTGGACCACGCAGCCAAAGTCCATGGTGACGAACTGGCCGCTTTGGATGACGGCGGGGCCGGGGACGGCGTGGGGTTTGGAGCCGTTGGCGCCGCAGGCCACGATGGGGTCGAAGGAGTTGCGCTCGGCGCCTTTCCGGGCCATGATGTAGGTGAGCCGGGCGGCCACCTCGCTCTCTGTCAGGCCGGGCTTGATAAAGTTCAAAATTTCCAGCAGTGCCTCATCGGTGACCCTCTGTGCCTCCCGCATGGCGGCCAACTCGCCTGCGTCCTTGACCTGTCGCAGGGTGGTGAGCAGCTCGGAGGCGGGGACGAACTGGGCCTCCACCGCCTTTGTCCAGGCGGTGTGGCTGGACACGGACATAAACTCCTCCTCAAAGCCCAGCTTGACCACGCCGTGGGCCTTGACCAACGCGGCAATCTGCTCCCGGAAGCCGTTTCCGGCGGTCCACAGGATGACCTCCGCGCCGGAGATGAGCTGCCGGGCGGCCTCGATGTACCGGGAGTCGGTGTAGTACCAGGTCTTGTCTGGGGTAATGAGGGCCGCGCCCTCCCCGCGGAAGCCTACGGCGTAGAACTCGCCGGGATCGCTGGTGACCAGCATGGCGTCCAGGCCGCGGCCCTTCAGGGCGGCGGCAATGTTTTCAAAATGGGTCAAGGGAAACATCTCCTTTACTCTAAAGATTGGAATTTATCACTCTATTACTAGGCGCCGTTTGAAAATTGGCAATATGCCCAGCGTCAAGGAATTTTTTCGCTGGGCAAGGCGATTTGGCGCAGAAATACTTTGTGTATTTCAAGGCAAAGCAACGCGGCTCGGCGGAAAAAAGGCCCGCCGATTGGGCGTGTTGACAATTTTCAAACAAGCCCTAAGAAGCTGTACCAATAGATAAAAAGGTGCTATAATGAGGGTATGATACAGAA
>CAJUQD010000107.1 GCA_910588105.1 uncultured Oscillospiraceae bacterium | reverse complement strand
TCTCTTCTGCCGAGGCTATGGTTAAAATCTCCCATTTCCATACCTTACTCAAGCGAATATGAATACAGGTTCTTAGCTGGTTTTCGGTGGACACCCGGGCGTAGCCCGTCACCGTCATATACTGCGGCTGCATAGCGTTCCCTCACGCACAGGATATAGGAAAGGGGGAGGACGGCGGTGGGCCGTTCTCCCCGGTTGTTCCCGCCGAAAGTGCCCGGCGGAATTCCCTTTGGTTGGCGGTCACGGCCCCCTCACTCCACGGCGGGGAGGGAAGCCGGATCGAAGGTTATGGATACCCCGGCTTCGGAATCGCCCAGGAACTCAAAAACCTCGAACTCCACCGGGGAACCGCTGTCCGAAATCAGGTATGCGCGCTGCACATCGGTGGTGGCACCGGGGCGCACATCCCGTAGGGCGGTGCCGGAGGAATACTGGGGATTGGTGGACAGGATGGTGGCCGAGTCCAGCTGCACCCCGTCCTGAAACGCCCGCTCAATGAAGGCGGACAGGGCATTGGTGGTCTCCTGGCTGTTATTGGTCCAGGAGTAGGTGATGAGGATGGCCGGGCTCCCTCCGTAATCCGAGGTAAGTACGGCACTTTTGATCTCCACGTAATAATTGCCCAAATTCCCTGAGGGCCCGGCGGAGGGGAGCGGTTCAGAAGGCTGGGGGGTGGGCGGGGCGCTGGGCTCCTCCGAGAACTGGGCGCTGGGGGAGGGGACAGTTCCCGGCCCATCCCCGTCCGGCAGAAGGCTCTGAACCGTAAAGAAGATAATAGCCCCGGCCACCGCCACAACAACCAGGGAGATGATTACGGTCAAAACAGTGTGCCCCGCGGGCGGATCGTCGTCAATGCCGGGGGGCTTGATGGGCTCCCGGTTGATGAAGGCGGTGACCAGTTGCTTGAGGTAGCTCTTGGCCTCGTGTTCCGGCAGGGAGTCGATGGCGGCCTCCCGCTTTTTCTGGTTGGGCTCCATGACCACGGCGCGCAGGGTGGGGGGGCCCGACTGGGGGACGTGGGTGGAAAAGTCCTCGTAAATGTTGTCGTCCTGGTTGTAGGCTACCACGAAGTCCACCAGGGCCAGCACGGCACACAGGAAGGACCATAGCGCCCAGAGCATCAAATCGGCGTAGCGGCCCGACATGGTGAAGCCCACCAGCGCGCCTAGTCCGTGCAGCGTAATCAGGGCGATGTCGGCGCCCAAGCTGCCACGGCTGGTGACGATAGAGATGATGCCGCCGGCCAGCAGCGTGGCGGCCACTACCAGTCCGGCAACGCCGGAGGGGGCTTCCCCGGCCAGGAGGTTGAGCGCCCCGCCCCAAAAGGCCTGGCAGACCACAAACAGGCTGAGGGCGGCAGACAACGCGCCCGAGCCAATTTTCCAAATTTTCAATGCGGATTCCCTTCTTTCTGTCTTGGACGGACTGCGGCGGCCGGATGCCGGGACGGCCCGCCGGGGGCAGTCAGGACCGCGCAGAACCATCATAGCATGGGACATCGGTTTTTGCAACCATTTTCGGGGCAGGCATTGCTATTAGGTTATGTGGTCATCCCTTTTAAACAGCCAGCGAAAAGCCCGGATTATGGGATATATCAGCTGATATACTCGGGGCATGAAACCGAGAAATGAGGGAATGGGTCATGGAAAAAAAGGGATATCAACTGGGGACGTTCATGAAAGAGTTCGGGACTGAGAGGAAATGCCGGGAGCACCTGGAAAATCTGCGGTGGTCGGGCGGGTTTGTCTGCCCTAAATGCGGTTGCCGCCACGCTTGCCTGCTAGCCTGTCCTCACCTTGGGACAACTTGTCTCGAACTTGTTTGAAATGGGGAGCGCCGGGCCCGTATGTTTGGCCCGTCAAAAGACAGCGAGTAGCGGCCCGGCGTTCCCTTGTTTTGTGCGGCGGCCCCAAGCGGCAAGCGGCCAGCTTGTCCCTCGCGGATCGTGGCCGTGGGGCTGGCAGGTTCCCCACTCGCGGCGGTGGTGTTGGTCGCTCGTCCTCCCGTGGGAGAAGTCACCGCGCACCCGCCGCCCGGCTCCCCGCGTTCACCCGGGGCCGCCCGCTATTCAGTTGTAGAGAAGAAAAATCTTCCTCTCATAATGGGGCAACCGGCACACCGCCCGCACCGCAGAAGGTTGAGAAGGGAAAGACGGTCACACTCCCGATCCTCAGGGCCTCTAATGCGGAATTCCTGGGCTGGGGTTACTCCACAGATGGTCGGACGTTGACGGAGTGGAAAGCCGAATATCCTGTCACCAGCGACCTTACCCTGTACGCCATGTGGGAAACCGAAAGCGACGATCTCCTATCCGGCCTGACCTATCGTTTCGGAAACTACCATGCGGCTTTTGGGTATTCCGCCTCCTACCAGATTCCAAAGAAACGTTACGAATTGGTTTTTGGAAAAGTACAGGGCAACACTGTCTATAACAACATGCTGAATAAAACTTGGGGTGGGAACTGCTATGGCATGGCTGCAACCTCCGAGATGTTTTTCCATGGCGGCGGAACGACGACTTCTTCGTTCCGTACCGAAGCGGAAGTACCTTATCAGCTGTACACAAGCGACCGAAACAGCACCTTGAACATGAATTTGACAGAGTATATTGAGGCTGTTTTTGTTACCCAATATGCCGACTCTAAGCATTGTGCCCTAAACGGATGATTTCCTTATTTCGTTTTCCTTTTTATTGCTTGCAGATAACCTCGGCTTAGGAGCATGCAAACCAATCTCGTTTGCTTCCTCATCGGTAATATCAAGCTTCTCCACGATTCCTTTAATTCAAAATATGACTTGACGAATTAAACCCCGTTTTTGATTTAATCCAAATTTTGCGTCTCACCGGGGAATTAACCCCAGAAAATTGACTTTTCCAGATGCAGTTTTCCGGGATTAAATCAAATTTCTGTGTCAAAAACTCAGAATAATTCGATTTCTTTGAAACACTATGTGCCTCTTACTTTTCGTTTGGGCACTTTCTTCGCTCAAAAATGTCCACAGCGCACCCTCCCAAATTCACTCCCAACGCCCTCCCAACAGGGCTTGTCCAAAGAATGGTCAGGCACCGGCTCTCAATTTTTTCTATCAAAAACCCTCCGAATTACCCCGGCCCGCCGCCAAAAGGACAACAAAAAAGAGCCCAGAGCAATTCGCAATGAACTACTCTGGACTCTTCTTTTTTACTCAGGGCTTGCTCTCAACGCTGCTCTGAACAGGACAAAATTGGGAGCAGAATTGGGATGGTTTTGGGTGGGGCAAGCTCAAACGAGATTACTGCGCCAGTTTGGCGATCTCCTCGGCAAAGTTTTCCTGCTTCTTTTCGATGCCTTCACCTTTCTCGAACCGCACAGCGTCCTTCAAAGTGATGGAACCGCCCAGCTTCTTGGCGGTATCATTTATATACTGTTCCACGGTGACCTCGTTGTCCTTCACAAAGGTCTGCTGGAGCAGGCAGTTTTCGGCGTAGAACTTGTTGAGCTTGCCAGCTACGATCTTTTCCTTGACCTGGGCCGGCTTGCTGGCCATCTTGGGGTCGTTGTCCATCTGGGCCAGAAGGATTTTCTTCTCCTCGTCCAGAACCTCCTGAGTGACCTGGCCCTTGTCCAGGAAGCGGGGATTCAAGGCCGCAATCTGCATGGCCATGTCTTTGCCGATCTCAGTGGCGTCAATGCCGCCGGTAACGTCAAGGTTGACCAGTACGCCGATTTTGCCGCCAGCGTGGATATAAGGGACGGATACGCCATCGGCAAAGCGGGCGAAGCGGCGGACCTTGATGTTCTCACCGATGACCAGCACCATTTCCTGCTGCTGCTGGGTGACGGTCAGATCGGTGCCGTTGTACTTGCACTCCATCAGCGCGTCCATATCGGCGGGGGCGCAGGCGGCAACGGTGGCGGCCACGCCCTTGACGAAGTCCACAAACTTCTCGTTTTTGCCAACAAAGTCGGTCTCGGCGTTGACCTCGACAACAACGCCGGTGCCGTCAATGACACAGGCGTAGGCCATACCCTCGGCGGCGATACGGCCGGCCTTCTTGGCGGAAGCGGCCAGACCTTTCTCGCGCAGCCACTCGACAGCCTTGTCCATGTCGCCGTCGGAGGCGGCCAGGGCCTTCTTGCAGTCCATCATGCCCACGCCGGTCATCTCCCGCAGGGCCTTTACATCCTGAGCAGTAATTGCCATTTGTCGTTACCTCCAAAATCAATTTTGTGAAAAGGAAGCGCCCGCCCGCCTCGGGCGGGCGCTGTAGAACCACTGGTCAAAAAAGCAGGCTTTACTCGGCCGCAGACTCCTCGGCCTTCTCGGGGGCGGGGGCAGCGTCCACACCTTGGCGGCCCTCCTGCACGGCGTTGGCCATGACGGAGGAGATGAGTTTGATGGCGCGGATGGCGTCATCATTGCCGGGGATGACATAGTCGATCTCATCGGGGTCGCAGTTGGTGTCCACGATGGCCACGATGGGGATGTTCAGCTTGCGGGCCTCGTTGATGGCGTTGCGCTCCTTGCGGGGGTCAACAACAAACAGAGCGCCGGGGAGCTTGCGCATCTCCACCACACCGCCCAGGTACTTTTCCAGCTTAGAGATCTCGCCCAGCAGCTTCATAACTTCCTTCTTGGGGAGCATATCGAAGGTGCCGTCCTCCTGCATTTTCTTGAGCTGGTTCAGGCGGTCCACACGGGTGCGCATGGTCTTGAAGTTGGTCATCATACCGCCCAGCCACCGGGCGTTGACATAGAACATGCCGCAGCGGGCGGCCTCCTCCCGGATGGCGTCCTGGGCCTGCTTCTTGGTGCCCACGAACAACAGGGACTGGCCGTTGCCGGACAAATCCTTGACGAAGTTATAGGCCTCCTCCAGCTTCTTCACGGTTTTTTGCAGGTCGATGATATAGATGCCGTTGCGCTCCGTGTAGATGTAGGTGGCCATTTTGGGGTTCCACCGGCGGGTCTGGTGGCCGAAGTGCACGCCGGCCTCCAACAGCT
>CAJUQD010000106.1 GCA_910588105.1 uncultured Oscillospiraceae bacterium | reverse complement strand
TGCCGCTTTTCGCACTTTGTTAAAAAGGCTTTAGCCTATTGGTACAGCTTCTTATTCATCCGGCCCACCCATTCCATCTGGTTAGCCGATTTTAGGGCTTCGGTCACGCCATCCTGCTTCGCCATAGCCGAGATAAGAAAATCCATGCGCTCATGGCAGGCGGTATCAATGTCGGCAAGGTGTTTCCACAGTTTTCCGGTCAGGAGAAGGCTGGTATAGGTGCCGTGGTGGTGTTCCTCTAAGAATCGTTCACGCATCCTGCCATACACGCCGATTTCATAGTCGGCATCATCATCCAAGGTGAGGTCTGGGATATAATAATCTCCTACTTTTGTATAAGTCAGTTCCATAATCGTTTCCTTTCATTTGTAGCAAAATATTAATTGCAGTTGTGGAAAACGCATGATTTTGGTGTTCTCACCGCCTTTCTTACAACTGCTATGTACCATTTTGCCACAAATGAACCGCAGTCATATGTATTAGGTGGTGACTCCACCCTTTACATAGTAACTCTTGATTTTGGATTGAAAAACTCTCGCCTTGCAGTTCATCGTCGCGGCTCAACCTCTCGTACAGCAGCGCAATCTTGGTTTTTGCCATGGCACAGACCTCCTTAAATGAAAATATGCTCTAAGCTGTCCTCGCCTATCACCGAAAAATCAGTGAATTAACAAGTCGCTTAGAGCATATATCACCAAAAGCGTACCAAACTTTTTACGTCATTTTTTCGCCAGCTTCCCCCGGACAACCCCCTTCGGATCCCGGATGAGCAGAGCCGTAACCCAGATGACCAAAGCCAGGGCAATGACGGACAGTCCCAGGAACAGGTCGTTGAGCAGCGCCCCCGGCTCCGGGGTAAAGCAGGCCGCGCCCAGCTCGATGTACCCAAAAACCGCGTCTGCCAGCCACATGCACGACGCGCCCCAGAACATCCAGCACAGCAGCCCCACCCCCAGTTCGCGGGCGGACGGGCTGGTATACCACACCGCCGTGGAAACCACGGCGGCAAACACCGCGCACAGCAGGGTCATCGGCCGGCCCTCACTGCGCTTCTTCGACGGGCTCATTGGACTGTGCCCGCTTTTCCAGGACGGCGGACACCGTCACCATACCCACCCACACCAGGGTGACGCCGGCGGCCATGGCCACTCCTACGCTTCCCATCTCGGCCAGCATTTCCGCTGTGTCCGCGGGGTTGTTCATCGCGCTCAGGAAGGGGAACCAAAGGGTGAGTTCCCCGTGCCAAACGTGCTCGAAGGCCAGCAGCGCGCTGCCGCCCCAGAGCATATTGCTCAGCCACTTCAGCTTTCGTCCAAACCCGGTGCCCGCCTGCTCATGGGCAGCGCCCCGGGATTTCTTGCCCCCCAGTTTGCCTACTACGGTGGTCACAGCCGCCTCTCCGGCGGGAACCAAAAAACACGCCATACTCATTTCCTCCTAAACATAAAAATCCCTCTGAAAACGCGAAAAGACGCGCCGCTCCCCTTCAGGGGCGCTGCGTGCCTTCGGACACACGTTATCAGAGGCAAAGGTCTGCGTGGGCCGCTTCGGCGGCCCTTTGACGGCTTCGATCCGTCATTTCCCGTTTATTATACAGCCTCGGGCTGAGTTTTGTCAACCCCTGCAAAAAAGACTTGCCAACCGTCCATTTTCGTTTATAATGTCTTTTGGAGGCCCGGCCAAAATCCCCGTCTCCGCCCTGCCGGCTGTCCGGCAGTTCCACAAAGAACAACCTTATCAGGAGGCGTTTGCCATGTTTAATTTTGAATATTACGCTCCCTCCCGGGTCATTTTCGGCCGGGGCGTGGAGGAGCGCACCGGCGCACTGCTGCGCGAGCTGGGCATCAGCCGGGTGCTCATCCACTACGGCGGGGGCAGCGCAGTGAAATCCGGCCTGCTGGGCCGGGTAGCCGCTTCCCTGGACGGAGTAGGCATTGCCCACGCCTCTCTGGGCGGCGTGGTGCCCAATCCCCGGGTATCCAAGGTGCGGGAGGGGGCGCAGCTGGCCCGCGAGTTTGGCGCGCAGCTCATTCTTGCGGTGGGCGGCGGCTCGGTGATCGACTCGTCCAAGGCCATCGGCTACGCCGTGGCGGAGCCGGAGCACGACGTTTGGGAGATCTATGACCGGCAGCGCACCCCCAAGGCCTGCCTGCCGGTGGCCTGCGTGCTCACCATCGCCGCCGCGGGCAGCGAGATGAGCAACAGCAGCGTCATCACCAACGAGAATACCGGCGAGAAGCGGGGCTACCGCAACAACCTTTGCCGCCCCAGGCTGGCCATTATGAATCCCGAGCTCACCGCCGCCCTGCCCCCTTACCAGACGGCTGCAGGGTGCACCGACATCCTCATGCACACCCTGGAGCGCTACTTCACCCAGGGGGGCAATATGGAGCTCACCGACCAGATCGCCGAAGGCCTCCTGCGTACAGTGATGAAAAACGCCATCATCCTCCGGGACGACCCCGCCAATTACAACGCCCGGGCGGAGGTGATGTGGGCCAGTTCCCTGTCCCACAACGACCTTACAGGCCTGGGGGCAGACGGGATGGATTTCGTGTCCCACGGCCTGGAGCACGAGCTGGGCGGCATGTTCGACGTGACCCACGGCGCGGGGCTGTCCGCCGTCTGGCCCAGCTGGGCGCGGTACGTATACAAGGACTGTCTGCCCCGGTTTGTCAAGTTTGCCCGCGATGTGATGGAGGTGGAGCCGGGGGCGTCCGATGAGGAGACCGCCCTCAAGGGCATTGCCGCCTTAGAGGACTTCTTCTGCTCCATCCATATGCCCGTCACCCTGAAGGAGCTGGGGGTGGAACCCACCGAGGATCAGATCCTGACCATGGCCGCCTCCTTTGCCAAGAGCTCCGGCGGCAAAAAGGGCTCCGCTAAGGTGCTGTATGAGGCGGACATGGCGGCCATCTACCGCATGGCACTATGATATCCGCCGTCCGCGCCTTGCTGCAAAAGCACCGGGAGATCGTCAGCTATGTATTCTGGGGCGTGATGACCACCCTGGTCAACTATGCGGCCTACCTGCTGCTCACCGGAGGGCTCCACATCCACTACCTCGCCGGCAACGCCGCCGCCTGGGCGGTGAGCGTACTGTTCGCTTACTTTGTCAACAAGCTGTTCGTGTTTGAATCCAAAAGCTGGGCCTGGCGGGTAGCCCTGCGGGAGCTGTGGCAGATGGCCGTCTCCAGGCTGTTCACCCTAGGGCTGGAGCTGGGCATTTTGTGGTTTTTCGTGGATCTGCTTCACTTCGGCTCCGCCGCCGTCCGGCTCCCCGCCGGCGTTGTCCTCCACGGCGACGCCATTGTCAAGCTCGCCGCCAACGTGGTGGTCGTCGTCGTCAACTACGTGCTGAGTAAATTCATTATTTTTAAAAGGAAGCCAATTTGACACAAGGAGGGCCGCAAAAGCGGCCCTCCTTGTCATATTTTTCGCCAAACCAGGCATACTACCTCCCAAGAGGTGATGCGCTGTGCAGTCCATTTGGGAAAAAAACGCTCAGCTTCCAACATTCGAACCCCTGCGCCGGGAGATCCGCGCCGATGCGCTGGTGATCGGCGGCGGGCTGACGGGGTTGCTGTGCGCCCACGAACTCACCCAGGCCGGGCTGCGGTGCGTGGTGGCGGAAGCCGGGCATATCTGCGGCGGCGTTACCAAAAACACCACCGCCAAGCTCACCGTACAGCACGGGTTGGTGTTCCATAAGCTGCTCAGGCGGTTTGGCACAGAGCGGGCTCGGGCTTATCTGGATGCCAATTGGGCAGCGCTGAACCGCATCCGGGCCCTTTGCCAGGACATACCATGCGATTTTGAGGAAAAACCCAACTACGTCTACTCCCTGGACGACCCCAGGGAGCTGGAGCGGGAACTGGCTGCCCTGGACAAGCTGGGCCGGCCCGCCGCCCTGGCAAAAGACCTCCCACTCCCCTTCCCTGTGGCGGGAGCGGTGCGCTTTGACCGCCAGGCCCAGTTCCACCCCTTGAAATTTGCCGCCACCATCGCGGAAAAACTGCCCATATTCGAGCATACCAGGGTGCTGGAGGTGGAGCCCGGCCGGGCCGTCACGGAACATGGAACCATTAAGGCGGAGCACATCGTCGTGGCCACCCACTTCCCGTTTCTGAACAAGTTCGGCGCCTATTGGCTCAAGCTGTACCAGAGCCGTTCCTATGTACTGGCGCTGGAGGGCGCTCCGAAGCTGGGCGGGATGTATGTGGATGCCAGCGGCAAGGGCCTGTCCTTCCGCAATTATGACAACATGCTCCTGCTGGGGGGCGGCGGGCACCGCACCGGCAAGCCGGGGACCGGGTGGACCGGGCTGGAGGACTTCGCCCGCCGCCACTACCCGGGCGCCCACCCTTCAGCCCGCTGGTCCGCCCAGGACTGCATGTCCCTGGACGGCGCGCCCTATATCGGCCTGTACTCCCCCCGTCTGCCCGGGATATACGCCGTCACTGGCTTCAACAAGTGGGGGATGACCTCCTCCATGGCCGCGGCTACCCTGACCGCCGCTCTCGTGCTGGGGCGGGACAATCCCTCTCAGGCCGTATTCTCCCCCTCCCGTTCCATCCTCCACCCCCAGCTGGCCGTCAATGCCGGGGAAAGCATGCTGAACCTGCTCACCCCCACCCGGCCCCGGTGCCCCCATATGGGCTGCGCCTTGAAATACAACCCCCAGGAGCACAGCTGGGACTGCCCCTGCCACGGCTCCCGGTTTGCCGCCGATGGGCGGCTGCTGGACGGCCCCGCCACGAGCGGCCTGATCCATGACCGGGCAAAGCGCCACAAATAGCAAAAACGGGCCTTCCAACTTTATAGTTGTTTAGGCTCTCCAGAACTACACTGGACAAGGGCATAAAAAGATACTGGCCTGACGGTATGCCCGCCGTCAGATTTTCCACTCGATTTGCAGTTTCTCGCTGGTGGCGCGAATGACGGTAATCATCAAATCCACCACCTGCTGCTTGTCCTCAAAGCTGACAT
>CAJUQD010000105.1 GCA_910588105.1 uncultured Oscillospiraceae bacterium | reverse complement strand
CGAATTGTATGGAACACGAACAGCGGGACAGCTACCTGATCCCACCCAATTTTATTGAGGGCGGCACCTTGATGGGCGGAATGTTCAAGACCCGGAACGTCATTGAGGCCGGCATCCTGGGCGCCGCTGTCGGCCTGCCGGTTATGAGCCTGGGCCTCTCCCTGACTGCCCGGATCATCATTTTGTGCCTGACAGCCCTGCCCCTTGTCCTCCTGGCCTTGATTGGAGTCGGAGGAAGCAGTCTGTCCGGCTTCATCCTGCTTTTCTTCAGCTATCTGCGCAACCGCCGCGTGCTGTCACAGGACGCCCCGGCGAGGGGGAGGGACGGCAAAGAGCTGTCCATGCTCCCCACCTGGTCGCGGGGCAAAAAGTCTGCTCCCGATACCGGAGAGGACGAAGCCCAGCTGAAAAGCCGCAGCCGGTTCCAGGTCGATCTGAAGGAGCGCAAGGTCAACCAGTTCAAAACTTTCCTGGACCCGGAGGAAAAGGTGCGGCCCCTTAACCCTCTGGCAGACTACATCCCCATTGAGAAGGTCGCCAACGGTATCATCTACACCAGAGACCACCGCTATGTCAAGCTGATCGAGGTGGTTCCGGTCAACTTCCTGCTCCGCAGCGCCCGGGAACAGCGCAGTATCATCTATTCCTTTATCAGCTACTTGAAGATCGCCCCGGTCAAGGTGCAGTTTAAGGTGCTGACCAAGCGGGCGGACATCAACCGCCACATGGATACGGTACGCCGGGAGCTGGCCCAGGAGACGGACGAACGCTGCCGTCAGCTGCAAGAGGACTATCTGCGGCTGATCCAGCAGCTTGGCTCCCGGGAAGCCATCACCCGGCGCTTCTTCCTAGTGTTTGAGCATGAGCCGCTGCCCGGCACAAAACGGGGCCAGGAGGAGGCCGAGGCTATCGCCTCCCTCCAGACCGCCGCCCGCACCGCCGCCAACTACCTGCGTCAGTGTGGCAACGAGGTCATCAACCACGAGAATGAGGACGAAGCCACCTGCGAGATCCTGTATAACGTCCTCTGCCGTCAGGCCAGCAACGAGCAGCCCTTTCCTCAAAAGGTCAAGGAGGTGCTGGCCGAGTACATGGTGGCCGGGCGGCCCCTGGACACCATTCCATCCAACGACTTCTACGCGCCCTCCCGTATTGACCTGACCCACGGGCGGTATATCTGCATTGACGGCGTGTACTGCGCCTATCTGCTGGTGCCCTCGGACGGCTACAAGGCCCAGGTGCCCGCCGGCTGGCTGTCCCTGCTGGTCAACGCAGGAGACGGGATCGACATGGATATGTTTCTCTCCCGCCAGCCCAAGGACCGGATGATCCGGAAGCTGGGCCAGCAGCTGCGTATCAACCGCAGCAAGATCAAGGAGACCAGCGATACCAACACCGACTTCGACGACCTGGACAGCGCCATCCGCAGCGGCTATCTTCTCAAAGACGGCCTGAGCAACAACGAGGATTTTTACTACCTGAATCTGCTCATTACCATCACGGCGGACAATGTGGAGGATTTGGAGTGGAAGGTGGCCGAGATGAAGAAGCTGCTGCTCAGTCAGGATATGGATATTCAGCCCTGTTCCTTCTGCGAGGAGCAGGCTTTTTTATCCTCCCTGCCCCTGGTATCCCTGGAGCGGCGGCTGTATGAGCGATCCAAGCGGAACGTGCTAACCCTGGGGGCGGCCAGCTGTTACCCCTTCACCAGCTATGAGATGTGCGACAACAACGGCATCCTGCTGGGGGTGAACAAGCACAACAACTCCCTGATTATCGTGGACATCTTCGACTCCCGCATTTACAAGAACGCTAACATGGCGATCCTCGGCACCAGCGGGGCGGGCAAGACCTTCACCATGCAGCTCATGGCTCTACGGATGCGGCGGAAGGGGATACAGGTGTTCATTGTGGCTCCGCTGAAAGGCCATGAGTTTCACCGGGCCTGCACCAATATCGGCGGCGAGTTCATTCAGATCTCCCCCGCCTCCAAAAACTGCATCAACGTTATGGAGATTCGACGGGCGGACAAATCGGTGGACGAGCTGCTGGATGGCCCCGGCGGGGTGGACAAGTCCCTGCTGGCGGCGAAAATCCAGCGGCTGCATATCTTTTTCAGCCTGCTCATTCCCGATATGAACCATGAGGAACGGCAGCTTTTGGACGACGCCCTGATCCGCACCTACGCCAAGCTGGGCATCACCCATGAGAATGGCACCCTGGATGACCCCGACCACCCCGGCCAATACCGCACCATGCCGGTGCTGGGGGACTTGTATGAGGTACTGAAGGAGTCCCAGGACACCCGGCGGTTGGCAAATATCATCAACCGGCTGGTCAACGGTTCCGCCAAGACCTTCAACCAGCAGACCAATGTATCCCTGGACAACAAGTACATCGTGCTGGACATCTCCGAGCTGACCGGCGACCTGCTGACGGTGGGGATGTTCGTGGCGCTGGATTTCGTCTGGGACAAGGCCAAGGAGGACCGGACGGTGGAGAAGGCCATCTTCATCGACGAGTGCTGGCAGCTCATTGGAGCCAGCAGCAACCGTTTGGTCGCTGAGTTTGTGCTGGAGATTTTCAAGATCATCCGAGGCTACGGCGGTTCCGCTATCTGCGCCACCCAGGACCTCAACGACTTCTTTGCTCTGGAGGATGGCAAGTACGGCAAGGGTATCATCAACAATGCCAAGACAAAGATCCTGCTCAACCTGGAGGACGAGGAGGCCCAGCGCGTTCAAACTATTCTCCATCTCTCCGAGGCGGAGGTCATGGAGATTACCCACTTCGAGCGGGGCAGCGGCCTCATCAGTACCAATAACAACAATGTGACGGTGGAAATCAAGTGCAGCCAGATGGAGAAGGAGCTGATCACCACCGACCGCCGGGAACTTCAAGAGCTGCTGAACCGGGCCGAGGGGCAGGAAGCGGGGTGATGCGTATTCAGGCGGCGATAATACGGCTGTAATACACCTTTTATACGTCCTCTGATTTCGATACGCCCACGATACTTCGGTAATGCGTACAGTGGTTTTGATACAGCGGTAATACGGCGTTTATGCGTACAGAGGTTTATGCTGTGCGTATAAACGCCGCTTTAATACCATCGGAATACGCCAATAATACGGCAATCATGCGTATGGGAGGCAGAATATGAAAACGAGAGAACAAATCTATGGACAGGAGGCGGCCAGCATCCTGCGGGATATTACCATGTACCGGGTGCTGACGGAGGAGCAGCTTCTCCGGCTCTACCCCAGGAAACGGGACAAGGTACGCAATCTCCTGTCCTATCTGACCAAGCAGGGGCGCATCTGGCACATCGACGGCCTGTACTGCGCCGCCCCGGAGTGCGCTGAGGACGTGGACAAGGGGCTGCTGGCCTCTGTTTGGGTGCTGGCGGACTTCATTGACCGGGTGGAGTTCCATTCCGTGGGCGATTTCCCCGCCAAGCTGATTTTTTTCGCGGATGGGGAAGTGTACGAGGTCATCCACGCCGCGTCCGGCAAAGAAACCCTGATCAATCACATCCTGTCCGCGCCGGCGGAGGAGGTGTCCAGCTATCTGATCCTGGTGGACAAGCCGGAGCAGATACCGGAGCTGGACATTCCCAACGCCAGGGGCTACTGCACTGTCTCCCCGGAGGGGGAAGTTCAATACTATCAGCGAGAATAAGAAAGGAGGACAGCCTTGAACCGAGCGATCCTATCCCAGCGAATTACATCCATTTTAGCCGACCTGAACCGGCTGACCAATGCACTTTACGCCATGAACACCACCGACATCCAGCGATACCCCGATAACTACGAGGTGCTGTCCACAGACGCGGCGCTGAGGGCGGAGAATATCGCCTGCCGGCTGCGGCACCTGATCTACTCTACCACCAGCATCAAGAAGGAGGAGTACCTGACCTCCGCCGCCGTCATGCAGGGGATCAATGTGGAGAAAAAGGGTGACGTCCTGGAAATCACGCTGCCCTGTCTGCTCCCAAAACGGAAGCAGCGGCAGAGTACGGAATATCTTCTTGACCCCTTTACCGCCGCCATGAGCCAGTACACCAGAGAGCACCCCATGCCCCGGTTCCAGCATTGTGTGGTCTGCTTCTCCCACATCTACTGTCAGGACCTGCCTAAACGCCGGGTGCGTGACTACGACAATCTGGAGCTGAAGCAGTTCCTGGACGTGGCCGCCTCGTTTATTCTGACCGATGACAGCGGCCTGCTGTGCGACGCCTACAACACCACGGAGTTGGGCGAAACGGACTGCACCCGCATCTCCATCATGGACAGCGCGCACTTCCCGGAGTGGCTGGCGGAGCGTCAGGCGGCGCTGCAATCCATCACGGATTTGTAGGAAAAGTACCCTCGAAACAGGGGTCCCATTTGGGGCTGTTTTGGAGCTTCCGTTTTGGGACCCTCGGTAAATTTCAGCAAAGCCTTGTGCGGCAGGGGATTTTCCCTCCCTGGGCCGGTATGAAAAATACCGAAGTTATACGCACCCACGGTAAAAAACAGTGAAAAGAGGTGGTGTCAATATGGCTGCTGGCAGTAAGCAGATACCGCCCGAGGACACGCTGGCAAATTTGCTGCTGACGCTCACCGCTCTGTCCGGCGAGTTCCCCACAGCCCAGATAAGCCGCCTGCCCAGTACAGGCGCATACCAGGAAAAAATCCTCAAATCGCTTAAGAGCCTGTTTAATATCTTTTGACAAAAGAGAGCGAGAGGCAGATAATAGAGAAAAACAAGCGGGAGTTGGGGAAAATGCGTCAATATCCAAGTGATATCAGCCGGGAAGAATATAAGCTGATCCGAGAGGATTTGGAAGGAGCAAAGAAAACAACCCGGCCGCGAAAATATGATTTATACGATGTGTTTTGTGCGGTGTTATACGTAATCCAAGGTGGAATACAATGGCGAATGCTGCCCAGCGATTATCCCAAATGGCAGAGCGTGTACTACTATTTCCGGGTATATAGCGATAGGTAAGCCTACAGTATCAACGTTTCCGGCTTTTCCCCCGCTCCAC
>CAJUQD010000104.1 GCA_910588105.1 uncultured Oscillospiraceae bacterium | reverse complement strand
CGAAAAAATTCCTTGCCGCTGGGCATATTGCCAATTTTCAAACGGCGCCTAGCCGCCGTCCGGCAGAATGCCGGCGGCGTGAACCGACCAGAAATAGTCGGAACGGTAACGGGAGAGCGCTTCAGGCGGTACATATATGCTGGCGTCCGTGCCGTCCAGCAGTCCCTGGCCCACCCGGCAGCCCGAGGGCTGGCCGGAGCGCATAATGACCCGCTCCAGCGTGGGACAGCCCTCAAACGCGCCGTCGGCGATGGTGTGGACGCTGGGCTGGATGACAATCTCCTGAAGGCGCATCCCGCCGGCGAAGGCGGCGGCGTCAATGGCGGCAACGGGCAGGCCGTCCCAGGAGGCGGGCACTGTGAGCCGCTCCCGGCCCGCCCCCTCCGAGGTGAGGCCGGTCACCGCCGCCCAGCCGCCCCGGTCCTCAAAGACAAAGCAGGGGGCGTCGCTGTCGTCCCCCGCCCAAAGGGCGGCCTGCCCCAGCTCCGGCTGGGCGGGGAGGGGGATGTTCGTGGGGCTGCTGTCCCCCAGCATGGCCTTGATATTGCGGACCAGCAGCCGGGTGTACACGGTTTTCCCGCTGGCGTTCAGGTGGAAGTTGGTGTCATAGAACCATCCGGCGTCCAGCACGCTGGCGTTGGGGTCGCCAATGACAGGAAGGCGCAGTGCCGACTGTACGGCGCCGAAAAACTGGTCCGGGCCCGCCGCCCCCTCCACTGCCAGCGCGTTCATGGGGCAGAAGGCGTACCATACCACGGCCCCGCAGTCCTCCGCGGCCCGGGCGTAGGCGGCCACCCTGCGGACAAACTCCTCTGAGAGCAGCCCGGGGTCAAAACGGATGGGGGTATTGGGGTCATAGCCGCCCTCCATCACGTTCCGGGCGCACAGTGGGGATACCACGTCTCCGGCGGCGTTGAACGCGTCCCGGCGGTACACCCCCGACCCCTGGGGAGGCTGCCCCCGGAGGACGGCGGCGCACTTGTCCGCCGCGAAATAGGGGAATTGCCCGGCCATACGCCCCCAATATTCCCTTGGCAGGGCGCGCAGCAGCCCCCATGCCCCGTCCACCCCCTGCCACATCACCGCCGGGTCAAAGAAGCCGGACAGGGTCTGCTCCTGCTGCTCGGGGATGAGGATGACGATGTCCCCGGGGCGGATCAGCTCCTGGGACAGCTCCAGCATAACCGTGGTGCCCAGGGCCGCGTACATCCCGAAATTCACCACCGTATAGCCGGGCAGCTCCCGCTCCATCAGCGCGCTGTCCACCCCGAAGGCCACGCCGCTGCCCCCCACCAGGACGATGCGGGGACCGGGGGCCTCATCCAGATAGCGTACCTTATGCTTCAGCTCGCCCATGAAAGTCTCCCCGTACTGGGCGGGGAGGAGGAACCCCCAGACCAGCAACATGGCGGGGACGGCCAGCAGCGCCAGGGCGGCGGCCAGCCAGGCCAAAACCGTCTTTTTCATAGCCACAGCACCTAAAACTGAAAATAGATGAAGGCGTTCCCGCCGCCGCCGGACAGGGAACTCCACCAGCCCAGGCCGATGGCCAGCAGGAGGGCTGAGACGGCCAGGGTTTTTCGCCCGGAAGGGGCGGGGGGACAGGCGGGCAAACGCTCCAGGAAGTGCAGGCAGGCCAGGGCGGCGGCCACGAAGGGCAGCTGCCGCGCCGCCGGCAGGTATGCTTCCGCCACGCCCCAGCCCGCCCCCAGGCGGGAGAGCAGCGTCCAGGCGTCCGCCATACTCTCCGCGCGGAAAAACAGCCAGGCGAAGGTGACCAGGGCGAAGGTCGCCCCCCGGCGCAGGACGTCAAGGCTTCGGTCCTGGGGGACGGGCGGCCCGCTCTGCCGGACGGCCAATACGGCGCAAACCTGGTAGAGGCCGTGGATGCCGCCCCACGCCACAAACGTCCAGTCCGCCCCGTGCCACAATCCGCTGAGGAGAAATACCGCCATGATGTTGAGGCATTGGCGGGGCAGGCCTTTCCGGCTCCCCCCCAGGGGGATGTAGACATAGTCGGTGAACCAGGCCGTCAGGCTGATATGCCACCGCCGCCAGAACTCCCGGACAGACCGGGCGGCGTAGGGCGTTTGGAAGTTCTCCATCAGCTCCACGCCCAAAAGCCGCGCCGTCCCCCGGGCGATGTCGGAATAGCCGGAAAAGTCGCAGTATATTTGCAGGCCGAACAGCACGGTGGCGGCGATCACCTCGGGGCCGCCCGCCGTGCCGGGGGCGGCGTATACCCCGTTCACCAGGGGGGCAAGGCCGTCGGCCACCACCACCTTTTTGAAGTATCCGGCCAGCAGCAGCCATCCCCCGGCGGACAGCTGGGCCCGGGACAGGCTCCGCTCCCGGCGCAGCTGGGGCAGCAGGCGGCCGGACCGCTCGATGGGCCCGGCCACCAGTTGGGGAAAGAAGGAGATGAACAGCGCGTAATAGCCGAAGTGCCGCTCGGGGGCGGTTTGGCCGCGGTATACATCCAGCACGTAGGACAGGGACTGGAAGGTATAAAAGGAGATGCCGGCGGGGAGCAGCAGCCGCCACGCGGGGCTTCCCCCGGCCAACCTGGCGAAAAAGCCCGCGTATTTGAACAGAACCAGGCAGCCCAGGCAGGCCCCCAGCGCCGCGGCCAGACAGGCCGCCCTGGCTGCGGGGGACCTGGCCTGGGCCGCGCCCAGCCCGCACAGCCAGGTAACAAGAATCACGGCCACCAGCAGCAGCCCCGCCACAGGCTCCCACCAGAAGTAAAACAGCCAGCTTGCCGCCAGCAGAAGCATCCAGCGCAGCCGGTGGGGCAGGGCCCAGTGGAGGGCCAGCACTGCCGGGAGGAACAGCAGGTATTCCAGGGTGTTGAAATTCATTCCCCGCCCCCCTTCCGGCAAAGGCCGGCCAAGGCGATGGCCGCCACCGCCAGCGCCAGGGGCAGCGCGTCCTCCAGCGTCCGGCCCTGGAGCAGGGCCAGCAGGACGCCCCCCGCCATACACAGCGCGGACAGCGCCGCCCACAGCGGGGACAGCCTTTTATGAAAGACGGCCAAGGCGGCAAAGGCCGCCGACCCGGCCCCGATCCCCCACCAGAGGGCGGGGGAAAACAACAGCTCAGCCATCACATGCCACCAATCCATCCCGGGCCAGGGCGTCACATTCCGATCTCCTCAAAAATATTGTTGATTCCATTGCATATGTTGGACCACTGGTCGCCAAGGATGTTGTAGTAATTTTTGTCCCGCTTGAGATAGTTTGTGGCCGTCAGGGTTGGTTCATAGCGGCAGGCCATGGAGTAGTTGGTGATGCCGGCATCAATGATAACAGAGAACAATTTGTTCAATATGCCGTCGTATCGCTCCTTGTTATCGAACTGCTGCGGCGGAATAAAATATTGAAGCTGCCCCAGCTCCCGGAATGTTTCGTAAAGCGTATCCAATACGCTCTCCGGGGAGGAGGCATCAAACATAGGCGCCAGATCCTGGATAGATATGTTTTTCTGCCGGTACCGCGCCGCAAAGGCGGCAAACGCAACGCAAATCGTCCTGGCGTTATGGGCAAAGGATATTCTGGCGCTGGCGTTGGGCATGGCGCTGTTTTCCCGGTCAAAGCTGCGCTGGTACACGGTGCGGAAATAATGATCCATGTAGAGCAGTTCCCTGCACAGCTTTGCGATCTGCGATTGATTGCCGTTAAATATCGGCTCATAGTACTTTTCCTGGTAGAGGGAGGAGGGCTTGGCCCGGCTGAGGCAGGGCGCTTGAAAAATACCCGCCAGGCACAGCTTGCCGATTTCCACCAGATCCGAGTTGAGGTAAGGCATCCGATATGCGCGGGGTACTGCTTCGCCCCGTTTGGTTTGGTAGAAAATCCCGGCCTCTCGCATGGCCTGTACAAAGCGGACCTGTTCCGGTGAGTTTGCCTTCAGGTCAACAGGCTTGATGGCTTTTTGGGAATTGGTGGCTTTGGCGATGGACAAGGCGAAGCGGTTTTTGTCGTCTTCCGCATCGCCCGCAATTTTGATAATTTTGCAAGGCAGGTACAGGTCGTTGCCCATGTTTATGCTTGTGCTTTTATGGAGCATATAAGTGGTCTGGCCGCCATTGACAATGGAAAAATTTTTCAGCCTTACATCCTTGCCGTCAATCTCAAAATCGTCGCAAATCACGGTAATGCCGTTGTTCTTGAGCCAAAATGAGTCCGGGTCGCTGGCAATGGTTTCTTTGATGGCGTTGTCGATGTCGCGCCCGGCCACATGATAGCGCAGGTTGCGGGCAAGCAGGTTTGTGTTATGCCGGGCATACAGCTGCTTTATGGAAAAGGCGGAAACGTTGACAATCGCCGCCCCGTCGCCATAAAGCAGGACGTTACCTCTTTTATCAATTTGGATTTTTCCGGCTTCCACGGCCGGGCGCCTGGACTCGGATTCCTTGATCTCGTCCACAAGATCATCTGCGAACAAAATGGACACGTCGATGTTGTTGCTTTCTGTAAACTGCTCGCGGAATTTCTTCTCAATTCTGTCCCGGTGGATCCCGGACTGGGGAGCGCTTGTGTAGAATACAAAACGAATTTTTGACTCATCGCCAATATCAGACAGCAGCGTCATAAACCTGCGCTGCACCGTGGGGTTTACCTGTTCATACTGGCCGCGAATCATATCTTTATAAAACAGCGCCATCTTGGTCATGGCGTTCAGGACATCGTCATACTGGATGGACGTATAAAATTTTGACTGCCCGATGACAAGGTCTGCCCCTTCGGTATTGGGATCGCTTAACAGGATGTCAACCCCGCCGTCATACGGCCCGTCGACTATCATGTCTTCAAATCCCGATTCATTGAGGACAAGGGCAGGGTTTTTATAAAAGCTTGATTTGATGCATAGCGCGGAAAATGAATATGCGTCCGATCTGCTGCGCAGGGAGGGGTAAGCGTCTTTGATAGCGCGGATTTTTTCTGTGATAAACTCATATGGGCGTTGAGTTGTCGGCATGTAGAGACCCCCATTGCTGTTTTTTCAAATTTTCCCAGAGAAACTTGAGCGGTCGATTTTTGATGAACGCAGTGTATCATTCCTAATTTATCATATCATTCAGATTTGGATAGTTCAAGACAAATATCGGCATTTTTCACCATCGGCGGTCCATTTGCGCAAGAAACGGTTTTTGCGGAGGGAAAAGCTGAGGTGGAAAAGAACGGTTGTTGAGGAGGGGGGAGGTGTG
>CAJUQD010000103.1 GCA_910588105.1 uncultured Oscillospiraceae bacterium | reverse complement strand
AAAATTACATTTTTTCCTCGGCGTTTTTTTACATTTTATCACTGGCGATGACAGTTTTTGAAGGGACTGTTTACCACCTGTTGGGCCGGGAAGCTTTGGCCGGGGTGGAAATGGTCATGCTGGAAGAAACAGATGTTGGGTCAGAGATTACCAAGGCAAATGCCACGGGCGGGATCATGTTTGTCACCTTGGCTGAAGCCGGGAGCATTGACGATGTGACAGCGGGGGAACACGCTGATTTTTTCGCCAACTGGGCCTATCCCGTCAACTACAAGACCGGCCAGCTTCGCCGGTATGGTGGGAACCTTTATCGGTGTATTCAGGATCACACTTCCCAAGAGGGGTGGACACCGGAAGCCGCTTCCAGCCTGTGGGCAAGAACGGCAGACCCAACAGAGGAGTGGCCCGCCTGGAGCGCCCCTGTGGGGGCGCACGACGCCTATTCTGCCGGGGCCAAGGTAAGCCATGGGGAGAAGCACTGGACCAGCGACCAGGACGGGAACGTGTGGGAGCCAGGCGTCTATGGATGGACCGAGGCTGTGGAGGAGCTTGCCGATGGAGCATAACAGCTATATCGCCAGGAAGCGGGCCAGGTTCACAGGCATTGGCGGCATCCCGGTGAATATCCCTTATGGGACGGTGTTGGAAGCCAGGGAGGGCTTCATCCTTTTTAAGGGGCGGCCTGTGTGCACGGTCATCAGCCAGAACGCTTGCGAACATTTCTGCCAGAACGATGATGGCTGTGGCCGGGAGCGCGGGACGCTGGTGGCCGCCATCATTACTTGCCTGGAACGGCGGGATGAAAGTTACCAGGCCCGCTGGGATAAGGTGTGGGGCGATCCCCTGTGTCAGAAATACAGGAGGCCGGAACATGGGGACTTCTGGCTGTGGAGCTATGATTTTTTCAATGCGCCGGTGGTGAACCTCTACCACATCGCCCGGATGATCGGGGCGCAGGCGCAATAAGTTCAGATAGAAAGGCTGCTCACAGTGCGGCCTTTTTATATTGCCCTTAAAAGCCGTTTGAAAGGGGGTGGGTGGCCTATGTCCCGCTGATGGCTGTGGGTGCTGGAGCAAGGACGGCGCGGCTCCAGCGCAGCCCAGGGAGCGCCGAAAAGAACGAAAGGAAGATGAGCATGGAAGTCTATGAGATTATCGGCAAGCTGCTGGCCGCCTTTGTGGTGGGCCTGGTTGCCTACCTGGTGCCGAAGGCCAGGGCCTGGTTCGTGGCCAACACCGACAAAACCACCCAGGGGCGGATCAACCAGCTGGTCACGGCTTTCGCCAGGGCAGCGGAGCAGCTGTTCCACGACACAGACCCCTCCGGGGCCAAGCGCCAGCAGTTTGTCAGGGAGCAGCTATCCGCTTTGGGCATTGAGATCACCGAGGCCGTTATTAACATGATCGAGGGCGCGGTGTGGGAGATCAACATGGAAACAAAGAAAGCTCAGGTGCAGACCAAGGAGATCATTTCCGACGATTTGGACGCCCTGGAAGAGGCGGTGATGCAGGAGGTGCTTGCCCAACTGCCGGGGCAGACACATGAATAAACGCCCTGTTTCCTATCTCCAGACTGACTCTCGGTGGGCCAAGAAGCCCTACCGGGTGCCGGGAGAGAGCAGCACCATCGGGGACTCCGGGTGCGGCCCCACCGCCGCTGCCATGTTGATCGAAACGATGACCGGCAAGACCTACACCCCGGAGGACGCCTGTGCCTGGTCTATTGCCCATGGGTATAAGGCCCTGAAGGCGGGGACCTATTACAACTACTTCGCCCCGCAGTTCGCGGAGTTTGGCATCAAGTGCTGGCAGCTGTCCTGGACCAACGGCTACCACAACCCCAAGGCCAAGGTCCACGACCAGGCCATGGAGTATCTGAAGCAGGGCTACTACCTGATCGCCCTGATGAAGAAAGGCACCTGGACTGGCGGCGGCCACTTCGTGGTGGTTTGGTGGGCGGATAATAAAATCCGCATCAATGACCCGGCCAGCACCAGGGACAAGCGCCTGAACGGGGACCCGGCAACCTTTCGCAACGAGGCCGCCTACTATTGGGTGGTGGACGCCAGGGCCTACAACAACGGCGGCGGGGCCTCTCCTGCAGTGCCGGAGTACAGCACTTATACCGTGAAGGCCGGGGACAGCCTGTCGGCCATCGGGGCCAAGACGGGGGTGGACTGGAAAACCATCGCCGCCTTGAACGGCATCAGCAGCCCCTACACCATCCACCCCGGCCAGGTGCTGAAGCTGGCCGAGAAGCCCAAGGAGGACGATGACATGGACCAGGATAAGTTCAATAAGATGTTTGAAACGGCGATGCAGCAGTATCGCCAGGGCCTGCGGGATAACGACTGCGGCGAGTGGAGCCGGGCGGCCCGGAAGTTTGCCGTAGACCAGGGCATTTTCGCCGGGAGCGGCACTACGGCCTCGGATGGCCAGCCCAACATGATGTGGGAGGACTTTCTGACCCGTGAGCAGTGCGCCCAGGTGCTGTACCGCTTCGCTCAGAAGTTCGGCCTGGCATGACCGTCACCATAGGCGGCAAAAAGCCCCGGAGCCGCAAGAAAACCAAGCGGACAGACTACTCGAAGAAGATGATCACCGATATTCGGGCGCTGCTTTGGGTGGTAACGGTGGGTGGGCTGCTGCTGGCCGCCTACTGCGTCCGCACAGGTTACACCGGGGCGCTGCCCTGGTTGAGCGCCATGGTGGGGCTGCCCTGGACTGCCCACGGTGTGGTCTGCTCCAACTATCTCAGCATGGCCAAGTCTGACCACAGGCGGGGCGGGATCACGTTTGAGAGCGCAAAGGCAAAGGACTTCTCCCAAGTGGCCGAGGAGGGCGAGAACAGCCCCCCTATCTAATGTTTTGCTTCATCTAATCGCCCCAAAAACGAAAGGATGAAGCATATTGAATAGCTTTTTTGGATGGATTGGTGGCAAGCGCCAGCTGCGGAAGGAGATCATTGCCAGATTCCCTGCAGATGGCGTGGGCCGCTATATTGAGGTGTTCGGTGGCGCTGGGTGGGTGCTTTTTGGCAAAGATAGAGTTCCCAATCAACTGGAGGTCTATAACGATATCAATGGGGGCCTTGTGAACCTGTTCCGCTGTGTGAAATATCACTGCGGCGAGGTGCAGAAGGAACTGGACTGGATGCTGACCTCCAGGGAGCAGTTCTTTGACTGTCTGGCGCAGCTGGACACTCGCGGCCTGACCGATATCCAGCGGGCGGCGCGGTTCTTCTATACCATCAAGATCAGTTTCGGCTGTGACCAGCGCACCTACGCCACCAGCGCCAGAACGATTGACAACGCCGCCGCATACCTGGAAAAGGTTAAGGAGCGTCTGCGGGGCGTCAACATTGAACACAAGGACTTTGCCGACCTGATCCGAGTGTATGACCGAAAAGATGCCCTGTTTTACCTCGACCCACCCTATGTTGGCACGGAGGGGTATTACGACAGCCCGTTTAAGACAGAGGACCATCAGCGGCTGGCAGAGCAGCTGAAGCACATCAAAGGACGCTTTATTCTGTCCTATAATGATGACGCTTACATTCGGGACCTGTACGCTTGGTGTAACGTTGATGCTGTTGTCCGTAAAAATACGTTGGCGGGCAACGGCGACAACAGGACGCCGTTTGCAGAATTGATCATCAAGAACTTTTGAACCATTACGCACAACGGAACAATCTTCCGAAACAAAGGCAACGCCCCACATTTAAGATAAAATCCTGTGTAGGGGCGATTAGATGATCATAAACCATCTCTCGCGCATCCTCGGAGAAAAGCGTTGGAGCCAAGCTAAACTGGCCAGAGTAACAGGTATCCGTGCGGCGACCATTAACGAATTGTATAATGATCTCGCCGCACGGATAACTCTGGAGAATTTGGACAGGATATGCGAGGCGCTCGGCTGTGATGTTGCTGACATCTTCGAGTACATACCAAATCACCAACGCCAGACGGGGAAAGACCTGATTGCCGAGGAACATGGCAATCGCAACAAACCACCTGCTGGTCGCAGGTAAAAGAAAGGCGTTTAAGAGGAATTTTTCGACCTCTTAAACGCCTTTTCCTGTATTTACGAAAGCAGATTTTTAAGCCTTTTATTTTTGGGCTTTATTTGCAAAAAATTTGCGCTCCGTTTGCAAAGCTACAGTCTGGGTGAAGCTGAGCCGGAAATCCAACACGGTATTTTGGGGGCCGGGCCATTGGACGAGGGCCAACGCGGAACTGTGCCTTCTGGCGACCAGGGGCCACCCCAAACGGCGGGCCCGGAACGTCCACCAAGTCATTATCTCCCATGTCCAGGAGCACAGCCGGAAGCCGGACGAGGCCCGCCGCCGCATTGAGGCCCTGATGGGGGACGTGCCCAGGGTGGAGCTGTTCGCCCGCCGCCCCGCCCCCGGCTGGGATGTGTGGGGAAACGAGGTGGACAGCACCATTGACTGGGCGCCAACATAAAAGACCGCCTGCCCATCTGCAGGCGGTCTTGCCTATTGTTCCTCGCCGGATATATCTCCAAACAGAATACGCAGATAGTCCCTCCGGCCATAGAGCACACGGTCTACATAGACATCGGAGCCATGGGGCCGGTAGAAAATCATGTAGCTCCCACTGACCAGGAAACGGTAATCACCGCTTTCAACCGTGACAGCGGCCAGGGGAGAGCCCATGAGGGGAAAGGTTTTCAACTGATCTACAGCGTCCATGATCCTGTCCACCACACGTTTCGCCGCAGATGGGTTTTGCAGCTCCTGGGCAATATGATCCCAAATATCGTCCAGGTCACGGAGGGCCTCTTTGGAGTAGCGGATATTATTCCCCATGGGCCCGCTCCTCAAAATGTGCCCGCATATCCTCCGGCGTAAGCCAGCCCTCCGTTTCCCCGGATCTACGGCCTTTGGCAAGCTCACCCATCAATCTCAGCGTCGCCTGGGTCTTTTCGTAGTCCTGGATATCCACAATAGCATATCTGCCGCGGCCATTTTTCGTCAGAAAGACAGGGGAACCCACAGCTACGTCGTGCAGCACCTCGCTGTAATTGCGCAGATCGGAGATAGGTTTAATGTTCGGCATTCCGTTCAGCCCCTTTCTGCCTTACAGTATACGCCTATCTGCTGTAAAATTCAACAACAAATTTTACTACACTAAAACTGAGGTGATCGATTATCGAAATCAAAATTCCCAAAGAAGTACGCCAGCACAAGGAAAGCATTTTCTTCGGTC
>CAJUQD010000102.1 GCA_910588105.1 uncultured Oscillospiraceae bacterium | reverse complement strand
CGCCCCCATGGTCCACTGGCCCGAGGCCATGGTCACCTTCGACACCACCAACGGCGTGCTCTTCTCCGCCGACGCCTTCGGCTCCTTCATCGCCCTGGACGGCAAGCTGTTCGCCGACGAGGTGAATTTCGACCGGGACTGGATCGATGAGGCCCGCCGCTACCTCACCAACATCGTGGGCAAGTACGGCCCCCAGGTGCAGGCGCTGCTGAAGAAGGCCGGCGGCATCCTGGACCAGATCAAATTCATCTGCCCCCTCCATGGGCCAGTATGGCGCAAGGATCTGCTCTACTTCGTGGACAAGTACGACAAGTGGAGCAAGTACCAGCCCGAGGAACAGGGCGTGATGATCGCCTACGCCTCCATGTACGGCAACACCGAGGGCGCCGCCCAGGCCCTGGCCGCCAAGCTCTGTGAGAAGGGTTGCACCAACGTGTGGGTGTACGACGTGTCCAACACCCATGTGTCCCAGCTGGTGAGCGAGGCCTTCCGCCTCAGCCACCTGGTGTTCGCTTCCGTCACCTACAACCTGGGCATCTACCCGGTGATGCACGATTTCCTGATGCACCTGAAGGCCTTGAATTTCCAAAACCGCACCTGCGCCATCATTGAAAACGGCTCCTGGGCCGTCAAGTCGGGTGATTTGATGCAGAAGTTCCTGGAAGACGAGATGAAAAATATGACTGTGCTAGGCGACCGGCTCAGCCTGGCCTCTTCCCTCCACGCAGACAAGGCCGCCGAGCTGGATTCCCTGGCCGACGCCATCATTGAATCCATGGCAAAGGAATAAGCACTGGAGAAGGCCCGGTAGGTCTAGGGCTTGGGTGTTAAAGAAGTTTTCAGCTTTGGAAGGACAGCCTCATGACGCTATGGCGTCATGAGGCTGTCCTTTTGCTGTATCTGCTGAGCTCCGGCCGCCCACCCCGCATTCGATTCTGCCGTCCGCACAACCCGCAGCTCCCCCTTGAGACCGAGGTTTTCCAGGCTGGCCTGGTATATGTACAGCATTGCCTTGCCAAACACATCAATGGAATTTTCGTTCAAAACATGACCTCCTTTGGGGTTTGCTTTATACTATGCGCCCCGCCTGTCCCACTTGCCCCCCACGGCCCGCCGCTGCGGCAAAACCGGGGCTTTAAAGGCAGCAATGCTATTTAGGAAATATTACATATTGAAAACCCTTGGCAACGCATTGCCTATTATACGCAAGCATACTATTTCTTTACAACTGTCTATGCGGGATATAGGACATAGGCTAAAAAATTGTATCAATATCCTCAGTACACATCTTTTCCGCCCGAATCAGGCACAATTTCTTCTTGAATAGGAGGCTCCAGTGAAACAGGTTTTTCTATATATCCGCGTCTCCACCGAGGAGCAGGCCATCCATGGCCTATCCATCGCAGCCCAGTCCGCCGCCTTGGAACAGTGGGCACAGGACTACGGGCATAACGTAGTTGGAACTTACATAGACGCAGGCATATCCGCCCGCAAACCCGCAAAAAAAAGGCCCGAACTTCAGCGGCTCCTCGCCGATGTTCAGGCCGGAAAGGGCGAGCTTATTGTCTTTACCAAGCTGGACCGCTGGTTTCGTAATATTTCCGAATACTACAAGGTTCAGGAGGTCCTGGAACGCCACCACGTAGACTGGCGCACCATCCATGAGGATTATGACACCTCCACCGCCTCTGGGCGGCTTAAAATCAATATCATGCTGTCTGTGGCACAGGACGAGGCAGACCGCACCTCAGAGCGCATCAAAGCCGTCATGGAGGTTAAGCGTAATAAGCTGGAACCTCTCACCGGCAGCTGTCCGCCCGGCTACAAAATTGACGGTAAGCGCTTCATCAAGGATCCGGCAAAGGAGACGGCTATTGCGGCATTTTTTCAAAAATACTTGGCTTGCGGATCTTTGGTCAGGACATTTGAGTATGTCCGCGAGAACTTTGGCCTGGCCCTGGGCTATCAAAGCGCCCACAAAATGCTCAAAAACCCATGCTACTACGGCCACTATTTCGGGGTGGACGGTATGACCCCCCCATACATTACCAAAGAGGAATTTGACAAAATACAGTCTATGCGGAGGCGTATCGTGAGAAAAACAGAGAACAACCGGGTATATATCTTCTCCGGCCTGATTACCTGCGGAGAGTGCGGCCAGCGGATGGGCGGACGAGTGAACACGAACCAGGAATCCTATTACTACAACTGCACCTCCCACTATATGTCCGCCAGCGCCTGCGCCAACAACTCCAATCTTGGGGAGCGGCGCATCGAAAGGTTCCTGGTCGAGTCGATCCGGGACAAAATGGAACAGTTGGGAATTGAGGTCGAGCACATTTACGCCGACAGGAAAACACGGAATTACAGGGGCGAAATTTTGGCTCTCCGGGCCAAGCTGGTAAAACTCAAAGACCTCTACCTCAATGACCTTATCACCCTGGACGGATACAGAGCAGACCAGGCCACATACCAAAGCAAAATCGAGTCCCTGGCCGCAGAGGAAGCTGCGCAGGAAAAGCCGAATTTCAAGGCCTCAGACAAACTCCTGGCCGACAGCTGGGAAACCGTCTACTACGGTATGAAGCAAGAGCAAAAACAGGAGTTTTGGCGCATTCTAATTGGGGAAATCAGAATTTATAAGGATAAACACATAGAATGCGACTGGAACCAGTAATTTTTATCTATCTTCATAATATGTTATTGTCTACACAGGAATCCAACATGTATGTAAACGGCGGCAGCGAGGAGGAGTGGATGAACCGCTTGGCCGATGCCATGGTTCCTTACCTGAACGCCTCGGGTATCCAATTTGACCGTAATACCCCGGATATGAACGCCGTTTCCTCCATCCGGGCGTCCAACGCAGGCAACTATGACCTGCACTTGGCACTTCATTCCAACGCCTCCGCCCCCAGTAATTATGGCCGGACCAGGGGCATCATTGTGTTCTATTATCCGGGCAGCTCCAACGGCAAACGGGCGGCAGAGATCATGGTGGAAAATTTGAAAGCAATCTATCCCCTGCCCAACCGGGTTCGTACAGAGGCCACCACATCTATAGGGGAGGTGCGCCAACCCCGCGCCCCATCGGTATTCATTGAACTGGGCTACCACGATAATGAGGATGACGCCACCTGGATCAAAACCCATCTGGATGAAATTGCCCGAACCATTGTCCTGGCGCTCACCGAATACTTTGGAATCCCCTTCTTGACTTCTGAGGGGCCCATCCGTCAGGGTGTTGTTGATGTAGACTGGGGCTATCTCAACATTCGCTCCCGGCCGTCTACCGCAGCCCCTGTGATTGCAAAAGCCTATGACGGCGCGCGGCTTTCCATCCTCAACCAGTGGCAGGACTGGTATCTCGTGTCCTTCGATGGAGCGGAAGGCTATGCCAACAGCAGCTTTATTACACTCCTCTGAATCAGGGCATTCTATTTGCCAGCTTCTTGGCCCGCTGCCTCCTGACCGGGTGTGGGTTCCCGTTAACGACCTGCCTACCGCTCTAAACACCCTTGCCTTACTCCAGGAAGAAATTTCTGTGCACTTTTCTGCGCGGCATGTGAATGACACCATCTGACCTTTTATAAATCGGTTGAGAACGTTGCAATAAAACTACATTTCAAATTGGAGACTACCATAACCAGCTGCGTTATCAGGCATTGAGATGTCTTCCGCTTTTTTGACGCATACTGGCTACCTATACAGCTGTAAAATATGCTTAACCGCCAACACAAAAAGTCCGCCGGGGCAAATCCCGGCGGGCTTTCATTTCAGCCGATGATGACACAGGCGAGTTCAGAGAGCCAGCCCAACCCATCAATATGCACGCCGCACTTGCGGCCCGGATAGTAATATTTCACCGTAAACGCACCGTTCACGGTCTTTCCCCATCTGTTCCCATTGCTGCCCCGGTACAGGGAACCGAAATACTGGATCCGCGCCGATGCGCATTTTCGCCGTGACCCTGCTCCCGGTAGAGGTCCAGCCGACAGCCTGCATATCCGCCGCGCCATGCTTTCCCTTCTTTTCCCATTACTGTCCCGGCCTCCGTGGTATAAGAAATCCGATAGAATAAAACCGTCCCCGTTCGTGGGAATCCGTGTTCTTTCACATTTAATGTTACAACCTGCGTTCCTAAAAAAATTAGCTAAAAGTCAAGAACAATTTGCAATAAACAAGAAAAAAACGGCAAAACGTACAAGAGGGCCCAGCTGTTTTTAGGCATCTTACCCACAAAATGACATGACAAGCCAGCCGGATGGGTCAACCCCATTCGGCTGGTGCACTTTTATGAGGTCAGGGCATCACGCCGCCTGGAGCTCTTGGTCAAAGAGCATGGCGGCGGATTTCCACCCCAGTATCTTGCGGGGGTAGTTATTGACCCACCGCTCCGCTGCCATCACCTCCTCCCGTGTAACATTGTCAAAGTTGGTGCCCTTGGGGAAAAACCGTCTATTCCACCCGGCGGTGATGGTGTCCGTAAAGGTCAGGGCGGAGCCCTTATAGGCCCGGGAAAAAGCGCCGCCGTTGACGCTCCGCTCCAGCTCATAGCCGCTGAGGTTGTTATCGCTGTCCGTGGCACGGGTCCAGGAGATGGGCAAGGTGGCCCCGCCCCGGACAGCGGCGGGCACCGTGATGGAGCCGGGGGCGGAGGGGGCCCGGTTGTTGACCACCGTGACATTGCTGCCGGTTTTCCATTCGGATTTAAGGTCCTCTGTGTCATAGGCCTTGACCCGGTACATGACAGAGGCGGTGCCAAAGGCCACGTTGTTGGTGGTGCTCCGGGCGTTGCCCTGGTAGATTTGGGACCAGGAGGTGCCGCCGTTGGTGCTCCGCTCCAGAATGAACCCCTCCAGGTTGCTCTCCTTGTCAGTGCTGGCACCCCAGCTCACGGTGATTGTGCTGCCGCCGTTGATGCTGGTGGGATAGCTGATACTGGAGGGGGTGCCAGGGGCGGTGTTGACGGACACAGAGCCGTCATCGCTGACATAGAGGGAGGAGGGGAGAGTGAAAGTGAGGCGGGAGCCGTAGGTGCCGGAACAGTCGTAGTAGCGGACCACTCCCACACCTCCGGCTTGGGGATGATGCCGTGATACTTGCGGAGCTCATCCAGGGTGAGCGGGGCCACCTTGCACTCCACGGTGCCGTACTCCTTGGAGCCGTTGATGGACCAGTATAAGCAGATCGTGGACGAGTGGCTGGAGGAGGCGCCGTACTCGGCGCTGCGG
>CAJUQD010000101.1 GCA_910588105.1 uncultured Oscillospiraceae bacterium | reverse complement strand
AACTACAAAATTTCTTCGGCGTTTTCTTACAATTTCAAATTGGCGTTGACATAATTTTTTACAACAGAACGGCATCAGCTCCATGGCGCAGCTTTATGAAAAAGCGAAGCCATGAACAGCAATTATTATGAGTTGCGCGGGAAAATCGTCACCGCTGAGCGCTGTAGTTCCGCCCTGTCCGAACGGCTGGAAATGTGGGCCGGGAGCGGGTGGGGGATTACCGAACGATCTTGTAATAGGTCCGGGCGGTGAGGGAGTACACCGCGGCATACACAGCCAGGAAAGCCAGCAGCGTCCCGGCGGTGCACACCGCCACTGTCATCACGTTTCGTACCCCGAACATGGTGAGCATCCGGGCCACCAGGTTGAAGTCGAACAGGATGTGCACCGCCGCCACCGCGATGGGCAGACAGAAGACCAGCAGCACCTGGCTGCGGATGGAGGCGCGCACCTCCCGCTGGCTCAGGCCCACCTTGCGCATGATCTCAAAACGGCCCTGGTCCTCGTAGCCCTCGGATACCTGCTTGTAATAGATGATGAGCACTGTGGCCATGAGGAAGAGGATGCCCAGGATTACCCCCAGGAACAGGAAGCCCCCGGCCATGGCGTAGCCGTCTACCGACATCTCCGCCCGGCTGTCCGTCCGCCAGTAGTTCCAGGTGCCGGCGCCGTCATAGAATCCCTCGTCTGTAGAGGCATCGCTCCAGGCGTCTATGAGGGCCAGCTCCTGGCTGTTGGTGCAGTCCAGCTCCACCAGGAGGACGGTGGACATCTCGGCAGCGTAGTTCTCCAGAGCGGTCTCCTGGAGTGACCAGAACTCCAAGAGGGCGGCCCTGTCCGGCACCACCAGGCACAACGTTTCAAACATATCAAAGGTGGTGCTGAAGTACTCCACGGCGGGTAGGGTGTCCACCACGGCGAGGCTTTTGGGCTGCCCAATTTCATTGCCCCCGCTGATGCTGATCCCCTGGAAGGTGAGCTCGGGGCCGAGCCCCTCGGGCAGAGCGCCGCACACCGCCGCCTCTCCCGGACGGAGGGCGGGGGCGTCCCGTCCGGTGAGGGCGGCGTAGCCCTCCGCCGTGAGCAGGTACAACGACCGGCGGTCGCTGGCTGGGCCCTCCCGGCCCGCCTCCAGACGGTGGGCGTCCCGGTTCACGAAAACGTTGAAGTTCAGGTACTCCGCTGTGCCCAGCCCGGCAATGGGGACGTTTTGCTCCGCCGTGAAGCGGCTGACCAGGGATTTTGCGCCTTCCAGATCCAGCGCTTGCCCCTGGGCGGGATCATAGCGGACGGTCATGGTCAGGCTGGCGGGGTACTGGGCGGCGATGATTTCCCCCTGGCCGAGATAGAGGGCCAGAGTGCCCGAGATCATCACCATCACCATGGTGGACAGGATGCAGATGTTGGCCAGCCCCACAGCGTTGCGCTTCATGCGGTAAAGCATCCCGGACACACCGATGAAATGGCCGGTCTGGTAGTAAAAATCCTTGTTTTTCCGCAACAGCTTCAGCAGGGCGATGCTCCCGGCGGTGAACAGGCAGTAGGTGCCGATGATGACCAGGATGACCGCCAGAAAATAGAAGGCCATGGCCAGGGCAGGGTCCTTGGTGGTGACGGCGATGAAGTAGCCCGCCCCCAGGCAGGCGGCCCCGATCACTGCCAGCAGCCAGCGGGTGCGGGGTTCCTTTTCGCCCACGCTGCCGCCATGGAGCAGTTCGATGGGGTTTGACACCCGCACCCGCAACAGGTTCAATCCCAGGGCCAGCAGGAGCAGCAGGCCGAAAAACGACGCTGTCCGCGTCATGGCGACCGGGGAGAGGGAAGAGTGGAAGGGGGTGGGGAATTGCAGCAGCCGGACAAGGACGATGGCGGCCAGTTTGTGGAAGGCCACACCCAGCACCAGCCCGCCCCCAATGCCAAGAATGGCGGTATACAGGCTCTCCCAGCACTGGATGAGGGCGATGTTCCCCTTACCCATACCTAGGATGTTATAGAGGCCCAGCTCCTTTTTCCGCTGCTTCATCAAAAAGCTGTTGATGTAGAGCAGCAGCACCGCGGACAAAACCCCCGCCACAAACATGCCGATCTGCATCATCACCATCACGTAGGTGAAGCCCCGCATCTCCAGCACGCCGGGGTCGGCGCACAGGGCGGACATGACATAAAAGGCGGCGGTGAGCCCTGCCAGGGCCAGCAGGTAGGGGACAAAGAAGCGGCGGTTCTGGCGCATCCCCTGGGCGGCCAGCCTGGGATACAGTCCGTTACGCAAGGCGCTCACCTCCGTCGGTCAGCCGGGTGAGGGTGTCGGTGATGAGACGGTACATCTGGCCGTCGGTGCGGCCCTCTCGGTAGAGCTGGTGGTATACCCGGCCGTCCCGGATGAACAGCACCCGGCCCGCCCGGCTGGCGGCGGCGGTGGAGTGGGTGACCATGAGCACCGTCTGTCCCCCGGCGTTGATTTTGGTGAACAGGTCCATGAGGCTGTCCGCGGCCCGGGAGTCCAGCGCACCGGTGGGTTCGTCGGCCAGCACGAGCTGGGGCTGGGTGACGAGGGCCCGGGCCACGGCGCACCGCTGCTTCTGGCCGCCGGAAACCTCGTAGGGGTATTTGTCCAGCAGCTCCCCGATGCCCAGGGTCTGGGCCAGGGGGGTGAGGCGGCGCTTCATCTCCGGGTATTTTTTCCCCGCCAGCACCAGGGGGAGAAGGATGTTGTCCCGGAGGGAAAAGGTATCCAGCAGGTTGAAATCCTGGAACACGAAGCCCAGGTTGTCCCGGCGGAAGGAGGACAGCTCCTTTTCCTTCACCGCAGTGAGTTCCCTTCCCGCCAGCAAAACCGCCCCGGCGGTGGGCTTATCCAGTGCGGCCAGGATATTCAGCAGGGTGGTTTTGCCTGAGCCTGATTCGCCCATGATGGCCACGTATTCGCCCGTTTCCACCGTAAAGGACACGTCGGCCAAGGCGGTCACCTTTTGTCCTCCGAAGCGGGTGGAGTATATTTTCTTCACATGACTGACTTCCAGGATTGCCATAATGATACCTCCGTACTTCAAACTGTACTACCTGTGTTGGTACGGACAGTATACAAGAAAAGGGTTAAGAAGCAAGCGGGAAAATTTAAAAGATTTCTTTAAGGAAGAGCTGGTTAAATCCCCAAGCTGCGGCAGTCGCATCTAGGGCTTGTTTGAAAATTGTCAACACGCCCAATCGGCGGGCCTTTTTCCGCCGAGCTGCGATGCTTTGCCTTGAAATACACAAAGTATTTCTGCGCCAAATCGCCTTGCCCGGCGAAAAAATTCCTTGCCGCTGGGCATATTGCCAATTTTCAAACGGCGCCTAAACGGGGTTCCTTTAAGACATGGCGTCCCCTTGAACCACCCTTTTTTCCAGCTGGAGCAGGGCCTCCTTCATATCCAGGCCGCTGCCGTAGCCCACCAGCTTGCCATTCGCGCCGATAACCCGGTGGCAGGGAACGGCGATGAGGATGGGATTCTGGTGGTTTGCCATGCCCACCGCCCGGCAGGCCCTGGCGTTCCCAACAGCGGCGGCGATCTGGCCATAAGTGCGCGTCTCCCCGTAAGGGATGGTGCACAGGGCCCGCCACACCTTTCGCTGGAATTCGGTACCCGGCAGGATATAAGGGAAATCAAAGGTCCGGCGCCGGCCGTTTAAATACTCCTCGACCTGATGGAACACCATGTCGGTCAAAGCGGTCCGTCCCTCGCTGCGGGCAGGTTCACTTGTCCGCGTAAGAAGTGTGACGGCGCCGTCCCGGTATCCGATTTTAAATTGGCCAAAGGGAAATGGATAAACCGCATAGCTGTTCAAGGCTCATACCCCCTAGTATGTTCCGGGCATTTCCCCGGTCTCGTTTGGTGGACGCAGCGCGCTCCCCTTTAGGCCGCGCAAGGACGCCGCACCTGATCATACGGATTATACCACATCCGGCGGCGGATTTCTTCCCACTATAAAATTCAAATTTTTCTGCGGCAGAGGCCCCGCGCGCACCTTCCCCTTGACAAACGGCTAAAATATGATAAAATATGCTGGCTATGACGGAGTCAAGTCCAAAACCGCGCGTACCAGAGAGAGGGGGGAGTGGAAGCCCTCATGCAAAGCGGATGGGCGGGCCGCTCCCGAGCGCTCCCGGGACGACCGGGACGTTTGCCCGCGTTAAGGGCGCGATGAGTGTCCTTGCCATGAGGAAATCAGGGTGGTACCGTGGAGCAGAACGCGCGCCGTGAACGGCGCAGCAGCTTCACCCCTGAGCTTAGGCAGGGATTTTTTGTTGTGGAGGAGGGATGGAATGCCCAAGGTGAAGCTGACCGTTACCAGGGGCGAATGCCGGTGGCGGGTATCACAAAACGGGGGAGGAGTTTATAGTCGGCGACCTGTGCCCGCCCCTGTGCCATGAACTGTGGCATACCATTTACCCTTCGGTGTACGCCCTGCTGAACGGGGGTTCGCTGGACTGTGGCCCAAGGGGCGCCCCTGCTTCGGCGACCAGTGCCCCGACGGGGGCAGGATCTGCGTCCACGGTGAATCAGTTGATGATAAAGCGCCATAATTTGTACGCCCGCCCTAGGGCGGGATATCAAGTAATTCAGATTTGGAGGTAATTCCCATGTACGATCCCAAGCCCTACGGCCTGAACGAGTTGCGGGAGATGTTCCTGCGCTTCTTCGAGACCAAAGGCCACCTGCGCCTGCCCAGCTTTTCCCTCATCCCCCAGAACGATGCGTCGCTGTTGCTCATCAACTCGGGTATGGCCCCCATGAAGCCCTACTTCACCGGGGAGCAGGAGCCCCCGCGCCACCGGGTAACCACCTGCCAGAAGTGCATCCGCACCGGGGACATCGAGAACATCGGCCACACCGACCGCCACGGTACCTATTTTGAGATGCTGGGCAATTTCTCTTTCGGCGACTACTTCAAAAAGGATGCCATCCACTGGGCCTGGGAGTTTTTGACCTCCCCTGAGTGGGTGGGGTTGGATCCCAGCCGCCTGTACCCCTCCGTGTTCGCCGGCAACGAGACCACCCCCGCCGACGATGAGGCGTTCCGCATCTGGCACGAGGAGATCGGCATCCCCGCTGACCGCATCTTCAAGTTCGGCAAGGAGGACAACTTCTGGGAGCACGGCTCCGGCCCTTGCGGCCCTTGCTCCGAGATCTATTACGACCGTGGTGAGAAGTACGGCTGCGGCAGGCCCGGATGCACCGTGGGCTGCGAGTGCGACCGCTATATTGAGGTTTGGAACGTGGTGTTCTCCCAGTTCGACAACGACGGGAACAACCACTACACCGAGCTTAAGCAGAAGAACATCGACACCGGTATGGGGCTGGAGCGGCTGGCCTGCGTGTGCCAGGGGGTGGGCTCCCTGTTCGACGTGGACA
>CAJUQD010000100.1:3900-5523 GCA_910588105.1 uncultured Oscillospiraceae bacterium | reverse complement strand
CAGCAGCCCGCGCGGGCGGCGGGGCCTCCCAAGCCCCTCCTGCCCCCCGCGGCGGAGGATGAGATCATGGACGTGCTGTCCGCCAAGATGCGGATCAGCTCCGGGGAGATCGCCGCCATTCTGAAAAAACATGGTGTGTCCGGGGACGCGGAAGCCCTCCAGAACAGCTACCGAAAGCGGCTGGGTCAGCGGCTGATGTCCAGCATCCGGGATGAGAACGGCAGGCGGGAGATACTGGCCCGCGGCAGCGAGTACATCGTGATAGAGTGCTGCAGCGACCGACAAGACCTCAAAGCCATCCGTTACCGCATCCGGCGCCAGATGAAGGGGCTGGACGTATCCTCCGGGAAGGTGCGGGGCCGCATCCGTGTGCTGGATCAACTGCTCTCCCGGTTCCGAAAGGCGGGGTGAGGATGGGACTGAAAGACATCATCCGGGCCATCCGGGAGTACCCCGCCGCCCGCGCCGAGCTGGAGACCGCCCGGTCTGAGCTGCGGCAGGCCCAACAGGAGCTGGAACAGAGCAGGGAAACGTGCGAATCGCTGTGGCTCACATTGGATGAGCAGAAGGACTACACGAAGTTTCTGTCCAGCAAAGCAGAGGCGCTCCAGGCCGCCCTGGATGCGTTTTGCCCCCGGCTGTCCACGCCGGAGGAGTTGAAACGGTTTTACGATGCCATCTCCCCCGACATGGACCCCAGCGGCTTCACGCTGTACCGCATGGCGAAGGAACTGACGGGAATCGATGTGCCGTCCTGTTTCCCTTATGAGGACAACCGGGGACTGTTTGAGGAGATGAGCGGCCACAGCCTCTTGGACTGGCTGACCGCCGTCCACTTCCGGGCGGTGGATTGGGACATTATCCCCGGCAGCACCTACGAGTCCGCCACGCTGCGGGAGGTGGATACCTCTACCTCCGAATACCAGGCATTTGAAAAGCAGCTCTATGCGAAGGTGCTGGAGCGCATGGGCTTTCAAAGCCTTTTAGGGCCGGAACAGGAGGCGGGCGCTATAACGGAACTGAAGCAGCACAGCCCGCAGCCAAAACGGGGAGGTGAGACACGGTGAGCAGTATCAGTGAGATCAACAAGGACACCTTCTGGGAACTGATCGCCCAGGCAAAGGAGCAGTGCGGCCAGGACCAGGATGCCTTCTGCCAATGGCTGGAGAACCGGCTGATAGAGATGGGGCCGGAGCAGGCCCTGAATTTCGACTATGCCGCTTTTGCGTATCGGGCGGCGGCATACAAATACGGCCTCTGGAGCGCCGCCTCTGTCATGTTGGACGGCTGCACCGATGACGGTTTTACCGACTTCCGGGGCTGGCTGATCGCCCAGGGCCGGGATGTGTACATGGCCGCGCTGAAGGACCCGGACTCATTGGCGGATGTACCTGTCTATGGGGACTGCTGTTTTGAAACGATCTGCTATGTAGGTAATTACGCTTATGAGGAACTCACTGGACGGAACACTTACGAAGATTTTGACCCCGCCGTATCCCGTGCATGGTCGGAGAAGATCGAGCCGGATATTGTGTATGGCGAAGGGATCGGGTATCCCTATACCTGGAGCGAGACTGCCGCCTACCTGCCAAAACTATGCGCTAAATATTTGACGCCGGAGGA
>CAJUQD010000100.1:1543-3800 GCA_910588105.1 uncultured Oscillospiraceae bacterium | reverse complement strand
ACGTTGGGGCCACAGACGGCCTTTGCCGGCCTTTTATCCTGGATGACGTATGTCTAAACGCCAAAGGCTACGAACGCCTTGTGGGCCAGTTGTCGCGGGCCGTTGGCAATGGGTGAGAAGCGGCGGGTGAACCTCTCGCTGAACCTCTCCACGCCCCACCACCGGGAGGCGTGGGGCATCATCCGCGCTATCCCCGCTGGCCAGCGGACAGACGCTTTGTGCCGGATGATCTGCAAGGGACATAGGAGGGACAGGCTGCTGGAGGAGATCCGAGCGGTCATCCGGGAGGAACTGCGGGACGTGGAATTTATCTCAGCACAAGAAAAAACCGAGCAGCCGCAGGCCGGGGACGTGGATGAAAGCGTCCTCGGCTTTCTGCTTGCGCTGCAGAATGATGGAGGTGACGAATGATCTGATCCGTTATTTTGATATGTTCGCGGGGATCGGCGGCTTCCGGGCCGGACTGACCCGCGCGGGCGGTTTCCAGTGTGTCGGCCACTGCGAGATCGACAAGTACGCCGACGCCAGCTACCGTGCCATCCATGACATCGGAGAGGAGGAAGTATACTATCCAGACGCCAGAGAAATTGACCCCGGCGGAATGCCGGACTTCGACCTGCTTTGCGGCGGATTTCCTTGTCAATCTTGGTCAGCGGCAGGAAATCGACTTGGCTTCGCTGACCCCAGAGGAACTCTCTTCTTTGAGATTGCCCGACTGGCTGAAGCCCGAAAGCCTGCGTATCTGCTGCTTGAAAATGTTCCCCGCCTTTTACAGCATGACCAGGGACAGGCGTTTGCGACCATCCTCGCCGCGCTTCATGAGCTGGGGTATGGTCTCGAATGGAATGTGTGCAACAGCGCAGACCACGGGACTCCTCAATCGCGGAAAAGGCTGTTCCTTGTCGGATATCTTGATCCCCGATGCGCCGGCCAGGTATTTCCTCTCCCCGGAAATGACGGCAAGGCTCTTATACAGCTCATTGGAGGAGCGCAGGGATACCGGGTCTACGATATCGCAGGAGTCGCCTGCACCCAAACCGCAGGCTCAGGCGGCACCGGAGCCAAAACAGGACTGTACCTGATTCCGCCTGACGCCGCCTTTGTGGATCTGTCTGTTGGGGAACCCAGACGGACCGATACCGCCCGGTGCCTCACCGCCCGGTACGGGCAGACCACCCTTTCCAACCACAGAGCTGAGCGATCCGGGGTGCTGCTTATCAAAGAGGGAACCAAACAGGGCTATGCGGAGGCCGCCCCCGGCGACAGCGTGGATCTGGGCTTTCCAAACAGCAGGACCAGAGCGGGCCGGGTGAGCAAGCTGGCCCATGACGCCGCCAGTGTGCAGGGCATCGTGGACCAGGGCGGGCGCATCCGCCGCCTCATGCCCAGGGAGTGTCTCCGCCTCCAAGGCTTCGCGGAGGACCAGATCGACCGGCTGCTGGCCATCACCTCGGACGCCCAGGCGTACAAACAGGCCGGAAATTCTGTCACCGTCAATGTGATCGAAGCCATTGGCCGCCGCATCCGGGCGGTGGATGAACAGCTCCGAAGGGAGGATGCGGCCGCATGAGTGAGATCGGCATCAAGGATCAATGCTTCGGTGTGGAGGTGGAGATGACGGGCATCACCCGCAGGCAGGCCGCCGAGGCGCTGGCCGCGTACTTTGGGACGGAACCCCAATACCTTGGGACCTATTACGACACCTGGGGTGTAACCGACCCGGAGGGGAAGGTTTGGAAGCTGATGAGCGACAGCAGCATCCGGGCGGAGCGAAAGACTGCGGATGGATATGAAACCGTGGGCAGAGGGGAATATCAGGTGGAGATGGTCACGCCAAAGCTGACCTACGCCGAACTGCCCAAGCTCCAGGAATGTGTGCGCCGGGTACGAAAGGCCGGGGCCAAGGCCAACGGCTCCTGCGGCATCCACGTCCATGTGGATGCTTCCAATCACAACCGCCAGAGCCTGAAGAACCTGATCGGCATCATGTATTCCAAAGAGGATATCCTGTTCAAAGCCTTGCAGGTGAGCGAGTCCAGAGCAGAGCGCTGGTGCAAAAAGGTACGGGAACCCATGCTGCGGCAGGCCCGGACACTGTCCTCAGATGAAACCACAGACCTCACCCAACTGGAACAAGTCTGGTATGAGGGGGATGTGGCAGACAGAGAACATTATAACTGGACCAGATACCACGCCTTAAATCTGCATTCTGTCTTTTACCGCGGCACCGTGGAATGGCGGTGCTTTAATTCTACCC
>CAJUQD010000100.1:0-1443 GCA_910588105.1 uncultured Oscillospiraceae bacterium | reverse complement strand
CTGCATTCTGTCTTTTACCGCGGCACCGTGGAATGGCGGTGCTTTAATTCTACCCTCCACGCCGGGAAGGTGGCCGCATACGTCAACCTGTGCCTCGCCATCTCCGCCCAGGCCATCGCCCAGCGCAGCACCGTCATGCGCAAGACCCACAGCGAGAACGAGCTGTTCACCTTCCGGGTCTGGCTGGTCCGCCTGGGCCTCAACGGAGAGGAGTTCAAGCATACCCGTGACCATTTACTCGCCCACCTGGAGGGGGATAGGGCGTGGCGCCACGATAAGGACAGCTACCCGGCCAATCAAAAGAAGAAAAAACGCCGTGAAAGTGAGAGATGACAATGAAAATTTGCATTGACGAACGCGCCTACCAGGGCAGCGCTGTGGAGATCATGGAGCAGCTCCGCCAGCAGACCTTCGATCCCACCGAGTACCCGGATACGGAGAGCTACATCCACCAGCTTCGAAGCAACTTCATCCGGGCCACCGATCTGGACTGTCCCCTGCCGGAGTCCGGTGTGGAGCAGCAGGCCCGGACCATGTTCGCCCATCTGGCTAAGGCCGGGGCACTGGTCATTTTGGAGGAATGAATATGGAAAATACCTTGTATTTCGCCTATGGGTCCAATATCAACCTGGGCCAGATGGAGTACCGCTGCCCGGATGCCTCGGTGGTGGGGCCGGTTGTGCTGGAGGGCTGGGAACTGCTGTTCCGCAGGGGCGGCTTCGCCACCATCGCCCCCAAGGAGGGCGAGACCGTCCAGGGTCTGCTGTGGAGCATCACGCAGTCGTGTGAGCGCTCCCTGGACCGCTACGAGGGCTATCCCCGCTTTTATGACAAGAAGATGGTTACCGTCCGGGACAGCGAGGGCCGCTCCCTGTCTGTTATGGCCTATATTATGGATGACCGCTTCCGGGAACCCATGCTGCCCACCGAGTCCTACTACAACGGTATCCTGGAGGGCTACCAACAGAACGGACTGCCGGTGTCTGCGCTGAAAAAGGCATGGGAACACGCTGTTCAGGAGGTGCATCAGGAGACGGAACGGATCAACGCCAGCATTTTTGACCGCCCCAAGCCGCCGAAACGGCGGGGCAGTCATGACCGCTGAGGTCATGATGGGAGGAGAAACACTATGTCCAGTAAAAAAATCTCTTTGACCGGCGAGGTGCATATCAGCACCGGCAACGTCTATACCACCGTGGACGCGCTGGAGGCCATGAAGGTCATTGGCGTGGCCTACGGCCTCTACAGCCACGCTGAGGAGTGCCGGGATCAGCGGGTCATGCTGGACGAGGGCGGGGACCACCCCGCCCTCGTTGTGCAGGAGGATGTCAGCCACCACGGGAGTCCCCTGTGGGAGACGGTCCGCACCCTGACAGATGACCCCAGACAGATCCAGCGGTATCTGGCTTTCCGGGACACACTGAAGATGCTGCGGGAGATGGA
>CAJUQD010000099.1 GCA_910588105.1 uncultured Oscillospiraceae bacterium | reverse complement strand
CTTGTAAACGGCGAAAACGGAGCCAGCTACGCGGACACCCTGGCCGCTATGATGGACATCATTATGAACGGGATCAGGAGGAGAAACGATGAGGTATAGTTTGTGCGACGGCTGGGAGTTTACGCCCCAGTGGAGCGACGAATTTCCGACCGGGGGCGGCGAAGCCCGAGCTGTCCGCCTGCCCCACACCTGTAAGGAGCTGCCCCTGCACTGCATCGATCCGGAGGACTATCAGATGTTGTGCGGTTACCGCCGGACGCTGGACGTCCCCGCCGGACTGGCGGGCAAGCGGCTGTTCCTTCAACTGGACGGCGCGGCCCACATTGCTACGGTGTACGTCAACGGCGTGGAAGCGGCCACTCACCGCTGTGGCTACACCGCCTTCCGGGTAGAAGTGACAAAGCTGGTGAAGCCGGGCCGGTCCAACCTGCTGGCTGTGAAGCTGGATACCAGCGAAAACCCATCCATTCCGCCTTTTGGTTTTGTGGTGGACTACCTCACCTATGGCGGGCTGTACCGGGAGGCATGGCTGGATGTGCGGGAAAACGGATACATCACTGACATTTATGTTACCACACCCACGTTGACCACGGCAAACGTCAAGGTGTCCACCGACGGCGCGCCCGATGGGGCAAAGCTGGAGGTTTCCATTTTGGACAGCGCGGGGAAAACCGTGTGGGCTGGCGCGGCGGGAAAGGCCAATGTTCCGGACGCCAAGCCCTGGGACACGGCGCGGCCCGATCTTTACCGCTGTGAGGCCCGCCTCCTGGCCCCGGACGGAATGGAGCTGGATCGGCAGGAGGCCGCTTTCGGCTTCCGCACCGCGCAGTTCAAAGCGGACGGCTTCTACCTCAACGGCAAAAAAACCTTCCTCCGAGGCCTGAACCGCCATCAGAGCTACCCCTACATTGGCTATGCCGCCCCGGAAGCCCTTCAGCGGGAGGATGCCCGCATTTTGAAGGAAGAGCTTGGCTGCAATGCCGTGCGCACCAGCCACTATCCCCAGAGCCAGTATTTTATCGACGAATGTGACCGGCTGGGGCTTCTGGTGTTCACCGAGATCCCCGGCTGGCAGCACATCGGAAACGGGGCATGGAAAGGTCAGGCCTGCCAGAACGTCCGGGAAATGGTTTTACAATACAGGAACCACCCGTCCATCATACTGTGGGGTGTGCGTATCAACGAGAGCCTGGACGATGACGAATTCTACGCCCGCACCAACGCCATCACCCATGAGCTGGATCCCAGCCGTCAAACTTCTGGTGTGCGCTACCTGGAAAAAAGCAGTCTGCTGGAAGATGTATACGCCTACAACGATTTCTCGCATAACGGCAGGACCCCCGGGGCCAAGCCCAAAAAAGAGGTTACATCGGATATGGGCAAGGCCCTCCTCATCTCGGAGTGCAACGGCCATATGTTCCCCACCAAGCCCTTCGACACCTGGGCACGGCGGCAGGAGCAGGCCCTGCGCCACCTCCGGGTGCAGGATGCGGCGTGGAAGGAACACGCAGGGTGCTTTGGCTGGTGTATGTTCGACTATCCTACCCACAAGGACTTTGGCTCCGGCGACCGGATCTGCTATCACGGGGTGATGGACGCCTTTCGGAACCCAAAGCTGACCGCGGCGGCCTATGCCAGCCAGGGAGAGGGGGCCCCTGTGCTGACGGTAGGCTCCTCCATGGACATTGGCGATTACCCGGCGGGGCGGATGGGGCGTGTGTACGTGTTTTCCAACGCGGACGAGGTGGCGCTGTATAAAAACGGGGTCTTTGTCACCCGTCTGTGCCAAAACCGAACATCTTCTCTGCCCCACCCGCCCTTCGTGGTGGATGACACCATCGGTGAGCTGCTGGAGACTCAGGAGGGTTTTCCGCCGGAGAAGGCCAAGCTCCTGCGGGAGTGCCTGCTGGCGGCTGGGAAGTATGGGCTGGCCGGTCTGCCAGTGTCCTATAAAGCGAAAATGGCCTGGTGCATGGCCCGGTACGGCATGAAATTCCAGGACGGCGTGGATCTGTACGGCAAGTATGTAGCCAATTGGGGCGGCGAAGCCACCGTCTGGCGCTTCGACGGGATCAAGGATGGCAAAACCGTGGCCAGCGTCACCTGCCGCCCCTCGGCGAAGCTCCATTTGGAGGTAAAGGTCAGCCATACCTCCCTCACCGAGGGGGCCAGCTACGACATGGCCGCGATCCGGGTCCGTATTCTGGATGGGAACGGGAACCCGGCCCCCTATGCCCAGCTTCCCGTGTCCTTCGCCCTGTCCGGGAACGCAGAGCTGGCAGGCCCCGCCACCGTCACGGCCGAGGGCGGTATGTGCGGCGCCTATGTGCGCAGCCTGGGCACTACGGGGACCGCCGTCCTCACCGTCCACACGGAACAGACCGAAGACGTGACGATCAACTTCACCATTAAAACCAAGGAGGAGGAAAAATGGAACTGACCTTGAAGCAAAAGGCCGCCTTCGGCATCGGCGCCGTGGGCAAGGACATGGTGTATGCCTTGTCCGCATCCTATGTGATGTACTTCTATCAGGACGTGCTGGGCCTCAGCGCCACCTTCGTGGGGCTGATTTTGATGGCAGCACGGGTGTTCGACGCCCTCAACGACCCCTTTATGGGGGTACTGGTGGCAAAAACGAAAAGCCGCTGGGGCCGGTTCCGCCCCTGGCTGCTCAGCGGGACCATACTTAACGCGGTGGTACTCTACGCGCTGTTCAACGCCCCCCACGCCGAAGGCGCGGGACTGATGGCCTATTTCGCCGTGACATATATCCTCTGGGGCGTCACCTATACCATGATGGACATTCCCTACTGGTCCATGATCCCCGCTGTCACCAAGACCCCGGCGGACCGGGAAAACCTGTCCGTGGTGGGCCGCACCTGCGCGGGGGTGGGCAGCGCCCTTATCGCCATGTTCACTGTCGCGCTGGTGGGGGTACTGGGGGGCGACAGCGAGCGGGCAGGCTTTGGCCGGGTTGCCCTCATCGTGTCGGTGCTGTTCGTGGCGGCGGAGATTTTGTGCTGTGCCTTTTTTAAGGAGAACTCCCAGACCGAGATGGAGACAGCCGGGGTAAAGGAGATGTTCGCCGCCCTGCTGCGCAACGATCAGGCCATGGTGGTGGTGGCCAGCATTGTGCTCATCAATTCCGCACTGTACCTCACCTCCAACTTCATTATTTACTTCTTCAAATACGACTTCGGCGGGGCGGGCTGGAAAGGCAGCTACACCCTGTTCTCCACCGTGGGCGGGGCGGCCCAGATCCTTGGTATGATGGTGGTCTACCCACTGCTGCGCAGAAAACTGTCCAATACCCGGATCTTTGCCGTCAGCCTGATCTCCGCGTTTTGCGCCTATGTGGTCATGCTCGCTTTCCTCTTGGCAGGGTTGTCGGGATATCTTCCCCTCCTGCTGATCCCTGGGGTGGTGGTCTTCATCTGCAACGGGATGCTGTCCGTGCTCACCACCCTGTTCCTGTCCAACAGCGTGGACTACGGCCAGCTGAAAACCGGCCGGCGGGAGGAGAGCGTCATCTTCTCCATGCAGACCTTTGTGGTCAAAGCCGCCTCCGGCGTGGCGGTATTCCTCACCGGGATCGGGCTGGACCTCATCGGCCTGGCGGGCAACACCGACGAAATCGGACCGGTGGCCGTCCAGAGCGCCGAGACCCTGCTGGGTCTGCGTCTGATGATGACGGTACTGCCCATGATCGTGCTGGCCGCGGCGTTTGTGCTGTTCCGAAAAAAGTTCACTCTCACCGACCAACGGGTGGAGGAGATCGGCCACCAGCTCCGGGCCGGGGGTGGCGGCAATGGATAAGCTGCTGCGCTGGCGCGCCCTGGTGGGCGGACGTGCCCTAACCGGGGTGGTGGACGGGCCGGACGGCGCCGTCCGCATTCGCTGCGACGCCCCTGCCGGAACCATCCAGGCAATCACCGCCATCCTCCCTTGGGAGATGGGCAAGGACGGGCGGGCCTTCTTGAACGGCTATCAGACCTGGACCTATTGCCCGGAATGCGGCAAGCGGGACAAGATCCGGGGGCTGGCCCATGTGCCCAAGCCCCTGTTGGACAAATACGCCTTTGACCGTTATGGAGATTATCATTTCGTAGACTACCCCAACAAGCGGGGCCTATTTCACGGCTTTTCCTGGTGCTATTTCCGCCGGGGGGAGCGGTTCTGTCTTATCGCCTCCCTGGATGAGCGGCCCGGATACACCATCTTCCGATACGACGCAAACCGGGGCCTGCTCGCCATTGAGCGGGACTGCGCCGGGGTGGAGCATCCCGGTGGGACGCTCCACGCCTTTGACCTGTACGTTGCTGAGGGGACAGAGACGGAGGTGTTTGACGGCTGGTTTGCCGCTATGGGGGTCAAACCACGGACGGGCAAAAAACTGGCAGGCTATTCCAGCTGGTATAACCGATATCAGGACATCACCCAGGAGGCCATTTCCTCCGACCTGGCAGGGTGCAAGACCCTTTTATCCCCCGGTGACCTGTTCCAGGTAGATGACGGCTGGGAGCCCCAGGTCGGCGACTGGCTGGAGCCGGACAGTGCGAAATTCCCCCGCGGCATGAAGTCAGTGGCGGAGGAAATCCATGACGCAGGCTTTCTGGCGGGGTTGTGGCTGGCCCCCTTTGTGTGTGAGACAGATTCCAACCTGTATCGGGAACACCCGGACTGGCTGCTGAAGGTAAACGGCCAGCCCTGGAAATGCGGCGGAAACTGGAGCGGCTTTTACGCTCTGGATATCGACCTGCCAGCAGTGCGGGACTATCTACGCGGCGTCTTTGACCGGGTGCTGGATCAGTGGGGGTTCGACCTGGTGAAGCTGGATTTCCTCTATGGCGCGGCCCCCTTCGGCAAGAAAACCGAGAGCCGCGCCGGGCGGATGATCCGGGCCATGGAACTGCTGCGGGAGTGGTGCGGGGACAAGCTGATATTGGGCTGCGGCGTGCCGGTGATGCCGGCCTTCGGCCTGGTGGATTACTGCCGGGTGAGCTGCGACGTGGGGCTGGACTGGGACGATGTGTGGTATATGCGCCTGCTCCACCGGGAACGGGTGTCCACCAAACAGGCCATCGGCAACACGATCTTCCGCCGCCAGCTTAACGGCAGGGCCTGGCTCAGCGACCCGGACGTCTTTTTCCTCCGGGAAGAAAACCTGAGACTCACTGCGGAGCAGAAACGGAAGTTGGCCCAGGTAAATGCACTACTGGGCGGGGTACTGCTCACTTCTGACGATCCGGCGGGCTACAGCCCCACCGCCCGGGAACAGTATCGCGCCCTGCGGGAGCTCAGCCGGGCGGAGAATATCCACGTAGACACAAACCGGGGTCTCTGCGTCACTTATACGATAGGGGGCAGGGAATTCCGGCTCAGTCTGGCATAACAGTCCCCGTACGGACGGTGCACCATATCACGCTGTCGTGCCTCAGATGATTATGGTTTGGAGCTGCACACAGTGGTGGGTATCTGGCATCGGGGAACCGTTGCACCGCAACGGTTCCCCGAAAATAGCGATTTCATAATGACAAGCCA
>CAJUQD010000098.1 GCA_910588105.1 uncultured Oscillospiraceae bacterium | reverse complement strand
AAAAGGCTGCTTTCCAGCACTGCCCCCTCCATTGGTTCCACTTGCTATTTTCTCATTCTGGGTCTGAATCTGGGTCAGCTCTCCTACTCCGGCAGCACATTCCGTTTCAGACTGGTATAGGCCAGCAGAATATAGACCCCGTAAATGAGGAAGAACAGCGCCAGCGCGATGCCCACAATGGCGGCGGGACTGCTGGCCCCCACCATGACCCCCGGCTCCGGGGCGCGGGCCAGATGTACGATGAACGGCACGCCAATCAGCACCGGCGGCACGGCGGGCAGGGCGTAGTAGATGGCAAACTGCGTCCGCAGGGCCTTTGCCATCCCCCGTCGATCCATGCCCAGCTTTTGGAGCAACTGGAACTGCCGCTTGTAACGATCTGCCTCACTGAGTTGTTGGATGGTAAGGATGGTGGCGGCGGTCATGGTCAGCGCCAGGGCCAAGTAGTACAGGGGGAACACGATTAGAGCGGTCTGGGCGGCTGCTTCCGCCTCCGCCTGGGCCCGGGTGGCCACCTGCCACTCCAGGGCAGCCTTGTCCGCCAGATCCGTCAGATTGTAAAAGTCCTCATAGGGCACGGGCTGGGCCGTTTGGGCGGCATAGGCCCAATGGTAGACGGCCAGCCCCTCCGCCGCCTCGTCCGGCACCACCAGGATGTACCAGGTCCCGTTGGACACACCAAAACCCTGCATCAAATGCTCCGTGCAGACACCGCCTGGGGCGAGCGTGCGGCCTCCCAAGGTAAGCGTCCCGCCGTAGGCCCCCAGCGCCCCTTCCAGATGCGCCTGGGCGTGGATGAGGTACTGCCCCTGGCCCAGTTCCACCGGCGGATAGCCCGCAATGGAGCGCAGGGCGGCATAGTCGCTGTAGCGCAGCACTGGATCCTGGGTATAGTCATAGTGAAAGGCATCCTCTGTCAGTCCCAGATACTCCAGAAGCTGGGCGCCCTCGCTCCGATAGACGTTGTACAGCAGAGAATCCTCTACCGGGATGTGCTCCCGGACATAGTCCAGAGGGGCGTCGGAACTCATCTGCTCCTCATCGAGGGCGAGATATAGGTCAAAGCAGGCATCCTCCGCCGCTCGTCCTTCGAACAGTCCCCGGAACACCAGCCCCGTGCCCTCGGAGATCAGGGTGGCGGTGAAAATCAGAGAGATGGTGGCCATCAGCACCCCCATGGCACCCAATTTGGCCGTCAGGGTGCGGAACACCAGCAGATTCTGCCCCTTGAACTTCCGGGCGGGCCGTTTGTCGAAGAAGGCGGGCACCCCGGAGGCAAAGCTGAGGAAGAATCCGAACAGGGAAACGATGACGCACCCCGCCCCGGCAACGGCCAGGGCCAGGTTAGGTATCATGAGCAGCGCCGTGCCCACCACGCCCAGGACGATGGACAGGACGAATGCCACCCGCCGTCCCCTGCCGGTCTTGACCACCGCGCCCTCGTTCCGGCGGTCAAAATAGATAAGGTCATAGATTTTCATGTTGCGGATGCGCTTCCGGCTTTTGCGCAGGGCCCGGAGGTAGATGAGGGCAAAATAAACAACCGTCAGAGCCAGGGCCGGGAGGGAGAAGCCAAAGGAAAAGTGATAGACCGTGCCGAACAGAGCCAGTACGATAGCCCGCAGAGCCTGGTACAGCAGCCCACCCAGCAGGATGCCAATGGCCAGGGCGCAGCCCCCCACCGCCAGATTCTCCAGGAAAAACAGCCGGGCCACCTGTTTATTCTCCAAACCAATGAGGATATAGGTGCCCAGCTCCCGGCTGCGGCGCTGGAGCATGAAGCCGGTGGCGTAGGCAACCAGCCAGCCGAATACGCATACCACCACGATGCTGGCCAGCACGATCATCATAGGCAGCATAGCCATGCTTTGGGACAGGGTGCTGATCTCCCGGGAAAACACCAGGGCGTTGAAGGAGTAGAGCAGGGCGGCGGCCATGACCACGGTGGCAAAATAGACCAGATAATCCTGGGCCTGCCGCTTGGCGTTGCGCAGGGACAGCTTAGATAACGTCACTGACGTCACCCCCCAGCGCGGCCAATACGTCCAGAATCTCGTGGTAGAACACCGGGCGGTCCCGCTCCCCCCGGAGCAGCTCGTTGAAAATGCGCCCGTCTTTCAAAAACAGCACGCGCCCCGCGTAGCTGGCGCTGTAGGCGTCGTGGGTGACCATGAGGATGGTGGCCCCCATGTCCCGGTTCATCTTCGTCATGATTTCCAGCAGGTTTTTGGACGCCTTGGAGTCCAGGGCCCCGGTGGGCTCGTCGCACAACAGCAGGGACTGCCCCGCCACCATGGCCCGGGCGCAGGCCGCCCTCTGCTTCTGCCCCCCGGACACCTGATAGGGAAACTTGGGAAGGATGTCGCTGATGCCCAGCTTTTGGGCCACATCCGCCACCTGCCGCTGGACCGTGCTGGGGTCGGCGTGGTTCAGGGCCAGGGCAAGCCCGATGTTCTCCTCAATGGTCAGGGTATCCAGCAGGTTAAAATCCTGGAACACAAAGCCCAGCCGCTCCCGGCGGAACCGGGCCAGCTCGCCTTCGCTGAGGGCTGCGATGCTCTCCCCGTCCAGCAGGATGTCCCCGGCGCTCACCGTGTCGATGGTGGAGATGCAGTTGAGCAGGGTGGTTTTGCCGCTGCCCGACGCGCCCATGATGGCGATGAATTCTCCGGCGTCCACGTCAAAGCTCACCCGGTCCAGGGCGCGGGTGACGTTGTTTTTGCTGCCGTAATATTTTTCGATGTTTTTGACCTGTAGCATAGAGCTGCCTCCTTTGCTGATGGCCCTATGATACGCCCAAAGCGCGGCCGTTTGTATCGAATTGGTATCGGTTTTCCTTACACTTTTGTAAGGTTCTCCCGGGAGGGAAAGGTGAGGGTGACAGAGGTACCTTCATTTACCTCGGAGGCGACGCGCAGGCCGATGTCCAGGCAATCCGCCAGTTTTTTGCACAGGTACAGCCCCATACCGGTGGAGCCGCCCTGGGCCCGCCCGTTGCTGCCGGTAAACCCCCGGTCAAAGATCCGGGGCAGTTCGTGGGCGGGGATGCCGATCCCGCTGTCGCTGACGGTGAGCTGGACTTGCCTGCCAAGCTGCCGCCCAGATAGAGTGACCAGTGGTTGGTTTCCCCGGTAGCGGGCCGCGTTTTGCAGCAGTTGGCCCAGGATAAAGGCCGCCCATTTGCCATCGGTGAAGACCGTCTGCTCCAAGTCCTCCGTCTCCACCCGGACACCGCTCTGGATGAGCAGGGTCCGGTGCTGGCCCACGGCCTGGGATACGATATCAGATAGATTGGACTCTCGGAGGATGAAGTCTTTTTCCAGACTCTCTGCACGGGCGTAAAACAGGGCCCGCTCTACATGGGCCTCAATCTGGGCCAGCTCCTGCGCCAATCTGCGCCGGAACTCCGGCTCGGCGTTCCGGCAAATGAGGCCCGCTGCCGTGATAGGGGTCTTGACCTCGTGGACCCAGCTCTCCACATACTCCCGGTACTCCCGCTGGGCGGCCTGGGCCTCGGACACCTGGGTGGCCATGGCACGCCCTGCCCGGCGGCAGAAATCCAGCAGCCTGCGTTCATAGACGGTGCGGCTCCTGGGGGCCAGCTCGGCAAACAGATATTGCTTGTCCAGGCTGTCCATGATGCCCTCCAGCTCTTGCAGGCGGGCCCGCTGGCGCAGATAGTCCACAACCTGAGACGTGGTGAACACCAGCAGCCATACGATGAGCAATAATACGGCTACCCCGGGGGCGGTTCCGGTGGCCAGCAGGAACAATACCGCCGCCCCGGCAAAAACTGCCCGGAGCAGGAGCTGTCCCATATGGTCGGCGAGAAACTCAGACATCCTCATAGCTGATACCCCATTCCCCGGCGGGTCTTGATGGCGTCAGGCAGGCCAATCTCCGCCAGTTTTGTCCGAAGCCGGGTCATGTTGACGCTGAGGGTGTTGTCGTCGATATAAATCTGATTGTCCCAGAGCGTTTCAATCAAATCGGCGCGGGAAACGATCTGGCCTGCGTGGGCCATCAGACAGGTCAGGATTTGCAGCTCGTTCCGGGTGAGTTCCGCCGTCTGACCACTGACCGATACAGTTCCTTTGGTAAGGCTCAGGCAAAGGCCCGCTGCCTCCAGTACGTCCGTCCCGTCGGTTGCCCCGCTCCGGCGCAAAACGGCCTTGATCCGGGCCAGCAGGACGGGGATGCTGTAGGGCTTGGTGATGTAGTCGTCCCCGCCCAGGCTCAGCGCCCGCACTTCATCCAGGCTGGAGCTGCGGCTGGTGACGAAGATCACCGGGGCCTTAACAGACTTTCGCAGGTTTGCGCACAGGGAAAAGCCGTCCCGTCCGGGCAGACCCACGTCCAGCAGAACCAGGTCGGGGCACTCCCGGCCGGCCTGCTCCAGGATGGTGGAAAAATCCTCCCCAACGATGGGGGCGTACCCCTCGTTTTCCAGCAGCAGGGCCAGTTCCTCCCGGATGGCCTGGTCGTCCTCAACAATCATGATCTTCTGCATTTACACATCACCTCGGCTGATTTTTATCTTAGCACAGGGAAGCGGGCGGTGTCTACTGGTTTTGGCGGGGAGATTCGATAGGTACGCTCAGGATGGAGAAATCCTATGCCTCACTTGACGGAGAGGGGGTTCCCCAGAATTTGGGGAGGAAATGAATCAACAACACGCATAGCAACAAATAGAAGGCATTTCGTTGGGAGGCGAAATGGGAAAGATTTACTACGCCGTAATCATAGAGAACCTTTTGCAGCCAAATCGAAGGATCACAAAAACTTCAGGAAATCCGGAAATTCGGCAACAGATTTTCTGGCGGATTCCCCTCTGCCAATGTCTGCTTATCTGAGGTGGAGGCGAAACCTCCAAACCGCGAAGCCCTGTGCTGGCCCCTGCGAGGGCTTGTGTGCCCCGCCTACAAGTCGGGTGGCATTCTGTATACCTCCCAGGGAGTGAAACGCGGTGTTGGGGCCTTTGTGCGCGTTTGTACGGTGGAGCGGCTTTCATCCAGAAATCTGAGGTGGCAGAGCAGACATGGACGCGGGGAGGCTGGGACGGTTCACCCGGCCTCCACACGGTGCTTTTGCCCTCTGTTCAGCGGATTTTCTGAGGCGGTTGTGTTCGGCAAAACGCCCAAGGCAAAGGGCAGTCCAGAGGTCAGATTTAAGGGCGAAGGACAAAAGCGGGATAAACTGGACCCACATCTGCCCGCAGTGCGGACAGGCGCGATGTGCACGGAAAAGTGCCGAGGGTGCAACGGGGTAAGGGCAACGCAGAAACGCTCCGATGGGGTGGAAGCCCACCCTTTTGGGTGGGGCAAGCATCGCGTCCGGCTATACGCCGTCCGCACTCGCCGGGGCGCTGCCCCGGCACCCCCTGCCCCTAAAGGGGAGAAAAAGTGCAGTACAGAAGAAAGGCTGCCACGCAGGATTTGCGCCGCAGTAAACAAGACGGGCACTCATCGGATCAAAAACCATCTGTGTCAAAAAGTGCTGTTGTTAGAGATTGCGGATTACACCAGTGTTACCAAAGAGAAGGGCGCCAGCGCAGACGAAAAATATGTGTCTGAAGTGATAACAATGGTAATTTGGGGTGGC
>CAJUQD010000097.1 GCA_910588105.1 uncultured Oscillospiraceae bacterium | reverse complement strand
ATGTGGGCATCGTGGAACGGGTGGAGAATGGAGTGGTCTACACCGTGGAGGGCAATTCCGGCGATAGCTGCCGCCAGAACGCCTACATCGTGGGCCATTATGAAATCTGGGGCTACGGATGCCCTGTTTACAACTGAACAGCAGATTCCCATCAATCGCAAGCGGCGGAGAAAATGCCTCTCCGCCGCTTAACTATTATAAAGGAGTAAAATACTATGGCAGTTTTTCGTGTGGAGCGCACTAACAATTACACAGTCATGAGCAACTACCACCTGCGGGACAAAACGATCTCCTTCAAGGCCAAGGGTTTGCTATCCATGATGCTCAGTCTCCCGGAAGATTGGGATTATACCCTGGCCGGCCTCGCCCGGATCAGCCTGGAGGGCAAGGACGCCGTCCGGGCTGCTGTGGTGGAGCTGGAAAAAGCCGGGTACATCCACCGCAGCCAGACTACCGACAAAGCCGGGAAGTTCGGTGCCAACGAGTATATCATTCGGGAGTACCCCGCTTCGCACGAACCGCTGCCTGAAGGGCCGTCATCGGCCCAGCCGTTGTCGGAAAACCCGACAACGGAGAATCCGTCAACGGTTTCCACGTTGCCGGGTTTGACCACGCAAATAAATAAAGACCCAGTAAAGAAAGAAAAAGTAAATACTGACTCAGTAAGTACAGAATCATTTCCTTTCCCTTCCGCCCCTTTCACGCCTCCCACAACTGTGCCTGCACAGCCGCCTGAAGCGAAGGGAAGGAGGGATCACAGGAATAGCGGGATGAGTCTGGGCGAGATGGACGCCTATCGGGGACTGATCCGGGAGAACATCGGCTACGATGATTTCGTGCGGGAGCGTCCCTATGACTCTGGGCAGTTGGACGAGATGGTGGAGCTGATGGTGGAGGCGGTCTGCTCCAAAAAGAAAAATGTTCGGGTGGCGGGGAACGACTTCCCACAGGCGGTGGTGAAGTCCCGGCTGCTGAAGCTGGATCAGGAGCATATCCGCTTCGTGTTTGACTGCCTGCGGGAGAACACCACCCATGTACGGAACATGAAGCAGTACCTGCTGACCGTGCTTTATAACGCCCCGGCCACCATTGAGAACCACTATGCCGCCCAGGTCAACCATGACCTCTATGGCGGAGAGGCGGCATAAAAACCATGTGCGGTCATGGTCGCTTGGAAGTGATCGCCTTTATCAGCGCGGAGACATGAGCCAGTGTCTCCACATCCAGCTTCTTCAAATCGTCCATCAGGTCTGCCAGTTGTGTGGGATATGCGGTACCCTCGTCAAAAAACTGGTGCGGCGTGATGCCGAAATACTCACAGATATAGAACAGCCCCTGCAAAGAGGGCAATGCCTTTTTGTTTTCGATTTGATTGATATAGCTGTTATTTTGTCCCAGCGATAGAGACATATCACGGGCGGATACTTCCCGCTGCGTTCTCAGTTGTGCGATACGGTCCTGTGTAAATTCTTCGTACATCACGCAAGCCCCCTTTCCGCTTTATTGTATATCGCATCCGTTTCTATAATGCGGTATTTTATCCTCTGTATTTCTTGACACACGATATTATATCCTTTATCATGGGTGGTGGTATTGTGTTCAATATCTCGTCAGAGGATGTGATGAAATGAAAACGGCAAGCGGCCCTCGGAAACAGATGTGTGGTGCCTGTGCCTTCACCGGCCACCGTCCGCATAAGTTTCCCTGGAAGGACAATGAGGCGGACCCACGGTGCATAGCGTTAAAAGAAACCCTGGCGGAGCAGATCGCAACGCTGGCTGGGGCCGGGGTGACAGAGTATTTTACCGGGGGCGCAGACGGGGTAGATTGCTGGGCGGCAGAGATCGTCCTGTCCCTGCGCGAAAAAAATCCCGCGCTGAAACTCCGCTGTGTCCTGCCCCATGAAGGGCAGGCAGACAGGTGGAGCAGTTCAGCGCGGGAGCGGTATCATTCTATTCTGAAACGGGCCGATTCGGTTGACTATGTGAGCCGCCAATACTATGACGGCTGCATGATCGACCGGAACCATCGGCTGGTGGAATTGGCTGGTCTGCTGCTGGCTGTTTTCAACGGAGCACGGCGCAGCGGCACCGGCGCAACAGTCAACTATGCCCGGAAGATGGGCCGGGAGATCATTGTGATCGACCCCATCACCCAGCAAGTCTCCCATGAGAAAACTGCGCCGTTACCGGCGCAACCCTGACAGGCGCGGATGCGCCTCGTACTTCCTGCGCGGATGTGCAGGAATGAGCGACCGAAGGGAGCGCAAAGCCACGCCGTCAGGCGTGTTCGACTGGACGCTCTGCGGCCAGTCCGGGGCTTGGGGGAACCCCAACGAGCGTATTGGAAAATCCGAAAAGGATATTCCAATACATTGCTCGCCTATTCCATCGAAACTACCGTTTTCCCTGCTGCTGCAAGCCTTTGAGGGCGGGAAAGTCCTGCGGGTGCATCTGCGGTTTTGGGACAGAAATTTCCGATAAAAATACGGAGCGATATTGACCGCCCCAGGGCGGGGCCTGTCCGCTACAATAGATGGGACAAAATCTATTGTGGAGGTACACCCCATGACCTACGCCTATATCCGCGTTTCCACCCGCGACCAGAACGAGGATCGCCAGCTTGCGGCCTTGACCAACCTCGGCATATCGGAGGTGGATCTGTTTTTGGATAAGCAGAGCGGCAAGGACTTCAACCGTCCGGCCTACCGAAAGTTGATCAAAAAATTAAAACCGGGCGACCTTTTGATCATCAAAAGCATCGACCGGCTGGGAAGAAACTATGAGGAAATTTTGGAACAGTGGAGGCATATCACCAAAGAGATCCAAGCCGACATCCGGGTGCTGGATATGCCCCTGCTGGACACCAGCAATCACCGGGACCTGACCGGGACGCTGATCGCGGACATTGTTCTCCAGCTTCTCAGCTATGTGGCGCAGAGCGAACGGGAGAACATCCGCCAGCGGCAGGCGGAGGGCATTGCCGCCGCCAAAGCCAGAGGCGTGAAATTCGGCGCGGAGCGGAAACCTGTGCCGGAGGATTTTGACGAGTGGTATCTGCGCTGGCGGCGCAGGGAGATCACCAGCAAGACGCTTTGCGAACACCTGGGGATCCATATTACCACCGTCTACCGCTGGGCCAGTGAGCGGGGCCTGCCCTTCCAATCCATGACGGGGAAAAAGGGCCGTCACTCATACAAGAATACGGAGGCATAAAATACGCCGTCCTTGCAGGAGAAATCCGCTGTGCCGCCCGTCCGTTCCGCCACCGCCCGGACAGCCCAGGTCCCGATGCCATAGCCTTCATGTTTCGTGGAGAGAATCCGGCCATTCTCCCATACCGGCTCCTGTTCGCAGGTATTGTCCACGGTGATTACAATGTGGCCGTCCTCGCACGTCCCGCGCACCCGGATAAACGGGGCCGAACAGCGGACCTCCCGGCAGGCTTCCACCGCGTTTTTCAGCAGGTTCCCCAACAGGGCGCACACTTCCGGCTCGTTTATGGATAGCCGCTCCGGTACGTCCATTTCAACATCATAGTCGATCTCATACTCCCGCGCCTTTTCCGCATAGCTGGTACAGACCGCGTTCAAGGCAAAATTCCGGGCGAACGTCCGCTGGATGTCGGCAGGCAGCTTTTTGGCATAAGCGTCCAGATAGGCCAATGCTCCGTCTGTGTCCTTCTTCTCCAAATAGGCCCGCATCACTTCCAGATGCTGGCGCAGATCGTGACGGGCCGCTTTCACTTCTTCATTGTGCTGTAAGAGCTGTTCATACTGTGTCCGCTGGAGGGCCAGAAGCTGTTCCTGCATCGCTGTCTGTTCCGTCAGCGCGGCTTGGCGGCGGATGCCGTCCAGCGCGTCCAGCAGGATGGCGTAGACCACGAACACGCACAGCAGCAAAAGCACACGCGCAAAAAGGAAGTGGAAGGAACGGACCTTTTCCGGCTCAAAGCTGGCGGTGAAGATGATTACAATAGCCGTGGTGCAGGCGGGGACCAGCCATGCCGTGCGCCAGAACATGGGCGCGTCTGTGCTGAACACCTTCTCCCTGGCATTGGAGAACAGCCGGAGCATAAAGGGGGCCGACATCACCAGCAGCGCCAGATTCAGCAGGGTGCTGGTCGGGGAGGTAAAATCCATTCCGGGCTGATAGAAAAAGCGGGCCTCCAAAAAGACGGATGCGCCCCGCAGGATCATCGTATAGTCTGTGACAAACAGGTACAGAAACAGCACCTTAAATTGATCGTCCTTGACCGATAAGAAATAGAGCGCCATGTAAACAGGAGCGATGCCATAAGCTACGGCCTGGCCGTTGCCGCCCTGCAAAACGGTATAGCCATAAAAAGCGGACTGCGTGATCTGGATGAGGCATACCGGCAGCAGGACCTTCCATAAGGCAAAGCGCAGACGGTCCCGGAAGGGCCAGTAAGCCATCAGGTGGGAGGGGATGGACAGGACAAAATTATTGACGGCGGCTGACAGAAAAACATTCACCTCGCCCACCTCCCTTTCCGGGTGCGGTCAGCGGCCCATTCCGCGTATGCCTTTTGGATTTCCTGCCTCCGGTTCCGGCTGAAGGAGAGCCTTTCCCCGTTTTTCAACAGCAGTTCGCTGTCCAGAACCCGTGCCACCTGGGACAGATTCACCACCAGCCCCCGACCACAGACATAGAAGCGCCCGGTATGGGGAAGCTGGGCCGTGAAGTCCTGGAAGGAGCTGCGGGTGCGGTATGCGCCGGAGCAGGTATACACGGTCATTACATGGTCCAGATATTGGCCGTACAAAACATCGTCCAGGGCTACCTCCACGGGCGCGGAATGTCCCCGCCCGGACGGTTCCAAAAGGGAGATGGAGGACGGCGCGGCCAGATAACTCCGAAGCCGCTCCATACAACGGCCGACCTGCGCCGGGTCCAGCGGCTTGACCAGATAATCCGTGGCATCCACGGCAAAACCGTCTACGGCGTAGTCCCGCTCTCTTGTGGTGAATATGACCGGCAAACGCTTCTCCGCCTCCCGGACCCTCCGGGCCACTTCAATGCCGGTCAGTCCGCCAAGTAAAACGTCCAGGAAAAGCCCGTCACAGGATTTCGGGCGGTAGTGCGCCAGAAAATCCTCACCGCTGGCATAGAAAGAGAGGTCCACGCTCTCTCCATGGCTGGCGCAGTCCTGCCGGATCAGGTCCGCCAGCTTCTCTTGATCGAATGGCAAATCTTCCACGATAATCAGATGCAAAAAATCACCTCCCGCGCCGGTCAAGGCGCAATTTAACGGGAACATCAGTTTGAAAACAATAAATTCGAGGCGTACCAAGGCCAATTCGAGGCGTTGCTATTGACCTTTCCCCACAAAAATGTAAAATGGAACTATCTGTGAAAAAAACCTGGCAAGGGAGGCGCGAAAAATGCTCCGCATTGTGATGTACGGCCCGGACGCAGAGGAAAACCACCGCATCCGGGAGCTGATGGAGGACCTGCTGTGGGACGCGCAGATCAAGCCGGTGTTTAAGGAGTTCAACGGCGAACGGGAACCCTTTTTTGCCTATGTGAAAAACAACACCTACCTGATTATGCTGGTAGTCCAGTCAGGGCCAGAGGGAATGGAAACGGTGCGGCTGGCAAAGGAGCGGAACCCCGAAACCCGCATTGTCTGGTTTTCCGATCACGACTATGCTCTGTACGCCTTTGACCTGCGGCTCACCTTTTTCGGGCTGCTCCCTGCCAGCCGGAAGAAAATGCTGTCGGCCCTCAACAACTGCTGTCACTCCAGCCGCTATCCGCCTTGGAGCGACACATTCAGTTTATCACAGACTACACT
>CAJUQD010000096.1:3396-5915 GCA_910588105.1 uncultured Oscillospiraceae bacterium | reverse complement strand
ATGTCGATGAAGGTGGTGAAGCCGCCGTCGTCGTCCTGGATCAGGCCGCAGGAGATGCCCGCCACCGGGGCGGAAATGGGAACGCCTGCATCCATCAGGGCCAGGGTGGAGCCGCAGATGGAGCCCTGGGAGGTGGAGCCGTTGGAGGAGAGCACCTCGGACACCACCCGGATGGCGTAGGGGAAGTCGTCCACGCTGGGGATGACGGGCTCCAGGGCGCGCTCGGCCAGGGCGCCGTGGCCCTTCTCCCGGCGGTTGGTGGACCGGGCGGCCCGGGCCTCGCCGGTGGAAAAGGCGGGGAAGTTGTAGTGGTGCATATACCGCTTCTCCTCCTCTTCCCAGATGGTGTCCAGCTTCTGGGCGGCGGAGAGGGTGTTCAGGGTGCAGATGGACAGCACCTGGGTCTGGCCGCGGGTGAACAGGCCCGAGCCGTGCACACGGGGCAGCACGCCCACCTCGGCGGCCAGGGGACGGATCTCGTTCTTGGCGCGCCCGTCTACGCGGTGGCCCTCCAGCAGCCAGGCCTTGACGATCTTCTTCTGGAACTTGTAGGTGATCTCTTCCAGGAACTGGTCCATATCGGGGTGGTCGTCCAGATACTTCTCGTGCCATTTCTCGATCATGGCGTTCCAGCGGTCCTCCCGGACATTCTTGTCGTCGGTGTCCATGGCGGCGCGGGCCTCGTCCGTGAAGTCGGCCACGATCTTGTCAAACAGCTCCTGGTCAAAGGCGGCGTGGTCGTAGCTCATCTTCTCCCGGCCCACCTCGGCCACCATCTGGTTGATGAGCGCCACCTGCTTCTGGATCTCCTCGTGGGCCTTGACGATGGCGTCATACATGACGGCGTCGGGCAGTTCTTTTGCCCCCGCCTCAATCATGATGACCTTGCCCGCCGTGGCGGCCACGGTGAGGTCCAGCTGGGAGGCGTGCTTCTGCTCCTGGGTGGGGTTGTACACCAGCCGGCCATCCACATAGCCCATCTCCAGGCAGCCAATGGGGCCCGCCCAAGGGATGCAGGACACGGCCAGACAGGCGGACACGCCGATCATGGCGGTGACCTCGGGGGAGCAGTCGCGGTCCACGCTCATCACGGTGCAGGTGCACACAACGTCGTTGCGGAAGTCGTAGGGGAACAGGGGGCGGATGGAGCGGTCGATGACCCGCCCGGCCAGCACGGCGGGCAGGGAGGGCTGGCCCTCGCGGCGCATAAAGCTGCCGGGGATGCGGCCCACGGCGTACAGCTTCTCTTCAAAGTCCACGGACAGGGGGAAGAAGTCGATGCCGTCCCGGGGACGGGGGGAGACGGTGGTGGCCACCAGCACGGTGGTCTCGCCGTAGGTGACCAGGGCAGAGGCGGTGGCCAGCTCGGCCACCTTGCCCATGTTGATGGTCAGGGGACGCCCGCACAGGTCCATGGACCAGGTGTGCTCGTTGGCAAACTGCTTGTGGGTGATGACGGTTGACATGAGGGTGTGCTCCTTTCGTTTTGTGAATGACGCTGGAGCCGCGTTGTCACGCTGCGAAGCGGACAGGGCGCTCGGTCGCTTTCACTTCGCCTCGGGCAAAATCAGCCTCCGCTTTGCGGCGGCTGGGTTTTTGCCCTCGCTCCGTTCCAAGCTCCCTCACTGTCCGCTTCTCCGCGCTTCCTCTTAGCACTTGAACATAAGCCCCGACTGTTGCCGGGACCCATGTTCAACTGCTAAAAAGGCGGCGGCTCCATGGGCGGGTGGGACTATTTGCGTTTCCTCCCGGATGGGGACAAGGGCGGCGGGTCGCCCCGCCGCCCCTGCTGAACAACTTACTTTCTGATCCCCAGCTTGGCAATGATGGCGCGGTAGCGCTCAATGTCCTTCTTGGCCAGGTAGTCCAGCAGCTTGCGGCGCTTACCGATCATCTTGTACAGGCCGCGGCGGCTGTGGTTGTCGTGGATGTGCACCCGCAGGTGCTCGGTGAGCTCCTGGATGCGGGCGGTGAGAATGGCGATCTGCACCTCGGGGGAGCCGGTGTCGGTCTCGTGGGTGCGGTTGGCCTCGATAACAGAGGTCTTCTGGTCCTTGCGGATCATGGGAAATTCCACCTTTCCTGTTTTTTTGCCCTTCCGCTGGGTGATGGGCGGGCAGAAGCCCCGCGTGAAACGCGGCGTTGTCCCAAAACTAAGCCGGCGGGCGCGCCTCATAGGGAGACGTTCTGGCAAAGCATATCATAGTTTGGCCGTTTTGTAAAGAATAATTTCCAACAGAGCGAAATTTCAGCCAGAATTTCCGCTTTAGATGGTGGGATAGCGGAAAAACTGTGCATATTTTCGGCGCGGGGCAGAAATACTGTGGAAAAGAAGCGCGAGCTTAGCCGCGCAGGGGAGCTTGGAGCGGAGCGAGGGCGGACGCAGGGGCGCACAGCGCCCGGGAGGCCAGCCCGAGACGGAGCGAAAGCGGCCCGGGAGCGCGGCCAAAGCGAGCGTGACAGCAAAGAAGCGCGAGCTTAGCCGCGCAGGGGAGCTTGGAGCGGAGCGAGGGCGGACG
>CAJUQD010000096.1:0-3296 GCA_910588105.1 uncultured Oscillospiraceae bacterium | reverse complement strand
CAGGGGCGCACAGCGCCCGGGAGGCCAGCCCGAGACGGAGCGAAAGCGACCCGGGAGCGCGGCCAAAGCGAGCGTGACAGCAGAGAAGCGCGAGAACCGCTGCGCGGCCAATCAAAGCGTGACAAGGAGGCGGAAGCATGGGGATTTTCGGTATGAAAAAGCGCACGCCGCCGCCGCACCCGCGCCGGGAGCCCAGGTTTGACTGCCCGCTGACGGCGGACAGCATCGCCGGGATATTTGATCGGTGCGCCGACTTCAACCGGCGCACGCTCTACCTCAACAACGACCCGGAGCGGCAGGTGGAGATGCTGTTCATCGCCGGGCAGGTGCGCAACGAGCGGGCCTGCGACTATGTGCTGCGGCCCCTGACCCAGAACGAGGCCCTGCGTGAGGCACCCGACATGGACGCCGCCTTCGACCTGATGCGCAAAGGCGGGCTGTACTCCCTGGTGGTTCAGAGCAGGGACACGGCGGACCAGGTGGTCTTCGACCTGATCGACGGCTCGGTGGCCCTGTTTTTCCCGGGGAAGGAGCAGGTGCTCACCCTGTCGGCGGGGACGGAGGAAAAGCGCTCCGTCTCCAGCCCCGAGAACGAGCCGGACGTGAAGGGGGCGCGGGACTCCTTTGTGGAGAGCCTGCGCACCAATACGTCGCTGGTGCGCAGGCGCTTCAGGGCCCCGGAGCTGAAAATCGAGGAGCAGATCGTGGGGCGGCAGTCGGTGACGCCGGTGGACGTACTGTATATAGAGGGGATCGCCGACCCCGGGCTGGCCGCCCGGGTGAAGGCCCGCCTGGAGGGGATTGACATCGACGCGCTGCTCATGACTGGGAGCCTGGAACAGTATGTCACCGACGAGACCCGCACCGCCTTCCCCCTCACGGCCTATACCGAGAGGCCGGACCGTTTCTGCACCGGGCTGGCGGAGGGCCGGGTGGGGGTCATCGTGGACGGCATCCCCATGGGATGGCTGTTCCCCGCCACCCTGGACAGCTTCTTCCGCACCGGCCAGGACCGGAGCACCAGCTGGGCGGTGGCCGGGGCGCTGTCCGTACTGCGGTATGTGTGTATGCTTATCACCCTGTTCCTGCCGGGGCTGTACGCGGCGGCGGTGCTGTTCGACCCGGAGCTGATCCCGGTCAAGCTGTCCCTATCCATCATCGCCGCCAAGGCGGACGTGCCCTTCTCTACCCTGACGGAGATCCTGGTGATGCTGCTGGCCTTTGAGGTGCTCCAGGAGGCGGGGCTGCGCCTGCCCTCCTCCATCGGGCAGACGGTCTCCATCCTGGGCGGGCTGGTGGTGGGCTCGGCGGCGGTGGAGGCCAAGCTGGTGTCCCCCGCGGTGCTGGTGGTGGTGGCCATCGCGGGCATCGCCGGGTACACCGCCCCCAGCCAGGATTTTGCCGGGGCGCTGCGCATCTGGCGGTTCCTCATCACCCTGGCCGGAGGGCTGATGGGGCTGACGGGACTGGCGCTGGCCGGAACCGCGCTGGTATACCGGCTGGCTCAGCTGTCCACCTTCGGGGTGGCATACCTGACCCCCTTTGCCTCCAACGCGGGAGAGCAGAGGGAGGGGCACGTGGTGCTGCGGGAGCCCCTGCCCGACGTGAAAACCAGGCCGGACTATCTGAACACGCGGAACAGGAGGAACCAGGGGTGAAAAAATGGCTGCTGCTGTGCGCCGCCCTGGCGGTGCTGCTGGCGGGGTGGCGGCCCGCCGCCAAAGAGCCGGAGGGGCTGGCCCTGGTGCGGGTGCTGGGGGTGGACGGCCCGGGGCCAGTGGAGCTGACCGCGGTGTGCGGCGGCGAGGACCAGGGGGACCGGAGCCGGGGGAGCTGCGACGGAACGGACTTTGACCAGGCGCTGGCCGGGTTGCCTTGGTCGGGGGAGGAGGAGCTGTCCCTCACCAGCGTCTCTTATATTATAGTAGGGCGGGATGTGGAGCTGCGGGAGGTGCTGCTGTGCGTGCTGCGCAACCGGGAGCTGGGGGCGTCCGCCACCGTATGGCTGGCAGAGGACGGGGCGTCCGCACTGCTGGAGGGGTGCGGCGACCCGGCCTCGGGGCTGGACCTGCTCACCCGCAAGGGGAGCGGGGCCCCCACGGCGGCGGAGGCGCTGGCTAAGCTGGAACGGGGGGAGGGGCTCACCCTGCCCTTGCTGGCCGGGGATGGCCCGGTACTCATCGACTGGGAAGAATGGAGGACAGCCCCATGAAATGTGAAAAGCTGTCCGCCCGGCAGCTGGCGGTGGCGGCGATGGTGGGCGGGCTGTCCTGCGGGGCTGCGGCGGCGGGGCGCAGCGACTGGAGGTGGCTGCTGTGCTCGGCGGCGCTGGGGACGGCGGCGGGCTGGCTCCTGCTGCGCCGGGTGGGGCACAGGCCGCTGCACCCGGCCTTGAAGGCGCTGTACGGCGGCTGGGCGGTGGTGCTGATGGCCCAGGTGCTGGGACGGACGGCTGGGCGGCTCCAGCCGGCGGCGGAGGGGAACGCGGTTTGGCTGGCGCTGCTGCTGGCCCTTCCCCTGGCCTGGATGGGCTGGGGGAAGGCGGGGGCCTTCTTCCGGGCGGTGGAGGTGCTCTGGCTGGCGGTGCTGGCGGCGGTGGCAGCCATTTTGCTGCTGGGCCTGCCCCGGACGAACTGGGCGTGGGCGCTTGAGCCTGGGGGGAGCTGGGGCGGTTCGCTGCTGGCGGGGGTGCTGCCCATGTCGGCGGGGCTGTATACGCTGCCCCATTTATATAAAGTAAAGGAAGGGGAGGGCGCGGCGCGCCGGGAGCTTGTCTGGCTGGGGGCGCTGGGGGTATTGTGCGCCGGGCTGACGCTGCTGACGGCGGGGCTGCTCAGCCCGGCGGTGGCGGTACAGCTGGACGACCCGTTTTTCACGGCGGCGGGGCTGCTGGGGGACAGCGCCCGGCTGGAGGGACTGGTGTCCGCCCTGTGGCTGCTACCCGACCTGACCTGGATGGGACTGCTGGCCCGCTCCTGGGGGGAGAGGCGCCTGCCCGCCCTGGCGGTTTTGGCGGCGGCAGGGCTGGCGCTATCCGGGGCGGCAGATGCGGTGACGGGGGACTGGGCCGCCGCAGGCTGCCTGGGACTGGCGGTATTGACGGCGGTCCTGCCGCCGCAGCGGGGAAAATAGTGGCCGCAGGGGTTGGGAGGGGCTATATTTTGTGGTTAAAACGGCCGCTGAAAAAAAGATGGAAAAATGCGAAATTAGGTGTTGACAAAGGCGCTGCGGTCTGGTATATTAACTGAGCGCCAACCGAGAGGGGCCTGCGGGAGCGGGCGGCGAGGAAAAAGTTT
>CAJUQD010000095.1 GCA_910588105.1 uncultured Oscillospiraceae bacterium | reverse complement strand
TTTCTGTATCATACCCTCATTATAGCACCTTTTTATCTATTGGTACAGCTTCTGAATGGCGAGATCGTGCAGGTGGTTGATGTAACCATCTTTGAGAGCACGCTGGGGCGGTCGCTGTGCTATACCCGGGCCGGTCCAGAGGCATCGCTGGAGGCGCAGGCCGCCCGGCGCAGGCAGATTCAGGAAATTGCCACTGCCGCTATGATCGAGCAGGGGTTCTGGTAGGATGTGCAGCAATGAAGAAAACAAATAAAACGCCCCCGGCGGGATAGGGGTCCCGCAGGGGGCAGGTAAGCGGGGTGCTTACCATGGGGTGCGAAAACAGTATACCACAAAGCGACAAGGATTGCAAGGGGGTGTTTGGATGGCGGCGGCATTGACGCAGATCAACGGGTATGCCCATGTGGCGGCGCGGTACGGGTTTGAGGAGGCGGTGTTTCTGCATTCGCTCATGTTCTGGTACCGCACCAACCGGGCAAACGACCGAAACTTCCGGGATGGGCGCTGGTGGACGTACAACACCATTAAGGCGTTCGAGGACATCTTTCCCTGGTGGAGCGCCAAGCAGATCCGGCGCATCGCAGACAGCTGCCGGGAGCAGGGGGGCCTTGTCACCGGGAACTACAACCAGGACAGGCGGGACCGCACGATATGGTACAGCCCAGGGGACGAGCTGCTGGCGCTGTATGGGCTGGACGCCGAAACGGGCAAATGCAATCGCCCGAACAGGCAGGTGAGGATGCCCAAACGGGCAAATGTAATATAAGGAAACCATGTGGTAACCATGAGGAAACAGACAGTTCCCCCTATAGTCCCCCAGAGGGGGACGCGCCGCTGGGTGAGGATGGGACGGGGGACAAGCCCGCGGCAGCGCCCAAATGCCCCCGGCGGGAAAAATCGGCGCCGGACCATAACCCGGAGGCCTTTGAGATCTTTTGGGAGGCCTACCCCCGGAAGGACGCCCGGAAGAAGGCCATCCAGGCATGGGACAAGCTCAAGGCGGACAGGCCCCTGTGCCGGGTCATGTACGCCGCCCTCAAACGCCAGCGGGGCTGCGAGCAGTGGGCGGAGGATGGGGGAAAGTACATCCCGCTGTTCTCCACATGGCTCAATGGGCGCAAGTGGGAGGACCGGGGGGTAGACCTGTCCCTGCTGGACCAGCTCCAGTCCGGGGGATCCTAGGCGGACGCGCCGGATTGAGGGGGTGCAGTCATGGCAGTTATTGACCGGGCCTACGAGGCCCAGATCTCGGTGCTCGGTTCCATGCTTATCGACGGGCAGTGCATCCCCCTGGTGCTGTCCAGGCTGTCCCCGGAGGACTTTACCGACGGCACCTGCAAGGCGACCTTTCAGGCCATTCGGAAACTGGCCCTGGAGGGGCGGCCCGCCGACCCGGTGACGGTGGTGGACGCCATGCAGGGCGGGGAGCGGTACATCGCGTGGGTGAGGGAGGCCATGGAGGTCACGACCACCGCCGCCAATGTGGCGGAGTACATACCGATGGTGCGCAAGGCGGCTGTGCGGCGGCGGGTACTGGAGCTGTCGGAAAAACTGGGCGAGGCGGACGACGATGGGCTGGAGACGCTGGTTCGGCAGATGGCGTCGTCTCTGTCGGCGGCGGAGCGTATGCCCCGGATGACGGGGCAGGAGCTTGCGCGGGATTTCCTAGCGCGGATGGGCAGCAAAGAGAAGCCGAGATACCTGCCCTGGGGCATCCCCACCGCAGACCGAAACACCTACGCGGAGCTGGGGGACGTGATTTTGCTGGGGGGCTACGCCTCGTCGGGCAAGACGCTGCTGTCCCTCCTCATGGCCATGGCCCAGGCAAAGGCCGGATACAGGGTAGGGTACTACAGCCTGGAAACCAAGCCGGAGAAGCTGGCGGACCGTATGCTTGCCTCGCTGTCCAAGGTGTCCCTGGGCCGGATTAAAACGCGGAGCTTCAGCGAGGGCGACTGGGCCAGGTTTTCCGAGGCGGCCAACTGCGTGGCCACGGTCTGCCCCTTCGACATGATGCGGGCGGCGGGCTCCTCGGTGGACGATATCACTGCGGACGCAATGGGACACGGCTACCAGATCGTTTACGTGGACTATGTGCAGCTGCTCCAGGCCCCCGGCGTGCGGGATTCGGACGGCTACGCCCGGGTCACCGCCGTGAGCCAGGCGCTGAAAACCTTCGCGCAGAACACCAATACGGCGGTGGTGGCGCTGGCCCAGCTCACCAGGCCGAAGGCGGAGGATTCGCAAAGCGAAAAAAAGAGGGACAAACCCAACATGCCCACGATGTACGCCTTCAAGGAGTCGGGGCAGCTGGAGCAGGACGCGGACGTGGCGTTCCTGGTGTTCCCGTCCGAAATGGGCGACAATGATTCGGCGCGGTTCTTCCGCATCGCCAAAAACAAGGAGGGCCGGCGGCCTGAGCCGGTAAAGCTGGCCTTCCGGGGCGACATCCAGACCATGGTGGAACTGGAGCCGGAGCCGGACCGTTCGGTGGCGCGGGAGATGTCGGAGCGGGGGAACGCGGCGAAGCAGGCCAACCGCGCGGCGGCGCGGGAGGCGCAGTTCCGGGAGGCGCGGGGCAGGGATGGGGATGATCCGTTTGAGTGAAGATAAGGCCATAAAACTGTGATATGGGGGGATTATTATGGGAAGCGGAAAAAACAGCTGCAAGACGGCGGCGGTGATGAGCCTGCTGGGCAAAGGCCCGGAGCAGGGGCAGGCCGCCCCTGCTCCCCAGGTGCGGGACATTGAGACCATCACCGGGGAGATTCTGGCCGCAAAGCGGGCAGGGGGCGAGGCTGTCATCACCATCGGGCGGGGGCTCATCGAGGCAAAGGCGCTGCTGTCCCATGGGGAGTGGCTGCCCTGGCTGACTGAGAGGGTGGAATATTCGGAACGTACAGCCCAGCGCTTTATGCTCCTGGCCAGAGACTGGTCAAATCCGTCAGCGCTGACGGATTTGGGGGCGACCAAGGCCCTCCAGCTGCTGGCCCTGCCGGAATCGGAGCGGGACGCGTTTTTGCGCGAGACGCACCAGGTGGATGGCGAGGAAAAGACGGTCATTGATATGACCTCCCGGGAACTGGACCGGGCCATCAAGGAACGGGACGAGGCGCTGCGCGCCGCCGCCCAGGCCCAGGCGGATCAAAAGGCGGCAGACGAGGCCCGGGAGAAGATGGCTGCGGATATGCGGCTGGCCAACGAGCGTATCGCTGGGCTGAGCGCGGAGGTGGAGTCCCGGTCTGCGGACGGGAAGAAGTGGCAGAAGGAGATTGCCCGACTGGAGGCGGAGCTGTTCGGGCTGAAAAGCCGCCCTGTGGAAGTGGCGGTCCAGGTGGACGAGAAGGCGGTGGAGGCCGCCCGGAGGGAGGCGGAGGCGGAAATGCGGGAGAAGCTGGACAAGGCCAAAGCCGCCCAGGAAAAGGCCCGGGCCGAGCTGATGGAAGCCAACAGCGCCCTGCAGCGGGTGAAGCTGGAACGGGAACAGGCGGAAGCTGAGCTCCGAAAGCAGCTGACCCGGGCGGAGAAAAAAGCGGCGCTCACCGCCAGCGCGGACCTGGTGCTGTCCAAAGAGCTGTTTGATCGGACCCAGGAGTAGATAAACAGGCTGTGCGGGGTGCTGATGAAAATGCGCGGCAAAGACCCGGAAAAGGCTCGGAGGCTGACCAATGCCCTGTTGGCGCTGGCGGATAGAATCAGGGAGGTGGCCCGGCAATGAACGAATGGTATGGGCAGGCTGCGAAAAAGCTGGAGGCGGAGAAAAAAACCGGCAAGTATGACAGGTATGCCAACGCCATGAAGGGGCTAATTTGCGAAAAGCTGTGCATTTTCTGCAGGCAGGACAGCGAGTTTGCCCAGGAAAGGGAAGGGCGCGGCGTGATGCCGGGCTGGTGAAAAGGATATTGGGGTTTGGACATCAGTTCCCGTCTGGGATCGCTCCGGGACGGTGGCTTGGAGGTACAGTATTTCCCCTGCCCGGCCTGCGGCGCCAAATACCACATTTTCACCACCGACAGCAAGATGCGGGATTTGATTACGGGGGAGGCCTTGCCATGAGCTTTGTGGTTGCGACTGTCAGGATAGAGGACTTTGGGGAGGGGACGCTGGGGGTAAAGGAGGCGCTGGCCATGAGGCTGGAGCCCCTGGGCGGGGTGCGGGTGCTGAGGGTGGAGGTCCGGGCCGTGATATATCCAGCATCCGAGCTGCCTCCGTCGCACCCACTGCCAAAGGTGCAATAGTGTTGTTGTCTTCCATCTGATTTGCCTCCATTTATCAAGCGAAAATCGTTTAATTCTGATCCATCTGCGGAAATTGATGTTAAACCCATTGTACCCTGCTATCAAGCTACAGTCAAGCAAATGAGGCCATTATTTACAGTTCTGAAACATATTTTTTGTATATGTTGACGAATAGTGAAATATAAATAATTTTTCCTTGACATAAAGAAATGCTTGATAATCGCTCAATTTTGTGGTAAAATGCGAATAGATAGGAGGTGGAACAACTTGACCACAGCAGAGAGGATTGATACGATTCTCCGGGAGCGAAAGATGAGCAGACGCAGACTTGCAAGCGAGGCTCATGTCTCGCCGTCAACCTTACAATGTGCCCTTGCCCGTGGTGGTGACTTGTCTTTGGACTTGTTGCTTCCAATCTCAAATGTGCTAAATGTATCGGTCGAATACCTGTCCGGCGCAGATGAACCACCCGAAATGACAGCGGACGAGCTTCAAGCTCGGTGGGACAGTATGCCAGTAGATGACAAAATCCGATACTATCTGGCCGGATTGAACACGCATGGTAAATTAAAAGTTCTGGAGCGATTGGAAGAGTTGACCGAGCTTCCCAAATATAAAAAAGTGGAGTGATCGGTCATACCACACTGAGAGAATAATATAAACGTCCCATCCCAATAAGGAATGAGACAGTGATTCTTAATGGAGGCTTAGTTATGGCTAAAGCAGCTCAAAACGCTGGAAGTATCCGCCAGCGAAAAAACGGGAAATGGGAAGCGCGAGTTACTGTGGGTACTGATCCAGGAACTGGAAAGCCTATCCGCAGAAGCATATACGGCAACACTCAGGCTGAAGTCAGAAAGCAGATGATTGCTGTACTCCGTGAACTGGACAAGAACACCTATCAAGCACCAGAAAAAGTTACCGTAGCTCAATGGATGGAGGAATGGCTCTCCACATTCTGCGCTAATAAAGTGAAACCTTTAACACTCCAAAGCTATCAGGGCATCATAAAAAATCATATCATTCCCGCTATCGGTTCGCTGAGGCTCCAGGCAGTGAAGGGTACGCATATTCAGCGGCTGTATAATTCCATGACGGCGGCTGGCCTATCCGGGAAAACCATTAAGAATGTGTCCGCCGTCCTCCATAAAGCGTTCGGCGTGGCGATGAAGCAGGGTATCATAGCTGCTAATCCTTGCGGTGCAGCGGAGTTGCCAAAGGCGGAGCATAAGGAAATCCACCCGCTCACTGATAATGAGATTCCCCTGTTCCTCTCAGCTATCGACGCTTCCCCTATGCGCAATGCCTACGCTTTGTGCCTATTTGCTGGCCTACGGGAAGGGGAGTGCCTGGGCTTGTCTTGGGGGCAAGTGGATTTTGAGAAGGGCAGGATCACGGTAAGCCAGCAGCTCCAAAAGGAGAAAACCAAAGGAGGCCGCTACTACATCGCTCCCACCACGAAATCCGGTAAGCCCCGCACTATCGAACCCCCGCCCATCGCTTTCCAGTATCTCAAGGCCGAGCGTGTGAAGCAGCTGGAGAACCGATTGAAAGCTGGCTCCACATGGGACAACTCAGACAATTTGGTGTTTACGGACGAAGCAGGGAAGCATTACGCCCTCCACACATTTTATATAGTAGCCACGATTGAAAACAAGTAAAAGATCTGATAAAATGCAGGTATG
>CAJUQD010000094.1:2140-5972 GCA_910588105.1 uncultured Oscillospiraceae bacterium | reverse complement strand
CCTTCATTTTCCTGATCTTCGCCGGGCTCAGCGACCTGCCCACCGACAGCACCCCCTACTCCGGCGGCATCAAGGTGGCCGTGATCGTCATGTTCTGCGTGATTCCCATGCTGGCCTGGGCGGCCACCCTCATCGCCATGAAGGGCTACGCCCTGACGGGTGAGAAGATGAAAACCATCCAGAAGGTGAACGCCGCCCGCAAGGAGGCCGTGGCAAACGGCATGAGCCTGGAGCGGGCCATGAAGGAGATTACCGACGACAGCGTGAAAAAAGAAGCATGAGCGTAGGCGCATAGGGGAGCTTGGACCGGAGCGAGGCCGAGCGATGGGGCCACAGGCCCCAGAGACCAGGCCGAGACGGAGGAAAGCGACCCGGCTATGCGCCCAACGCGAGCATAACAATGCAGCGGATATTATTATTAAGGAGGGAAAGCCTATGAAAATGACATGGCGTTGGTACGGCGAGGGGAACGACCAGATCAAGCTCAGCGACATCAAGCAGATCCCCGGTGTGGAGGGCATCGTTTGGGCGCTCCACGACAAGATGCCCGGCGAGGTTTGGCAGCCCGAGGAGATCGCCGTGGTGAAAAAGCAGCTGGACGAGTACGGCTTCAACATGGACGTGGTGGAAAGCGTCAACGTCCACGACGACATCAAGATCGGCCTGCCCAGCCGGGACCAGTATATTGAAAACTACAAGCAGACCATCCGCAACCTGGCCCCCTTTGGGGTGAAGGTAATCTGCTACAACTTCATGCCCGTGTTCGACTGGACCCGCACCGACCTGTTCCACCCGGTGGGGGACGGCTCCACGGCGCTGTACTACGAGGCGGCTAAAATCAAGCAGGACCCCAAGGAGATGGCGGACTACGTCATGGGCTTCACCGAAAAGTACCATATGACCTTCCCCGGCTGGGAGCCGGAGCGGATGGCCAAACTGGACGAGCTGTTCGAGAAGTACCGCCCCGTCACCAAGGAAAAGCTGTGGGACAATTTCAAGTATTTCCTGGAGGCCATCATGCCCACCTGCCACGAGTGCGATATCAAGATGGCGGTGCACATGGACGACCCCCCCTGGGACATCTTCGGACTGCCCCGGCTGCTGGTGGACGGGCCGTCCATCGACCGATTCCTGTCCATGGTAGACGACCCGTATAACTGCCTGACCCTGTGCTCCGGCAGCCTGAACGCCGACCCGAGGAACAACGTGGCGGATATCGTGCGCAAGCACTGCGGCCGCATCGCCTTCGCCCACATCCGCAACGTGAAGCACTTCGACAACGGCGACTTCTCTGAGGCCAGCCACCGGGACTGCGATGGGGACACGGGCATTTTGGATATTTTGAAAGCCTACCACGACTGCGGCTTCGACGGCTACATCCGCCCGGACCACGGCCGGCACCTGTGGGACGAGGGCCCCGGCACGGTGCGCCCCGGCTACGGCCTGTACGACCGGGCGCTGGGCGTGATGTATATGCTGGGAGTTTGGGATTCTCTGGATAAGTTCGACAAGAAATGATCCGGGCCACCCCGCCCCGCTGGGGCGGGGTGGCTGAACTAATTTTGACAGGAGGAAAAAGCGATGAATTTGCCTTTGAATGTGGACTTTACCGGGAAAGTGGTGGTGGTCACCGGCGCAGGCGGCGTGCTGTGCGGCGACATGGCCCGGGCCTTCGCCCAGGCGGGGGCCAAGGTGGCCGCCCTGGACCTGAACGAGGAAGCTGTGAAGAAGCTGGCGGAGGACTGCAAAGCCCAGGGTCAGATCTGCGAGGGCTACAAGGCCAACGTGCTGGAGCCGGAGGCGCTGGAGGCCGTCCACCAGCAGGTGCTGAAGGATCTGGGCCCCTGCGACATCCTGGTGAACGGAGCGGGCGGCAACAACCCCCGGGCCACCACCGACAACGAGTACCAGCACGAGTGGGCGGAGGGCATGAAGGGCTTCTTCGACCTGGATGCGGGCGGCGTGGATTTCGTGTTTAAGCTGAACTTCCAGGGCACCCTCCTGCCCACCCAGGCCTTCGCCAAGGACATGGTGGAGCGGAAAAAAGGCTGCATCCTGAACATCAGCTCCATGAACGCCTATATCCCCCTGACCAAGATCCCAGCCTACTCCGGGGCCAAGGCCGCTATCTCCAACTTCACCCAGTGGCTGGCCACTCACTTCGCCAAGTCCGGCATCCGCTGCAACGCCATCGCCCCGGGCTTCCTGGTGTCCAACCAGAACCGCAAGCTGCTGTTCAACGACGACGGTACTCCGACGGCCCGCTCTGCCAAGATCCTCAACGGCACCCCCATGGGCCGCTTCGTGGACAGCGAAGAGCTGCTGGGCGGGGTGTTCTTCCTGTGTGACGACAAGGCCGCCTCCGCCATCACCGGCGTGGTCCTGCCCATCGACGCCGGCTTCGCCGCCTATTCCGGGGTGTGAGCGCCTGTCCCAAATCTTGAGACATGCTCATCGGCGGTGAATTCTTTTGCAGGAAAACCCTGCGTTTCTCAGGAAAAGCCGTCAAGCGATGTCGCAAAAGCTATGAAGCAAGCTCTGCCGCGGGCCTCCGGGACATTCCCGGAGGCCCGCTTTGCGTGGAAAAACATAAAATAGGGTCTGTCAACCATGGCGGACTTCTGGTATAATACGTTCATGAAAGGAGGGCGTTGTCATGCGCTTACTGTTTAAGCAGCGTTTTTTCTCCTGGTTTGACAGCTACGATATCTACGCTGAGGACGGCAATACCGTCTATGTGGTGAAAGGCGAGCTGAGCTGGGGCCACCGCCTCCAGATCTATGACGCCTGCGGCACCCACCTGGGAACCGTGCAGGAAAAGGTACTCACCTGGCTGCCCAAATTTGAGCTGTACGTGGGGGATCGCCAGGTAGGCAAACTGGAAAAGGAGTTCACCTTCTTCCGCCCCAGGTTTAACCTGGACTGCAACGGCTGGACGGTGGAGGGGGATTTCTGGGAGTGGGACTACACGGTGATGGACGGCCCGCGCACGGTGATGGCCCTGTCCAAAGAGCTTTGGAACTGGACGGACACCTACAGCATGGATATTGCCCGCCCGGAGGACGCCCTGCTGTGCCTGATGATCGTGCTGTCCATCGACGCCGCCAAGTGTTCTCAGGGAAATTGAGCCGTGCGCGTTGGACAGCGGATGGCGGGTGTGGCGATGCAGCTCCGTCATGGGCCGCTCCGACGTGGAGGCGTGCGCTCCCGCAGAGCCGCGGCACTGCGGGAGTGCCAAAATTTACATGAGAAAAGTTTTCTAAAAGGTGTAAAGCCGCCCCTTTTTGTGGACGAATTTATTAATTGCAGGATGTTGGCCGTATATGGCCACCCTCGCATCCCATCCACCCAACGCTATCCACAGAAAGGAAGGTCCCACCATGACAAAACGGTTTGCCGCCCTGTCGGCGGCGCTGTGTCTGACGCTCTGCTCCCTCACCACCGCCTCTGCCGCCTATTTCCCTCGATACACCGGCGCCAGCGGCTCCATCGCCGTGGCGCTGGACTCCCTGGGCACCGATCCCTCCTACTCCAGCCGGGCTAAGATTGCCGTCGCCAACGGCATCACAGGCTATTCGGGCACGGCGGCCCAAAACACCGCCCTACTGGAGCTGCTAAGGCAGGGCATACTCATCGCCCCCTCCTCCGCCCCCGCTCCGTCCGGCAGCCCTTATTTCCCCGCCTATACCGGCGGCTCCCCCTCTATCGCCGCCGCCCTGGATTCCCTGGGGGTGGATTCCTCCTATTCCAACCGGGCCGAAATTGCCGCTGCCAACAGCATCACAGGCTATTCGGGCACGGCGGCCCAAAACACCGCCCTACTGGAGCTGCT
>CAJUQD010000094.1:0-2040 GCA_910588105.1 uncultured Oscillospiraceae bacterium | reverse complement strand
AAGGCAGGGCCGTCTGGTCAGGCCGGGCAGCTCTGCCGTCCCCACCCCCTACGTCGGGCTGACTGCCTCCAACCTGGGCCGGGTTCCCTTCATCCGGCAGGACAGGAACACCTGCAAGGCAACTGCGGCGGCCATGGCCGTCAATGCCGTTGTGGGCGCTGGCCGGTACGCCACCGCCGACATGATTTACAGTGGTGTGCTGTGCCGGAACCTTGACGGCGAGGTATATACCGGCTCTGACGGGAACGCCTACCGGGTCACCTACAAAACGGACGGCTACGTGGGCAGCCTGGGCGAGCTGGAGCGGGCTGTGGACGCCGCCTTGGCCCAGGGCATGCCCATTGTGGCCGCTGTCCATTCCACCGTCAGCCGGCACCACTGGATCGTGGTGGTAGGCCGGGACGCCAACGGCGGCTACCTGGCCGTGGACCCCGCCCGGAGTGGCTCCGGCACCATGGCCTCTCAAGCCAGGAGCATGGCGGCCATGGGATACTCCTTCGGCCTGGCCGACTACGCCCAGCCCCACTACGGCTACATCAGCTTCCAACCGCGCTGACATCCCCCACCGCCGGGGCAAAAAAGCGGCGCGCCACTCGGGGCAACTCCCATGAGGAAGTTGCCCCGAGACGGTGCCCGCAAGTAAAAATTATTCGATTAGGACGGCGTGGCAGTTGCTACGCCGTCTTTTTCTTACGCTTCTGTATGGAGTTATAATAGGCCAGATATTCCCGTACCAGCATTTCCGGCTCCGACGCTGCCCATATGCGCTGTTGCCGTAATGGAGTCCACAGCACATTATCACAGAATCCTGGAAACATACCTACGCCGCTCAGGTATTGATGTTGTGGTCATCAATCCACTCCAGTCTGGCAGCATGAAAAACCTAGAGATCAGAAAATAAAGAGTGACCGTACTGATGCCAAACGGATCGCCCAACTCTATCTGTTCAAAATGCTTCGAGGTAATGCCGTAGATTCTATCCTTGTCGGAGCCTTGAAAGACCTCACCCGCCAACGGTCGGATATTATCTCTGAGCGGGTAAAATTCTCCAATAAGCTGACTGCACTGCTGGATCAGGGGTTTCCTGGGTTCCGCAAGGTCTTTTCCAGCTTGCGTACAAAGTCTGCTTTGGCTGTTCTTGCCCGCTTCCCTGGGCCGGAGGAGATATGCGGCGCAAACCGCATTGATATTGCAGAAACCATTGCATTTGCGGCTGGAAGAAATACAGAATCCGCCTATGCAGTGAAGAAAACGAACCATTTGCTTGATATAGCAGAACAAGCCATGCAGCTTCAAGTCGAGCGCGGCTCTTTCAAACCGCTTATTACTCTGTTTGCTGAGATGCTGATACAGATACAGCGTGCAGCAGATCAGATAGAGCGCCAGATTTTTGAAACAGCACAACGCGATCGGACCTTTTGGGGCCAGGTGGAGTTGCTCACGAGCATCCCCGGAATCGGCCAATATGCTGCCGTTGTCATTTTGGCTGAGATTGGTGATTTTTCTCGTTTCAAGAAGGCGAAGCAGTTGGTCGCCTTTGCTGGTATTGACCCCGCCGTGAAGCAATCTGGCACAAGTGCATACAAGCACAACAAAATCAGCAAGCGAGGTTCCCCTTACCTGAGAAAGATATTGGATATCTGCACACACGTTGCGGCCCATAAAGGCAGAAATCAACAGCCGGCCAACCCCGTTTTAGCTGCGTATTATGAAGAAAAACACCGTGCAAAACCCGCTAATGTGGCTCAGTGTGCCTGTATCCATAAAATGCTGGGATATATTTTCTCTGTCCTCCGAAACCAGAAACCATTTGAGCTGCGTTCGCCCGAGGATCATCTGGCTTTGATGCGTTCCAAAACTGCTGGTATCGCCGCATAAATCGTCGCGTTCATAAACGTGGGGGGGCGGCGTCCCGCTCCGGGTGGTTCAGCTTGATGACAGGCACCACGCCGATGCTGTTGATCGCTTGGTTGATATTCATGGTAACTGTCAGCGCCAGTGATAAAATGAAAGAAAACGCCGAGGAAAAAATGTAGTTTT
>CAJUQD010000093.1 GCA_910588105.1 uncultured Oscillospiraceae bacterium | reverse complement strand
TGCTCATTCGGGAAAGATTCGTTGGCCACCATTTTGCTTGCAAAAGAGCATGGGGTGTCTCTGGATGAGGCGGTCTATTGCGAAGTGATGTTTGACAAGGGTATCTCCGGCGAGGTACCGGAGCATCGGGACTTCATCTACGATACCGCCATTCCCAGGCTGGAGCGGATGGGGGTCAAGATCATCGTCCTGCGCTCGGAAAAGACCTATATGGAGCTGTTCACCGGGCGGGTGACCCGCGGCCCGAAGAAGGGCATGGTGCGCTCCTTCCCCATCTGTGGGCGGTGCGCTGTTCAGCGGGACTGCAAGGTCCGGCCCATCCAGCGGTATCAGAAAACCCTGCCGCCAGAGACAGTCAAATATATCGGCATCGCGCGGGATGAAACAGAACGCCTGCTGCGTCTGGAGAACGGCAGGCAGGTTTCTCTGCTGGCTAAGTACAATTTTACGGAACAGGACGCATGGCAGCTCTGCGAGGACGCGGGGCTGCTTTCTCCTGTCTACGAATTCACCGACCGGGGCGGGTGCTGGTTCTGCCCCAACGCCAAGCGGGCGGAGCTGCGCCACCTCTACGACTGCCACCCGGACCTGTGGGCCAGGATGCTGGAGTTGCAGGCCATTCCCGGCAAGACAACGGAAAAGTTCAACCGCACCCAGAAGTTCTCCGACATCGACGCCATGTTCCGGCAGGAGGACGAGGAAACCGCACAGGCGGCGGCATAGCCAGGAATTGTTGGTATTGCCCGGTTTTCACAGTCCATTCTTGTTGGGTATCGTGAATAGCTTTTCCCGGTAAAAGCTGGTATCGTTGCTGCTGGCACAGCCACAAAATCATGATGAGGAGGACGAGCGAAATGACGAGATACGAGCGCCACCCCGCGCCGGAAAAGCTGCTTTTACAGATCACTACGGAGGCCGTCAACCTGCTGGCCCTGGGTACCCAGGATAAGCCCGCGGACGTATCCCTGTTGGAGACAGGCGCGGCCCTGACGGTCAAAGCCTGGGGGCTGCCCCAGGAGCTGCTGGAGAGCAGCACCGCCCTGATCCAGCACCAGAAGGAGCTGTTGGCAACCGCCAGCGGCAAGGCCGCCCTGCCGGACGAACAGCTCCTGGAGTGCTACGATGGCCCCATGACCGCCGAACTGATCTGGGGCCTGTTCGAGACCGCCGTCCGGCTGGACGATGCCCAGGAACGGGCCGCCATCCACCAGATGGCGCTCCTGCTGGCGGACGCCCTGGACTTCGATGAGTGGCTGGATCGGAACGGGCCGGTGGAGTCCGCGGGCAAATGAAAACACGATCTTGCGCAGCAGGGGGACTGTCCGATTGGACAGCTCCCCTGCTGCCGCAGATCATAGGGAGGTGTGTACCATAAGCAAGTACCAGGAATTTGACGCTCAGATATTTGATGTCACAAAAATCATGATCGGGTTCTCCCTGACGGACGCACAGAAAACCGAGCTGCTGAAGATTGCCGGTGAGATCGAGGCCGCCTGTCAGGACGGCAGCCTGAGCGCCGATGAACGCCAGAGGCTTCTGGAAACCATGGCGGACTGCGGCCTGGAACTGCCCCAGACACCCATGGAACCGTGTGTGGACGAGGCGAAGCTGCAGGAACGTCTGACCCAATATATGGAACTGGATCTTTTTCAAATGGATATCGGCGCTTTGATCAATGACTATAAGTCCCAGGGACTTCCGATGCCAACCATGGAACAGCTCCAGGCGGAGGTCATTGCCGAAGCCCGGAAGTGTCTGGAGACAATAATGATCTGCGAGGCTAAAGGCCATCTGTGGAAGGAAACAGCGGACCCGGAGAACGGGACCAGCACCCTGTCCTGCCGCCGCTGCGGGGCGGAAGAACACCTGCGATGGTAGAAAGGAGGACGTAATGCCAAACAATATCACGAATCAGATCACATTCGGTTCGGACAGCACGGCACTGGCCGCTTTCCAGCGGATGCTCCATGATATGCGGATGGATGGCCAGCCCCTGGGCAGTATCGATTTTAACAAACTGCTTCCCATGCCCAAGGAGCTGGATATGGAGGCCGGCACCAGAACGGATCGGGGGCTGAAGCTGGTACGGGAGTATCATCACACGCTGGCGGATCTGGAGCGGCAGAAACCGGGGCTGACCCCTGCGGAATATGCGCTGGCTCTTCATAAGTGCGAGGAGCTGTACCAGAAGCAACGGTTGGCCGACCCGGTGACTTGGGCCTTGGGAGAACAGGCATACAGCAATGTCCAACGGTTCGGCAGCCCCACATGGTATGAGTGGTGCAATCTCAATTGGGGGACAAAATGGAACGCCTATCAGCCCCGCCCACTGCGAGAGGATGACCATACCATGGTATTCTTCACTGCCTGGGATTCTGTTCCAAAAATCGTAACGCTTTTATCCAGGAAGTACCCGGAGCAGACCATCACCTACCGCTGGGCGGATGAAAACATCGGCTACAATGTGGGCGAGATGACGATGAAGGGCGGCGAGGTTATCGACATCAACGTGCCGGAGGGCGGCAGCCGGGAAGCCTATGAGATGGCGGCGGAGATCATGGACACCGATCTCTCTGACTATGACCTGTGCCTGACTGCGGATGGGAATAGCTATGAATACCGTGACCCGGACGAGCTTCCGGCTGTAGACAAGGACAGCCAGAAACCTCTCCCGGCCCACATAGAGCAGGAAAAATCTCCCAAGAAAAAGCGTGGAACCAAAGGGCGGGACAGATGAAAATCAGAAATCTGCATGGCTATGAAACCTGCGTCCACAGCCGGAAGCGGAAACAGGCTCCCTGGCGGGTGGACAGCGGCTGTGACAATCGGGCGTGTCTGTTCACGGGCAAGCACTATGAGCTGCCCAATAGTACAGTGTGCATGACCTGCCCATTTTACTGCAAGGACAAAAGCAGTTCCAGCAGAGGGAGGGACGGCTGATGGATCTCCATATGAGGGAATTTGACGGGACCACCTTCGGGATGTCTGTGGAGGCATCCTCCCCGGCGTTCAGGCGGATGAAGAAAAACGCTTTCACAGGAAAAATCAAGCCCCGTGGAAGCTGGGTCGAACGGAGTACCCGCTGTGTCCGGGCCGCCGATGTGGCCGCCGTCATGGGCGAAGCCGGGTGGCTGGTCAGAGAATTACAGTGCATGGAAACCATCCGCTGGGGCAATGACGATACCGAATACTACATCATTTATGAGGAAGGATGTGAAAAATGAGCAGTTTTTTTGAGCAGGAGCTGTGGCATCTGTTCGGAGATGGAAAGACCTTTGACAACCCCGCCTGTTCGGGCCGGGCATGTCTCGGAACGCTGGGCCGGGATCTGCGGGTGCGGGCGCAGTTTATCTCCACCCACATCTCTGGCGAGTACAATGCCCTGAAGCTGACGGTGCTGAACCGCACGGACGGGCCGGTGGATACTCTGACGCTGAAGCTGAAAGACCTGCTGGGCAAGAAGCCTGTCCCCGGCAACCCCAACTTCCGCAGCGGGGTGACTCCCCACATCTGGGAGGACTATGGGAAGTTTGAGTGGTACGCCTATCGCCCCACTGAAGCGGACTACGAAACGATCCGGCAGGCCGCCAAGCAATACCTGGATGTGTTCCGGGACCGGCAGCAGGAGCGCGTCCAGGACCAGGACGGCCCCAAGCTGGTGTACATCTGCGCCCCGCTCCGGGGAGAGGTGGAGAAAAACATCGAGTTCGCCCGCCAGAAAGCCCAGGAGGTGTTCCAGGCGGGCGACATCCCTGTCTGCCCCCATCTCATGTTCCCGCCTGTCGCTGACCCGGAGAATCCCCAGCAGGATCAGGCGGCACGGGAAATGGGCCTGCGGCTGGTGGAGTCCTGTCAGCAGGTCAATGTCTACGGGCCGGAGTGGACGGAGGGAATGTGGGCGGAGATCCGCCACGCCATGGATCTGGGCATTGAGGTCAAGACTGACCAGCAGACCATTGGGCACAGCCCGCCCCGCAGGCAGGTACCCCGGAAAGGCAAAGGTGCGCGATGAGCAGTGAACGGAAGGACACCCTGAAGAAACGGCTGGATGAAAACTACACAGCTTTTATAGAATCTCTCCAAGGAAAAACGGCCTCCGAGCTGATCGCCATGGCCCCGGAGATCACCGCCGCCCAGCAGCTCCATGAGGAATTGCTGGATGCCTGCGATGAGGAGGACGTGGAATTTCTGCTCCGGTTTGACGATCCGCTGGAGGTTGTGTGCGGCTATTGGGAGTCCGAGCTCACCGGCTACGACCACAGCGGGGAGATGGGCCATATGCTGTGGGAAATCCGGGACAGAGAACTGTACGAAAAAGAGCAGCTTGCCCAGACCCCGGAGGACGTGGGCGGCGCTGTTCAGTCTGAAAATCTGACGGAAAGGAAAAATCCCATGAGCGATGTGAAACAGATCAACGCAGAGGACCTGCGGCGCATGGAGGATCAGGAGGGCCTTGTCCTCCAGGGCTGCGGCGGCGACCCCCAGGAGTGGGTGGACGGCATCAACCGGGAACTCACCGAGGCCGGCATTCTGCTGGGCGGCAGCAAATTAGAGAATGTCGTATCCTTCCGGCACGATGGGGTGACCTGCCTGCTGTTTCCCTTCGGAGATGCGGAACTGAATATTGGGAAGTTCGCCATGTGGCGCATCCAGACCCATGACCGATACGGTGGCACATGGCTGTCCGACTATGTCCCCAACCGGCTGGGCGGCTTTCTGCACCAGCCGTCCAGACAAAAGCCCACCATGAGCCTGATCGGAATGGACGGCAACATCTTTGCGGTCATGGGCAAAGCCTCTTCGCTGCTGAAAGAGGCGGGCATGGGGGATCTGGTCAGCCACATGGTCCAGCGCGTCACCACCTGCGGGGACTACTGCAAAGCCCTCAATATCATCAGCGAGTATGTGGAGACAGAGCTGTCTCCGCCTGCTATACCCCAAAAATCTAACAAGAAGAAAGCGAGGAACACATATGAGCGATAATCCCAAGTGGGAGATCATCCAGGGCGATGCCCTGAAGCTGCTGGGGGGCTTCTCCCCCGGAACCTTCGACGCCGTCATCACCGACCCGCCCTACGCCTCCGGGGGCCGCACCCAGGCGGAGAAGAACAAGTCCACCGCCAAGAAGTATTCCAGCATGGGGGACCACGCGCCCCCGCCCTTCGAGGGGGACGCCAAGGACCAGCGGTCCTGGACCCGCTGGGCGGCGGAGTGGCTGGCGGACGCCCGGAAGCTGTGCAGGCCCGGAGCGCCGGTGTGTATGTTCATTGACTGGCGGCAGCTCCCCGCCGCCTCGGACGCCCTCCAGTGGGCGGGCTGGATCTGGCGCGGCACCGCTGTCTGGGACAAGGGCAACTCCCGCCCCCAGAAGGGCCGCTTCCGCCAGCAGGCCGAGTACATCGTCTGGGGGTCCAACGGCGATATGCCCATCAACCGCCCCGTCCCCTGCCTGCCGGGGGTGTTCAAGTACGGCAATCCCCAGAACCGCATCCACCTGACGGAGAAGCCCCTCCAGCTCATGCGGGACATCGTGAAGATCACCGAGCCGGGCGGGCACATCCTGGACCCCTTCGCCGGGTCCGGCACCACCGTCCTGGCCGCCGTGCTGGAGGGCTACACCGCCACCGGCATCGAGGTCACGGACGAGTACGCCCGCCTCGCCAGGGAGCGGATCGCCCAGGAGCTGGCCCAGGCGGCGTGACCGATAACTGTCTGCCGATTCATCTGGATATTGTCAAAAAGGTGCGGTATGATGTGGGCTACCAAACAACAGGAGGTGTCGCAAAATGAAAGTGAAATTTTCCTTTGACAAAGCCGCCGTAGAGCGGCGAGGCCACACGCTGGAGGATGTTCACCGGACGGTAAAAAGCCTGTTCGCCGCCCACAGCCTGCCCTGTGTCTCCGAGGGTGACCCCCTGTCCTTCCAGGACAAGGGCCACGGCGATGACTTCGCGTGTATGTGGGATATTATCCTGTCTCTGCTGCGCTCGGACTGGTTCATGGCCTGCGCCACCGCCTGCGTCTGGCAGGATGAGGACGGCGAGGAGGACGTACTCGCCCAGGCCGGAAAGGCACGGGGTGCTGTGTAACATGGGGATGAGCCGGAAAGAA
>CAJUQD010000092.1 GCA_910588105.1 uncultured Oscillospiraceae bacterium | reverse complement strand
CTCTGAGGGATTCTCATTACCCGCATACACTGAGCGGGGCGAGCAGTACGATACATTCCACGGTCAAGAAGATGGTCACTTCCTGACCCGCTGGGGTTCGTACAACTCTCTTGTGGTGGAGGCGAGGGGAGTCGAACCCCTGTCCGAAAGCACGTTCACAGGAACCTCTCCGAGCGCAGACGGTCGGTTACATTCCCTTGCTCAGCCGCAGGCCGTCAAACTGCTGAACTTGGTAGAGTCATGATCCATGGCACGGTCAACTCTTTCCGTACTCATGTTCACCACTGAGATGACGCCCCGGCCCGGCTCGTGGTCCTTCCGAACGGGACGGCCGCGTTAAGCCGCGGCGAGAACTACGTTATCGTTGTTCTTTAATTTATAAGTTGCCCGTTTTTAGGATGACAGGCGCATCCGCTCGCTATTCCTGCTTCGGCACCCCCGTCGAAACCAGTACGCCCCCTCGCTGGTGCAAAATCCATTCCGTTTGGGGTGCCCTCACGGGCATCCCTCCCTGCATTCCCTTGCGCCTTCACCCCAAATCGCAACCGCTTCGCTGGGTTGCGATTTGGGGCCGCCCTGCGGGCGGCGTTGCGGGAGAATTTGGTGGCGGCGCTGCCGCGATTTGATTTATTTTCATCCGGCGGCATTGCCGCCGAAGTGAAAAACCGCTTTAGACCTTCTCCGGCGCGGGGTAGTCCATGCCCTGGGTGTCCACGCTGACATGCTTCATTACCTGATCCTTCTTGGGCCGGTCATTCCAGTCACGTTTGGCGGAGGCGATGGCGTCCGCCGTCTCCATACCCTCAAACACCTTGCCAAAGGCGGCGTACCCACCGTCCAGGTGGGGCGCGTCATCGACCATCACAAAGAACTGGCTGCCCGCCGAGTTCGGATCCATAGCCCGGGCCATAGACAACACGCCGCGGGTGTGGAGCAGGTCATTTCGGAATCCATTTTGAGAGAACTCGCCCTTGATGGAGTAGCCCGGGCCGCCGGTGCCCGCGCCGTCCGGGTCACCCCCCTGGATCATGAAGCCGGGGATCACACGGTGGAAGATCAATCCGTCGAAAAACCCGGACTGCACCAGGGAAATGAAATTGTTCACCGTGTTGGGCGCAGTTTCAGGGTACAGCTCGGCTTTCATCACGCCGCCGTCTTCCATCTCAATGGTGACGATGGGATTGTTCATGGTTACCATCCCTTTCTCTTTCAATAACGGCCCCGGGAGGCCCGGTCCATCTCCCGTTTGGCATCCCGCCGGGCAGCGGCCTCCCGCTTGTCATAGAGTTTTTTGCCGCGGGCCAGCGCCAGCTCCACCTTTACCCGGGGGCCGGAGAAGTACAGCGAGAGGGGGACCAGCGAATAGCCATCCTGCTGCACCCTTGCCTGGAGCTTGCGAATCTCCCGGCGGTGGAGCAGCAGCTTCCGGGTGCGCCTGGGGTCCTTGTTGAAAATATTGCCCTTTTCGTAGGGGGAGATATGCATCCCGTATAAAAACATCTCCCCGTCCTTCACCGAGCAGAAGGAATCCCGCAGGTTTACCGCGCCCAGCCGGATGGATTTGACCTCCGTACCCGCCAGTTCGATGCCCGCCTCGTACTTGTCCTCAATGAAATAGTCGTGGAACGCCTTCCGATTGGAGGCGATCTGCTTGGTGGACTGCTTCGCCATCGGGCGTCCCCCTTTCCTCATTGTAGTATGATAGCATACCACACCGTTTGCGGGAATGCAAGGGGAAATCGTCCTCCCAATGTTACAATTATATTACGGTGAATTCAAAAAATCCGCTCTTGTTTTTACGATAGGATTAGCATATAATATCATGGTTTCTAGCTTGAGAGGGGGAGGGCGTATTTTATGGACACGCGGCCTATCGGCGTATTTGACTCCGGACTGGGGGGGCTCACCGCCCTGCGGGAGCTGGCCCGGCTGATGCCGGAGGAGGATCTGGTCTACTTCGGTGACACGGGCCGGGTGCCCTACGGCGGCCGATCGCCACAGGTCATCACCAGGTATGCCCGGCAGGACGTGGCTTTCCTGCGCACCTTCGACCCCAAGGCAATCGTCATCGCCTGCGGCACCGTGTCCGCCACCGCCCTGGATGCGCTCCGGGAGGAGAACCCCATCCCCATGTTCGGTGTGGTAGAGCCCACCGCCCGCGCCGCCGCCCATGTGACCCGGAACGGGAGGGTGGGCCTCATCGGCACGCGGGCCTCCATCCGCTCGGGGGCTTATGAGCGAGAGCTGGGCCGCCTGAAGCCCGGTGTGGAGGTCACGGCCCGGGCCTGCCCCCTGCTGGTCTCCCTGGTGGAAAACGGACGCTTCCGCCCAGGTGACATTGTGGCGGAGACAGTGGTGGCTGAGTACTTAACCCCCATAAAGGCGGCGGGGGTGGACGCGCTCATCCTGGGGTGCACCCACTATCCGCTGATGCGGGATATCATCGGCGCTTTTATGGGACCGGGGGTGACCCTGGTGGACGCGGGGGAACAGTGCGCCCGGTGGGTGAAAAAGCAGCTGGAATGGGACGGGCTGCGCAACCAGCGCCCCGGCGCGGGGCGGCACCGCTTTTTCGTCAGCGACAGCGCCGGAGACTTCTCCGAGCTGGCCACCGTGTTTTTGGGGGAGGACATCCGCGGCGGGGTGGAGCAGATCGACATCACAGCGTACTGAGAACAGCATCCTGAATATCATAGCGAGGGGAACCCATGACAACAGACAACGTAATCATATCCATAAAGGGAAAACAGCTCTATGCGGAGTGCGCGCCGGAGGAGATTGAACTGGTCACTGCGGGCACCATGGAGCGGGACGGGCAGGGCGGGTGCACCATCTCCTACCAGGAGAGCGAGCTCACCGGCCTGGAGGGCACCACCACGCGGGTGCACATCGACGGGGGCCGCGTTACCCTGCTGCGGGAGGGGAACACCAACTCCCAGATGGTATTTGAGGAGGGCAGGCGGCACCTGTCTATGTATGAGACGCCCTACGGCGCGCTGTCCATCGGGGTGAACACCCGGCGTATGCGCTCCACGGTGGGCGAGGCGGGGGGCGAGCTGGAGATCGACTACGCCATCGAGATCGACAACCTGGTGGCGGGGCAGAACCTGTTCCGAATGAATGTGAGAAAAAACCCGCCGCTCCGGCAGTGAGGGGGGGGAGCGGGGGTGAACAGGGATCTGACAAAGGGGCCGGTAATGGGCTCCATGCTGGCTTTCGCCGTGCCCATGATCCTGGGCAACCTGCTCCAGCAGTGCTACAACGTGGCCGACACCCTGATCGTGGGACGCTATCTGGGTAAAAACGCCCTGGCGGCGGTGGGCTCGTCCTTCACACTGATGACCTTCCTCACCTCCATCCTCCTGGGGCTGTGCATGGGCAGCGGGGCGGTGTTTTCCATCCGCTTCGGCCAGCGGGACCGGGACGGCCTGCGGGAGGGGGCCCATGCCGCCTTCGCCCTCATCGCCGCCTTCACCCTGGCGCTGAACGCAGCCGCGTTCCTCTGCCTGGACGGCATCCGGGTGTTCCTCCGGGTGCCCGGCGAGGTGTGGCCCATGATGCGGGAGTACCTGGCCGTCATCTTCTGCGGCATCGCGGCCACCTTCCTTTATAATTATTTTGCCTCCTTCCTCCGGGCGGTGGGCAATTCGGTGGCGCCGCTGGTTTTTCTGGCGGCGTCGGCGCTGGTGAACATCGGCCTGGATCTGTGGCTTGTGCTGGGGCTCAGGCGAGGGGTAGCGGGGGCCGCCGAGGCCACCGTCATTGCCCAGTACCTGTCGGGGGCGGGCATCGCCGCCTATACCTTGGTAAAGCATCCCGGGCTGCGCCCCGGCGGGGGCCGGTTCCGGCTGCGCTGGGGGCGGATGCGGGAGATCGCCGGCTTTTCCATCCTCACCTGCGTGCAGCAGTCGGTGATGAACCTGGGCATCCTTATGGTGCAGGGGCTGGTGAACAGCTTCGGCCCCACGGTGATGGCCGCCTTTGCCGCCGCGGTGAAAATCGACGCCTTTGCCTACATGCCCGTCCAGGACTTCGGAAACGCTTTTTCCACCTTCATCGCCCAGAACTACGGGGCCGGGGAGGAGGGCCGCATCCAGGCGGGGCTGAAGGGGGCCGTGGCGGCGTGTATGGCCTTCTGCCTGGCGGTATCCGCCCTGGTGTGGGTCTTTGCCGCCCCCCTCATGGGGCTGTTTGTGGAGGCGGGGGAGACGGCCACCATCCTGGAGGGGGTGCGCTACCTGCGCATTGAAGGGGCGTTCTACTGCGGCATCGGTTGCCTGTTCCTGCTCTACGGCCTTTACCGGGCGCTGGGCAGGCCGGGGATGTCGGTGGTGCTGACGGTGATCTCCCTGGGCACCCGGGTGGCGCTGGCCTATCTGCTCTGCGCTGTCCCGGCCATAGGGGTTGTGGGCATCTGGTGGTCGGTGCCCATTGGCTGGGCGCTGGCGGACGCCGCGGGGCTGGGCTATTACCGCGCCCGGCGGGGGCGCCTGCTGGCCTGGGAGGACGGCCGGGGAGAAAAACCGCCCCGGAAGCCCCAAATGGGGAAGAAAAAGGATAAAATCCGCTTGACGGGGACAAAATGATATGCTATAATTTCAAATTGCGCTGGTGCGCGGAAAGGAGCCTTGACCGATGCTGAACGAACTGGAACACGCGGCCAAGGTGGTGGGCGTCAAGCAGGTCCGGCGGGCGCTGGCAAACGGCCGGGCCAAATGTGTTTACCTGGCCAAGGACGCCGATCCCCAGCTCATCCGTCCCATAAAGCTCCTGGCCCAGGAGCGGGGCGTGGAGGTGGTTCAGGCCGAGTCCATGAAGGCTTTGGGCCGCGCCTGCGGCATCGCGGTGGGGGCTGCGTGCGCAGCCGTCGTGAGCCCCGCCCCAACTTTTTCCGGTTTTAGCGAATAATCCCCGGATTATCCGTTAAAATATATATTTATTGAAAGGAGGAAAATCATGCCTACTTTTAACCAACTGGTCCGTAAGGGCCGCGAGAAGAGCACCTACAAGTCCAACTCTCCCGCCATGCAGCACGGTCTGAACACCCTGAAGAACAAGGAGACCGACCTGCCCTCTCCCCAGAAGCGGGGCGTGTGCACCGCCGTTCGTACTTCCACCCCGAAGAAGCCGAACTCCGCTCTGCGTAAGATCGCCCGTGTGCGCCTGACCAACGGCTATGAGGTCACCGCCTATATCCCCGGCGTGGGCCACAACCTGCAGGAGCACTCCGTGGTTATGATCCGCGGCGGCCGTGTCAAGGACCTGCCCGGCGTTCGTTACCACATCATCCGCGGCACACTGGACACCCAGGGCGTCAACGGCCGTATGCAGGCCCGCTCCAAGTATGGCGCCAAGCGGCCCAAGGCGGCCAAGAAGAAGTAATTTCTTCACCCACAACGAGTTTTGCGCACACGCGCAAGGCGAACCGCCTTGCCGAGCGTTTATTCCATATATCCCACAAGGGGCCTCCGCAAAAGCGGGCCCCAGCTTTTGCGGGGAGAGGAGAAGGGAACTTGCGGATATGGAGCTTTCGGCGTTCTTTTGCCGGAAGCGAAATGGAGCGGGTTTCCTTCGACGAATGGGGAAACCTCGGACAGGCATTGCACGAGGTATTGCTTGAGCAAGTATCGCCGCGCCAGACGGGGCGCGGGGTTCCGAGCGAGGGGAGCATACTTGCCGTATGTGACCCGCCGCGAGGGTTCCCGCAACGAAGCATGGCCCGGCGGGACGCCGCTCAAGGCTTCGAGTACCTGTGAATTCTAATTCTATATAGAAGGAGGGAAGCGAAGTGCCCAGAAGAGGAAACGTACCCAAGCGGGAAATTTTGCCCGACCCGCTGTATAATTCCGTCCTAGTCACTAAGCTCGTCAACAGCATCATGCTGGACGGCAAGAAGGGCGTAGCCCAGAAGGTCGTCTACGGTGCCTTTGACATCATCAAGGACAAGACCGGCAAGGAGCCCCTTGAGGTCTTTACCACTGCCATTGAGAACATCATGCCTTCCCTGGAGACCAAGTCCCGCCGTGTGGGCGGCTCCACCTACCAGGTGCCCATGGAGGTCCGTCCCGAGCGGCGCCAGACCCTTGGCCTGCGCTGGCTGACCAGCTACTCCCGCAACCGGGGCGAAAAGACCATGAAGGAGCGGCTGGCCGGCGAGATCATGGACGCGG
>CAJUQD010000091.1:3444-6251 GCA_910588105.1 uncultured Oscillospiraceae bacterium | reverse complement strand
TCCAAGCCAGGGCGAAAACGGTGCAGAAGCTGGGCCGGGACGGTCTGGTGGAGCAAAACATGGCTACCGGCGAGGAAAAGCGCGTCAGCCAGCGGACGGCGGATGTATCCTTCGGTCCGGCCCGTCCCCAGGAACAGGCGGCGGGCCACCGCGCGGTTCAGCGGAGTGACGGCGATTCCACTTCCTCTGGCAAGAAACGGCGGAAACAGCCCCGGCCCGTCCAGCAGACGGCAGAGGAAGCGGCCTATGCCACCCCGGCCCCCACCAGCGTCCCGGAAGCCCCCATGCCGGACACTCCGTCCATGCGGATGGCGGCGGACGCGCCCATGATGGCCGCTCCCACCGGCAGCGAGGACCCGCCCCCGCCGCCAGCCTCCCGGAAGCGCCGCAAGCGGAAGAACCGTAAAAAATCCAAGCAGCGGCAGGCGGCAAAGCACACCCCGAACGCCGCCCGTTCTCTGGAAGATCAGGCTATGCGCACTGCTGGGGACGCTCCCATGCAGAACCGTCCCCCCGGCCAAGGGCGAAAGCCCTCGGTGAAACGCCCGCCCCGTCCAGTGGAGGGGGGCGGACGGCTGCAATTCAAGGCGGCAGAGGGTGAACAGCTCCCTTCTGACAGCAAGGCCCCCGCTGATGGCAGGGCGAAGATGAAGAAGCGGCAGGCACAGCGGTTTACCCCGGATTCCGCCCGTCCTGCGGACGAACCCCAGCCCTCCCGCCTGATACCTGATGGCGGCAGTCGGCTTCATTTTGAGGGTTCGGAGGTCCCGGCCCCTGACGCAGAAGCACCCGTTGATGAAAAACGGGCGGTGAAGAAGCGGCAGGTCACGGACCACGCCGCCCAGCCGGAGCAGTCAGAGGGCGGGGGCGACACCCACCAGCGGGACAGTCCCCCGGCAGGATCACCATCCCCCGCGCCGGATGATCGGGCATATCAGAAGCGGCAGGCGGCAAAGTTCGCTGCCCACTCCGCTGCTGGCAAGACGGACCGGCCACGGCTTCAATTTGAGGAACCGCCCCCTGCGGCGGACAGCGCCCCCACCCCTGCGCCGAAGGAGGACGCCCCGCCAACCAGCCGGAACTATCAAAAGGCCGTGCGCCGGGTGGAACGTGCGGAGGGTCAGGTGGAGCAGGCGCGGGAGCATCTTCCCACCAAGCACCGCTTGTCCTTCCAGCCGGAACCGGACGGCGAGACGGGCAGGACCCGCCGCCGTCTCCACTTTGAGCAGGAGGTTTTGCCGGAGTACCGCAAGCCCTCTCTGCCCGCCCGCGCCGGTGGCATGGCGAAAACAGCGGCGGTGATGAAGCTCCACGGCAAAATCCATGAATCGGAGCGTGACAATGTGGCGTTGGAGGCCACCCACAAAAGCGAATTGTTTATGGAGCAGGGTGTGGGCCGTGCCCTGCGCTGGCAGAGAAACCGCCGCCGCTCCAAGCCCTACCGCGCCCTGCGCCAAGCGGAGCAGCGGGCGGCAAAGGAAAATGTCAAACTGGCATGGCAGACCTCCCTCCGGGACAACCCGGAGCTGCGGCGCAAAAATGCCCTCGCCAAGTGGATACAGAAGCAGAAAATCAAGCGGAAGTATGCCCAGGCCGCGCATGAGGCCAAGCAGACGGCGCACTTCACCCAAAACGTGGTACACGCCACCGGGCAGATCGTCCGGGCGGTCCAGCAATACATAGCGGCACGAAAATCGCTGCTGCTGGTTGTGGCAATGCTGGCTATGGTGGTGGTGTTCTTTGCCTCTGGCATGACCTCTTGTACCGCCATGCTCTCCGGTTTCCAGTCCTCCTATATCTCCGCGTCCTATATGGCGAATGAGCAGGACATTTGCAATTCGGACCTCTACTACACGGAAATGGAAACGGATTTGCAGATGGACATTGACCAGACCGAGGAAAATTACCCCGGCTATGACGAGTACCGCTACAACATCGGGGAGATCAGCCACAACCCCTATGAGCTGATGGGCTACCTCTCCACCATGTTCAACGCCTTCACCTTTGAACAGGTCCAGGCGGAGCTTGCGCGGCTGTTCGGGGAGCAGTACCAGCTTACACGGGAGGTCATTGTGGAAACCCGCTATGACAGCGACGGCGACCCCTACGATTGGTATGTCCTGCAAACCACGCTGACGGTAACACCGCTGTCCACGATCATTTCCGGTACGCTGTCCCCTGGTGAGCAGACGGACCGCTACAACGTGTATCAGCAAACCCTCGGCAACCGGCAGGCGTATGGAAACCCCTTTGATTTTCCATGGCTGGGCTATGTGTCCAGCAGCTACGGCTACCGGGTCCACCCCATCAGCGGGGAGAAAAACCTGCACCGGGGTGTGGACATTGCCGTGGCGCAGGGTACGCCCATCCGGGCAATCCATGACGGGCGGGTGGTTTCTGCCGGGGACGCTGGCAGCTATGGGCTGTGCGTGGTGATCGAGGACGAAAAGGGCTATCAATCCCGGTACGCCCACTGTTCCAGCCTCTCCGTCAGCGCGGGCCAGGAGGTCAAGCGGGGGGACGTGATTGCCGCCGTGGGCAGTACCGGCAACAGCACCGGGCCGCACCTCCATCTGGAGATCATGCTGAACGGCGAGTACCTGAACCCCTACTATTTCGTGGACACCGGCTATGACGGCTCAACCGCTGGGGCCATTCCCGGCACACCGGGCGGCGTGGAGATACCCGCCTACCCTGGGGAGCCGGTCACGGACGAAACCTACGCCGCCATGCTGGAAGAAGCACAGAAGTACCTCGGCTATCCCTACGTTTGGGGCGGCAGTTCCCCCTCTACCTCTTTTGATTGC
>CAJUQD010000091.1:0-3344 GCA_910588105.1 uncultured Oscillospiraceae bacterium | reverse complement strand
GATGGAACGTGGGACGGCTGGGGGCGCAGGGCCTCTATAACATCTGCACCCCCGTGTCCATGGCGAACGCCCAGCCCGGTGATCTCATTTTCTTCTGGCACACTTACGATGCGCCGAACCCCAACGGCGTGACCCATGTTGGCATCTATGTGGGCAACGGGCAAATGATTCACTGCGGCGACCCGATCTCCTATGCCAACATCAACAGTAACTATTGGCAGCAACATTTTTATGGAATGGGCCGTTTGCCCTGATTTTTACAACTTTTTTGAAGGATTGTGATACATGAGAATCGGTTTATGTGATGTGGATTCCCACAACTGGCCGAACCTGTGCCTGATGAAGCTGTCCGCCTACCACAAGGCGCGGGGCGATCATGTGGAGTGGTGGAGGCCGGTGGGCCAGTATGACCGGGTTTATAAAAGCCGGGTGTTCACCGACACCTACTCCAAGGACACGATCACCGTCACCAACGCCGGAGAGGTGGTCTGCGGCGGCACCGGCTACGGCCTCGGCCCCAACCTCCCGGACGCGGTGGAGCATACCTATCCCGATTACAGCATTTATCCGCAGTTCCCTGACACCGCCTACGGCTTTCTGAGCCGTGGCTGCTATCGGAACTGCGGCTTTTGCTTGGTTTCTGCCAAAGAAGGGCGGCGGAGCGTCCAGGTGGCGGACCTCGCTGAATTTTGGAACGGTCAGCGGGAGATCAAGCTGCTGGACGCAAATCTGCTGGCCTGTTCCGACCATGAAAAGCTGATTTTGCAGCTTGCGGAGAGCCGCGCCTATGTGGACTTCTCACAGGGGTTGGATATTCGGCTCATCACCCCGGACAACGTGGCGCTGCTGAACAAGGTTCGCACGAAAGCGGTACATTTTGCCTGGGACAACCCCGACATTGACCTGACCCCCTACTTCCGCCGCTTTTTAGAACTCACCAATATCAAGAGCGACCGCAGACGGCGGGTGTACGTCCTGGTCAACTACGGCAGCACCCATGAGCAGGACCTCTACCGGGTGGAAACCCTGCGGGGCATGGGCTACGACCCCTATGTGATGGTCTATGACCGGCCCAGCGCCCCGGCCATTACCCGCCAGCTCCAACGCTGGGTGAATAACAAGCGGATTTTCCATACGGTCCCGAACTTTGCCGACTACATCCCCGGCAGGATAGGGGGTGGGAACCGTGCGTGAGCCGAGGGAGGCAAAACTTGACAAGCTGAAAGCCGAGCTTGTCCGGGCAAAGGAGAAGGCCAGCGAGTGGCAGGCCCGTGTCCGGGACATTGAGCGGCAGATCACCGAGCAGGAGAATCTTGAAATCATCCAGGCGGTGCGCGGCATGATCTCCGCGCCGGAGGACCTGCGGGCCGTGCTGGATATGATCCGGGCGGCAAATGCGCCGTCCACAACCAATTCTGGAAAGGAGAATTGAGCCTATGAAAACAAAATCCCTGCGGCGCATGGTAGCTCTGCTGCTGTGCGTGTTTTTGTGCCTGGGGGCGGCATTTTCCATGATGGGCGCGGCCTATGCCGCAGAGGTGGAGCCGTCCGGCATCAAAGTAGAGATTACCAAGCCCCCCAACCGTACCAGCGGAAGCGCGGATGTGGGCTACTGCATCACAGATACTGCTGGAAACGGATTTGCCAGCGCCAAAATCAAGGTTGGCCTGGATGGTGAGTGGCAGGATGTGACCGGCAATCTGGAACGGTGGGAGGACCGCTACACCGGGCGCATCACCATTACAGATAATTGCCCCGTTACCATCCGCGTCACAGGAAACGACGGCAGTATCTATGAAAAGATGTGCTACATGGACTGCTTTGCCCAGGGTACACATATTTTCATGACCAATGTGATGGTGGATAACCCCGCAGTCAAGGGCGATGGAGGGAAAGCGGATAAGGCCCCCAGCCCCAATCAAGCGGAAACCAATACTGCCACAAAGCCCACGGCCACACCTCTTAAAGCACCCGCTTCCTCCAGCACGGACCCCCAGGAGAAGCCGGACACTACACCCCGTCTGCCCACCGCGCTGACCCCGGACGGGCAGGGCACAGTGGTGGACAATGTGACGGACCAGGACAGCAAGGAATTTTTCACCTTCACCACCCCCAGCAACAATACCTTTTATCTGGTAATCGACAAACAGCGGGATAGCGAGAACGTCTATTTCCTCAACGCCGTCACGGAGTCCGATCTGCTGGCCCTGGCGGAGAAGGATAAAAAACCGGAGGGCAACAACGTGTCCGCTATCCCCGACCCGGAGCCGGTCTGCACCTGCAAGGACAAGTGCGCCCCCGGCGAGGTCAACACCGATTGTCCCGTCTGCGTCCTGACCATGATGAACTGTACCGGCAAGGCCCCCGCTGTGGACCCGGATACCGACCCGGAACCAGAAAAGCCGGAGAAGGGCGGCAGCAGTACCATGATTCTGGTGGTGATCGCGGCTTTGGCTGTGGGCGGCGCTGGGTACTATCTGAAAATCTGGAAGCCCAAGCATGACTTGGACGATGCGGAGGACTTTGATGAGCTGACCGGCGAGGATGAGGAAACCGTCAACGAGGACGATCTGGAACCCGCCCCCCGGCGTGTCCCCCGTGACGAACCGGAGGAACCGGACTACCCGGAGGGCTACGGCTACGAGGAACCGGAGGACGATGAATGACCCGTTTCACCGACAGCCCCTATGAGAAAATGATGCAGCAGGTTCCCACGGAGCGGCGGGAGGTCCACGGGCCTCCCGCCCTTCCGCCCACTCACCCCTGCCACGGCTGTCCCTACCGCCGGGACGCGCCCTGTCTGGGCGTGTGCTACCGGGACCTGCTGCGGAAGAAGTGATGGCGCAAATACAATATCAGTTCCGCAAACGGGACGAATATTTCACGCCCTCCTATGCGGTCTATCCCATTATGAAGCGTCTCAGACCGGGAGCCGTGATATGGTGCCCCTTTGATACGGCGGACAGCGCGTATGTGAAGGTATTCTCCCGCAATGGGTTCCGGGTGATCTACGGGCATATCCAGACCGGGCAGGACTTCTTTCAGACAGACACGCCGGACTGCGACTATATCATCAGCAACCCGCCGTACAGCTTGAAAAATGAAGTGCTGGAACGGCTTTATGCCATTGGAAAGCCCTTTGCCATGCTTATCAACTTCCAGGGCATTTTTGACAGCCAGAAGCGGTTCCAGATGTTCAAGGAGCGCCGGGTGGAAATGCTCTGGCTCAGTCCGAGGGTGGCGTACATGACCGAAGGGAGACAGCCGCGCCAGGGCGTACCCTTTCAGAGCGGCTATCTTTGCAGCGGGATATGCGAAAATCAGTTGGAATTTGAATATCTGGA
>CAJUQD010000090.1 GCA_910588105.1 uncultured Oscillospiraceae bacterium | reverse complement strand
TGCCGCTTTTCGCACTTTGTTAAAAAGGCTTTAGCCTATTGGTACAGCTTCTAAATTCGCCATTGATTTCTGACCTGTAATTTTTTGCCCAACAATTTGCCATAAAAATATGGCTCGCTTGGAGCAAAAACAAACATTCCCAATGAAACGCTTGATATGTCCTTCCATTCAGTCATACCTGCACAATGATAAAAATAATGCTTGTCATGGATATGTATGATAAAATTCACCAGCCCCAAGGCAGATTGCAAAAATCTCCATGTCCACTGCCATCTACAATATAAAATGGCTCTTATAATATTAATCGCCTCTGCAAACCGGCGGTTTATCCGCCCTTCTTCCCTCATTCTGCTTATCTTGATAGATTTTTTTCATAGTCAGCGCGTCCTCCGCCTGGGTGCCCGCGCTCTCGCAGATGAAAGTGGGGCTCCACCCACGCCGCGCCACCGCTTCCGCAAGAGGCGTCCAGTCCGGGCCGTAGCCCCCGTCGTCGGCAAAGGTGCGGTGACACTTCTCCCCGCCGCCCGGGGTAAATTCAATGTGGGAGAAGTGGCTGTGGAAGTGGGAGGCCCGCTCCAGCCCCAGCGCCGCCTCCATCTGATCCAGCATCCGCTCCAGGGCCTCCGCGCCCTCGTCCGCGCCCAGCGAGCGGGCGTACAGGTGGCCGAAATCCACGCAGGGGAGAAGCCGGCCATCCAGGGTGCACAGCTCCAGAACCTCGTCCAGATCGCCAAGCTGGTTGATTTTCCCCATGGTCTCCGGACACAGGGTGATATGGCCGAAGCCTGCCCCGTCGCAGGCAGCGATTACATCCCGGAGCGACGCCAGGGCAATGTCCAGCGCCTCCCGCCGCGTCCGCTTCATCAGCGCCCCGGAGTGGATGACCACCCGGCGCGCCCCCATCCAGTCCGCCACCAGGCACGCCCCGGTGATGTAGCCAATGGTCTTTTGCAGCGCCTCCCGGTCCGGGTTGGCCAGGTTAATGAAATAGGGCGCGTGAAGGGACAGGACGATGCCGTGCTGGGCGGCGGCCTGCCCCACCCTCCGGGCGGTATCCTCCCCCACGTGGATTCCCTTGCCGCACTGGTACTCGTAGCAGTCCAGGCCGATTTCCCGCAGCCAGCTGGGCGCGTCCGCCGAGGACTTGTAGGGGAAATTCTCCGCGTTCCCCGCCGGACCGAACAGGGCGCTCACAGTGTTTCCCCCTTTCCCGACAGCAGCCGGAAGGGCCACTCGGCGGCATATCGCAGATACCGCCCCGGGTTGCCCGCCAGCCGTATGGGCTCCACCAAAATGGCGCTCACCCCTGCCATGTTGCCTCCCAGCACGTCGGTAAATATCTGGTCGCCCACAATGGCGGTCTGTTCCTTTGTCACGCCCATCCGCTCCATGGCCCCATAAAAGGAAGGGGTTTTCGGCTTGCCCGCGTGGCCGGTGTAGGGCACGTCCAGCGCCTGGGCGAAAATCCGCGGGCGGCTTTCATGGCGGTTGTTGGACAGTACGAACAGCGTTACCCCGTGGGCAGCCAGGTCATCCCGCCACGCCTTTAATTTTTCGTCCGGTAAGGGCACGCCGTAGGGGACCAAGGTGTTGTCCAGGTCGGCCAGCAGCAGCCGGAACCCCCGCCGCTCCAGGGCTTCCCCTGTGATCTCATAAATATCATGGGCCGAAAATCTGGCCCGGAACCACCCCATAATTCACCTTCTATTCCGCCCGGGACGAGCATAGGATGTGAGTAACACAGAATATATCTTACCACATATTTTTGCCGTTCACAAGGGGGAGATGCCATGAAAGAATTGCTGCTGGCCCTGCCCGCCGGGCGGGAGACCGGGGGGAGGAGCTATGGACTCACCCCCGCCCACATGGCTTATCGGATTGGGCCGGGATCCAAACTGCTGGGCATCCGCTTGCCCCAGGGGCTTCGGGGCGGGCTGATGCAGGTGGACTGCGCGGGCTATGACGGCGTGGGCGACCCGGTGGGCTGCTGCCGCCAGATTTTGGGGGAGTGCCGCCGCCGGTCCTTCCGAGGCATTGTATGCGACTTTGAGGGCCCGCCCACGGGCTGCCTGCCTAAGCTGGCGGAGATTCTGGACCGCAACTGCGCCGCCCAGGGATGGGCGCTGTATGTGCCCGAGTGCTATGCCCCCCATGCGTCCCACGCCCGGGTTCTGATCCCATCCGCCCTCACCCATGGCACCCTGGATCGGCGGCTGTGTGGGGCCTTGGAGCGGTACGGCAAAGAACGGACGGCGCTGGCTGTGGAGTGGGTGCGGGAGGAATTCCCCCTCCCCGCCCGGGGCCGGGGGGAGCCCATGGCCCAGGGACGGTTGGAGGAACTGCTCCACCGCCTGGAGCCCGCGGTATTTTTTGACCGGGGTTTGTGTGCTCACTACTTTACATATATGAAGGGGCCCCAGGCCCACTTTGTGCTCTTTGACACGCCCCGGTCCATCCGGGAAAAGCTTGGGCTGGCCAACCGCTTGGGGGTGGCCGCCGCCCTGCTGCCCCAGCCGGAGGTGGAAGAGCACCTGGAGGAAATTTTCGGCCCCGGAGCGTAGAGAAACCCAGCCCCGCTTTGGCGGGGCCGGGTTTTAAAAGGTTTACAGTTCTTCTGCTGGAGTGCGGTGGAGGAAATCGCCATACATCTTCTCGTACAGGCGCATAAGCTGCTGGTTGGTGGATTCCCGGCCCTGGATGATGTCCCGCAGGGCGTTTGCCTTGGCCTGCCCCGCCACATCCTCCGGCTCATAGGGTGCGGTCTTGCCGCCCACATTCATCTGTGACAGATGGGCGAGGCGCTCCTTTAAGTATTCCGTGTCGTTCTGAAGGGCGGCGATTTGCTGGAGCGGCCAGCTCAGTTCCACGTTATCGTTCATTTCAGTGTCCCCCAAAATCAAATTCGGCGGGCATACAAGGTATATGGTGTTGCCGGATAGGAAGCGTGCCCTGCCGGTTTTTACAAGACCTCTGGCCCGCCGGGGCCAGGCCGCTTCATATTCTCTGCCCTGCTCATCAACGACATGAATGTTTTTTTGGATGGGTGTCATCCCCCTGTCTCAATGCGTTGCAGATTATTTGGACGCCGTTTTTTTTGATGGGTGCCAACCCCTATCCGAAATCGGTATACAAAATCCGGGGCGGCTTGTCAATAGTGCTGGCCTGTGCTATACTTTAAAACAATACCTGATCGGAAGGAGGCCCCAGCATGGACGCAAGCCGGCGCCGGGTGCGCATATTGGACTATCTGAGGGCAGCCAAGGCTCCCGTGTCCGCCACCGCACTGGCCAAAAAGCTGTCGGTGAGCCGCCAGATCATCGTGGGGGACGTGGCCCTGCTCCGGGCGGCGGGGGAGGCGGTCACCGCTACCCCCCGGGGCTATGTGCTGGACCGGCCCAGGCCGGGGCTCACCCGCACTGTGGCCTGCCTCCACAGCGGGGCGGATATGGGGCGGGAGCTGACGATGATGGTGGACCAGGGCTGTACGGTGGTTAATGTCATTGTGGAGCATCCCGTATACGGCCAGCTCACAGGGCCGCTGGATTTATCCTCACGGTATGATATCACAGAGTTTATACGGAAAGTTGAGGAAAATGCCGCCCGGCCCCTGTCCCTGCTGACGGACGGCATCCATCTGCACACCCTGCGCTGCCCGGACGAAGGGGCGTTTGAACGCACGGCGGCGGCGCTGGAGGAAGCGGGGTTTTTGGCGAAGTAGGGCAGTGTGCGGCGCGCATACGGGACGCTTTCTTGTCACGCTCGGATTGGCCGGGCGGCCAGGGCGCAACCTGGAGTAGTGCTGCGAAGTCTCCGCGGTGGCTGCCAAGTTTTCCCGACTGCGTGCGCCGTTTTCTGGGGGCTTGGCCCGGAAAGCCGTCCGCCCCGCTTTGGGCCTGGGCAGCCTCTCCCGGCCTCTTTGCAACCTGCGGTTGCGCAAAGTTCCAGTTTCCGCTGGTGGAGCGCAACCAGGTTTTCTGCTACCATGAAGTCATGAAGGAGGTGGCTTTTGATGAAGCTGAACGAAAAAATACTATACTATCGGAAAGCGGCCAAGCTGTCCCAGGAGGAGCTGGCAGCCCAGGTGGGGGTGTCCCGCCAGGCGGTGAGCAAGTGGGAGCTGGGAGTTTCCCAAAGTTAAAGATACCACATCAATCCCACGCGGACTTTTGCTCAACCGATACAGCCGGAGGGCTGGATAACAAGAAAAGGCGGTATGCGCCCCGTGGAGGGGTAGCGTACCGCCTTTTCTTGTGGGGGTTTCCAAAGGGGGCAACGCCCCCATTTGGCACACGACTTTGCGAAGCAAAGTGTAGTGTGTTATACGCTCTGCCGGCGTTGCCGTGAAAATGCCGTTGCCGCCGGGGAGGGCAAGGGCATTTGAAGCGGCAGGAAAACAGGGCTGTGCTTGCGTGGCGTGGAGCCGCAAGCGCAGGTCTGGACTCATCAGCAGACAGGGCGTATATGAAAGCCCCAGTTCCTCGTCCTACGCTCCAACTTGTGGACAAAGTGTCCCGAAGTTGTGGCCACACTCCCGGAAAAGTAGCAGGACAACGGGCAACCGTCAAGGCTGAAATGAACGGGTTTACACCCGGCCTTGACCTCCGCCCGCTGTCCCGCTGGATGGGTGGACAAGGCGGCCAATCCCTCAAAGTGCTTGGCCGCTCTCTTTCTGATTTTGAGGTATTCAGTTTTTCAAAATTGAATAATCAAAATAAATTTTTTCGATTGAAAAAATTTTATTTGTTATCATCTTCAATGCCATATTTTTTCTTTTGCCGAATCACATAATTACTGATTTTTTCATCATATAGTGGATACTGGTAATCCAACTGGCATGCCACTTCTGACGAAACCTCCCGGAACAATGCCATACATTGTTCAAAGGATTCCCACATATGGGGATAGGAATCCATATTATAAGTGGACATAAGTCGTTCCCACAATTCCTCTGGGACATATTGCTTCATAAATTTATAGTTTTTTCCCAAACTGAAATGAAATCCCTGTTTGATACCAATCAGCCAGGAAATCATGCGAAGCAATTCTTTTCGTACTATATCATTCATATGGTCAATAGCAAAAAGAATTTCTTTGCGGCATAAGCCCTTTACTACATATGTTGTAGTATTCCAAAATTCATTACAGCAATCGTCAAACATTCTTTGAGTAGGCTTCTGCAAGTGGTAGTCTATATCCGTTGGTATTGGCGGCTTTACGATACGGTTGTCTTTATCCAACAGTAACTTTACCAGTTTATCCCATGTAAAATACTCGTCTATCAGTTCCAGCGGCAGCAAAGTTAAATCTATCTTAACATCATCAGTAAACAGCATTAAATATGAAAATCCCTTTTCTACAGCTGGAAATAATTCCATATCTTCCGGCTTTTGCAGAATCAACCTTTCACCAAATATATCTAGCCATTTATCATCACTTGTGAAGCTGTCCATATCCGTAACAAAAAAAGTAATATCAAAATCCTGAAAATCATCAGGCGGAATATTTGTATTTGTTCTAGATCCTTCCAAAGTAACCATGCGAATGCGTTTGTCTGTTTTTGCAAAATTCAAAACAATATCATAAACTTCCTTTTCTGATCTCATTTTTATCTCCTCCAATTATTGAAATAGGTGTGAAGCCATTTTAGGGCTTTCCCGCCTTGATTACCCTTTAGCAAAGACGGGCGGGACTGTCAACGGCGGCGCATGAAATGCGCCGTTCATCTTGACCGTTGACTGGCTCGGCTGGCTTTGCTATCTTCCTGACAAATGGGAATGTCTAAGATAGTAAAGACGTCCCACATGCAACTCTTTCTTTTATTGCGGAAACCGTATCTTTAATTGTGAATGTAGTTGTGTCTATGACATTTGATTCATATACTCCCAAACCGGAAAATTGCTCCCACATTGTTTCCACTAATTCAATATTTGTTTTTCTATCTAATTTTGAGCGTTCCACAGCTCGCTTCATAGTTTCTTTTTTACTCGCTCTTAATACAATATAGTGTACCTCGTAATCTTCTTGGGCAAGAGCTTTCCATGGCTCCAAAAACCATGGCCCGACAATCCCATCTACAATTACATCATATCCGCCACGAGCATATCGCTTTGCAGCTTCTAAAAAGGCTTCAATGACAACCAGATTTTGCTCGTTGGATTCTGGCAAATGTGGTGGTATTGCGCCTTTGCTTAAGTAATGAAAAAAGTCATCGGTGTGCATATGCACTGATTTATCCATATCTGATTCCTTTGCGACAATTGACGCAGTTGTTGTTTTTCCTGTCCCCGGTGAGCCTGTAATCACAATAATTCTTCCTTGATTCATCT
>CAJUQD010000089.1 GCA_910588105.1 uncultured Oscillospiraceae bacterium | reverse complement strand
CGGCGGAAAAAGGCCCGCCGATTGGGCGTGTTGACAATTTTCAAACAAGCCCTAATCAAATGCCGAATAGAGTTGTTCAGGAGGCTGTTCCTGGTGAGCGTGCAGCCCAGAAACGGAGTAATTGAAAAGGGTTTATTTCTTCATCATATATATTCCTGTGTAGAAGGAGAAAGATAAATAATTGGCATAAGGAAAACCTCCTTTGCTTCATCCTATGCGGGGGAAAAGGATTTGACAAAGGAGGGTATCTCAGCGCAGTGCGCAGGACAAGGAGGAAAACTGTTCCAGACTCAGCTGCTCGCCCCGGACGGTCTCAGGCAGGCCGCAGGACAAAATGATCTGCCGTAACTGTTCTTTAGAAAATCGGTTGCCGTAGACGGCAGACAAGGCGTTGAGCAATGTCTTGCGCCGCTGGGCAAAGGCGGCTTTCACAACGGCAAAAATAGCGTCCCGGTCACCCGGCACCAATGGTTCAGGATGTGGAATCATCTGAATAACGCTGGAAGTGACTTTGGGAGCGGGGAAAAAACAGTCGGGCGGGACATCAAACAGCAGTTCACAATGGGCATGGTATTGACAAAAAAGAGAAAATGCCCCACAGTCTGGGCTGCCGGGGGCGGCGCAGATTCGCCTCGCCACCTCCTTCTGAATCATTACCGTAATGGACTGAAAGCAGCCGGACTCCAGGAGCCGGGTGAGTACAGGGGTGGTGATATTGTAGGGCAGATTGGCACAGGCTTTTACTGTAAAGTCTGGGAACTTGTTAAATAGGATTGTGCTTAGCTCCAGCTTCATTACATCGCCGGAAATAATCTCCACATTAGGGCAATTAGCCAGCGTTTCGCGAAGGATGGGCAGCAGGGAGGAGTCCAGCTCAATGGCGGCAACCCGGCCAGCCCGGTGGGCCAGCTGCTGAGTGAGGCAGCCAACCCCCGGGCCGATTTCCAACACGGCACAGTGCTTATCCAGCCCGGCGGCATCGGCAATATCCTGGGGAACCCAGTCGGCAATGAGGAAGTTTTGGCCCATGGATTTGGAAAAACGGAATCCGTGGCGGGCCTGCAAGGCCCTGATATCACGGATATCGGTGAGATTCATAAAAGCCTCCCTAATTTTTCACGCAGCTCAGCGGTGATTTTAACCGCAAAGATGCGCTTGACGTTATTTTTTAAGAAAGCGGAGGTAGAACCAACCGTCATGGTCTTCCCTCGCCACCAGCTCCAGCCCGGCGGTCTGGCAAAGCTGGAGCATGCATTGGGAATCCTGAGCCGCGTCCTCTTTGAGAATACCGTAGGTGGGGTGAACGGCAGTCCCCGCGGCGTCAACGTCCACATCAATTAAAAAGGGTTCGGGATAGGCGGATGCGATTTGGGCGTCCCAGATTTGGAGGCTTCCGCCGGGGGAGAGTACACGGGCGGCCTGGGTAATTGCCAGAGCCTGAACCGCGCGGGACATGTACATAAGGGTGAAAAAAGCAGTGACGTGCTGAAAGGAGCAATCTGCAAAGGTCAGCTCGGCAGCGTCCATGAGAAATTTTTGAGGGCCATCCGGCGCCTCGTCCAGTTCATCCTGGCGGTTGTCTATGGCGACTGCCTGCCGGCCATAGATTCGCCCAATAACACCCTCTCCACCACCGCCCAGATCCAGAATGGGGCCGCGGAGATCCTTCTTGATGTGAAGCTGTGCAGATGCCATGTTAGGGGTCACTCCTCTTGCTTTAGTAGGCCACAATCACGCCGCCGCTGTTGGCATAGTAGGAGCTGAGCCCCCGGGTGGCGGTAATCACGACGCTGGAAAATTTGCAGGCCTTTTGCGCCAGATCCCACAGCTGCTGGGCGCGGTCGGGGCATAGGCATTGGGCAATATAAAGCGTTTTCCCTATGTGTTTTTCATCTGCCGCCATAATGTCCACCAGCTTGCTCAAGGCCTGCTTGATGGACAGCGCCTGCCCATGTTTGCAGATTTCTCCCTCCGGGGTGGAACCCATAATCAGTTTGATGCGCAGCGCTCCGGTGAGCATGGCCTGTACCTTGGTGAGCCGGCCGTTTTTTCGCAGATTGTCCAGGTTTTCCAGTACGAACAGGGTGTTGGTGTCTGTAATTGCCTGTTCAGTCTGCGCTACGACCTGGGAGAAGGGTACGCCGGATTGGGCCAGCTGATGGATTTTCTGTGCTAAAAGCACCTCGCCTGCGGAGGCCGAGCAGGAATTGAACACATGGACATTCCGTTCAGGCGCCTCTTCCAAAAACATCTGCTTTGCCTGCCATGCGCTGTTGTGGGAGCCGCTGAGCAGGGCAGAGAGGGTGATTACGTAAACATCTCCCTCGGCCTGCCGGTATGCCTCCAGATAGTCACCGGGGGAGGGACAGGAGGAGGAAGAGGCATCCTGGCTTTGATCCATGGCATAAATGAGCAGGCTGGTATCCAGACTTTGGTCATCCACATAGTCCTTGCCGCCGACACGGATGGTAAGAGGAATGGAGCGGAATACTGGGTCTGCCCGCATATCGGGGGTCAAATCGCAGCAACTGTCAACGATGATGGTAAAGCTCATAAAAACAATCCCCTCACATAATAATGTAAATCAGATTATATCATACCACCATGGATTGTCAAGAGGAAGGGGGCGGTTAAGAAAACCTTTACAAAGGCTTCAGCCGCTTCTCATAAGCCACCCTCCGGGGGTCATGGCTGCCGTTCACGGTGACGGTGATATTTCCACGGTATTGGAAGCCGTTTCGGCGAAGCAGGCCCTGCATGGCCTTGTTTTTTTTATGGGTGTCTACCCGCAACCAGCCCAAGCCTTGGGACAAGGCCTGCCGTTCGCACACCGCGATCATGCGGTCAGACAGCCCGGCGCCCCTCCACTGTTCCGCTACGGCACATCGGTGGAGGACGGCGTACGGTTCTTCACGGGACCATTTTCCGTCGGAAATAGAGGCGTAGCTGGGCTCGGGACGGGAAGAAAGAGCAAAAAATGCCCCAAGGGTTCCCCCGCAGGTGAGTACAAAGCACTCTTGGCGGTCCAAATCAATTTGAAAATGTCTGCGCTCCGGGTAGCCATCCTGCCACTGGTCCACCTTGCAGGAGGCTAGAAAGGCTTGGGCCTGGGCGGCGATGACCAGCATGGCGTCCAGATCATCCTGCCGCGCCGGGCGGCACTCCACTGGTTGGGGGAGGACAGGACGGGTCAAATCCCGTTCCAACTCCGCCAGTAGCTTCTGGTCGGCTTTGGAGGAGAGATCCAGCTTCCCATACAGCTCGGGCCGCCGTTCCCTGGTGCGCAGCAGGGACTGCTTGCGCCGCCAGCGCTCCACCTTGGCATGGTCGCCGGTGAGCAGCTCGGGTGGGACAGCCCTGCCGTGCCACACTTCGGGCCGGGAGTATTGGGGGTATTCGAGAAGCCCGTCCCAATGGCTCTCCTCTTGGAAGCACGCCGCATCGGACAACACCCCGGGCACCAGGCGGCACACCGCATCCGCAACCGCCATGGCGGCGATTTCCCCGCCGGTGAGGACAAAATCCCCCAGGGAAATCTCTTCGTCTACGCACTCGTCGATGAACCGCTGGTCGATTCCCTCATAGTGGCCGCACACTAGGATCAGGTGGTCGTGTTCCCAGGCCAGCCGCTTGGCATCCGCCTGGGTGAAGGTTTTGCCGCAGGGGGAGAGGTAAATGGTGTGAGGGCGCGTCTCATATTGGCGGCAGATGTGTGCCCAGCACTGGTACAGCGGGTCAGCCTGGAGCAATGCCCCGCGGCCCCCGCCGTAAGGGTAGTCGTCCACCTGCTTCTGCTTATTCAGGGTGTAGTCCCGGATCTGGTGGGTGTCGATGCGCAGAATGTCCCGTTCCTGGGCCCGGCCCAGGATGGACTCGGACAGCACGTCCCCCACCGTGTCGGGAAACAGCGTCATAATGTCGATATGGTACATGATCACATTCCTTCAATTAAACGCACCTTGATATATCCTGCTTCGATGTTGGTTTCCAGGATGAACTCCGATACAGCGGGAATCATGATATTGCGCTCCCCAGCTACCACATACACCTGCTGCCGGGAAGGGGAGAGGACTTCTTTCAATGTGCCCAGCTTTTGTCCATCCTGATCTACCACATCCAAACCGATGATGTCCGCCAGAAAAAAAGAACCTTGGGGAAGCTTGGCGTCGGCCCGGCGGAGCTGGACTGTTTTCCCCTTGAGGGCCATGGCCCCCTCCACGGTATCCACCCCCTGGAACCGAACGATGACGCTGCCCTTGTGCACCCGGCTGGATGCCACCGGCATGGCCGCGCCGTCCACGTACAGCGTGGAAAAGCTGCGCAGAAATTCCGGGCTGTCCGCCCAGGGGACGATTCGTACCTCACCGCGGATGCCGTGGGTGTTGACAATTTCGCCGCAGTCTAAAAATTCCTGAATGGGAACGCACCTCCAAACGGTAAAAGCCGGCGGGCTGTCCCGCCGGCTTTTCAGAGTCAGTCTACGATATCGACTGAGATCTTTTTGCCCTGGCGCTGGGCCACCGAGCGCATCAGCGCCCGGATCTCCTTGGCGATTCGGCCCTGACGGCCAATCACCTTGCCCATGTCGCTGGGAGCGACCCGGAGCTCCAGCACCGTCTCGGCGGGCGTCTCATATTCAGAGACGGACACCGCGCCGGGATCGTCCACCAGGCTGCGGGCGATATAATTGAGCAATTCCTTCATGTGGCCTCCAAATCGCGATTACAGGCCGGCCTTTTTCAGCAGATCGCGCACCGTATCGGTGGGCTGAGCGCCGGTCTTGATCCAGGCCTGGGCCCGCTCCACATCAATGTTGACGGCGGCGGGGTTCTGGCGGGGGTCATAGGTACCCAGCTCCTCGATGAAGCGGCCATCCCGGGGATAGCGGGAGTCGGCGACCACAACGCGGTAGAAGGGGGCCTTCTTGGCGCCCATGCGGCGCAGTCTAATCTTAACCATCGTATATTCACCTCCAAAAGTTGTTTATCATTTATGGTAAATGTCCCGGAAAGGACAGAACCAACATGGTCAATTATCTTTTTGCTTAAATACCAACACAAGCCCGGCAAAGCTTGCAGCTGCCGCCAGCACGGGATACATGACCCGGCCCACATCGCCAACCACGGGAATCCAGGGATCAATGATGCAGACTAGGGTGATCTGAATGCCGATCAGGATGAGCGCGATACCTTGAAGCCACCGTTTCATACCGTACTACCTCCTTAGAAAGGCATTCCCATGCCCTTAAAGCGCCCGAACAGTCCCTTAGCCTTTTTGGGGTTGGAGAACTGCCGGGTAAACTGTTGGATCATGTCGAACTGCTTCAGCAGGCGGTTGACATCCACCACTTGGGTGCCGGAACCAGCGGCGATGCGCTTTTTCCGGCTGGAGTTGAGCACGGAGGGGTTTTCCCGCTCAAAGGGGGTCATGGACTGGATAATGGCTTCAATGCGCTTGAGATTGCCCTCGTCCACCGACAAGTCCAGCTTTTTTCCACCCATGCCGGGGAGCATCCCCATGATATCCTCCATGGAACCCATACTCTTGAGCTGAACCAGTTGGTCGTAAAAGTCGGCCAGGGTGAACTTGTTTTTCCGCAGCCGCTCCATCTGTTCGGCGGCTTTTTTGGCGTCCAGATTCTGCTCCGCTTTCTCAATAAGGGAGAGCACGTCGCCCATACCCAAGATGCGGCTGGCCATACGGTCGGGGTGGAATACCTCCACCGCGTCCAGCTTTTCGCCGGTGCCGGCGAATTTGATGGGCTTGCCGGTGACGGCCCGGATGGAGAGAGCCGCGCCGCCCCGGGCGTCGCCGTCCAGCTTGGTGAGCATGACGCCGTCGATGTCCAGCGCGTCGTCAAAGGCTTTGGCGGCGGTGACCGCGTCCTGGCCGATCATGGCGTCCACCACCAGCAGAATCTCGGTGGGGGTTACGGCTTCTTTGACCCGGCGCAGCTCGTCCATCAGCGCTTCATCCACGTGGAGCCGCCCGGCAGTGTCCAGAAACACCATATCATTGCCGTGCTTTTTGGCGTGTTCCACCGCAGCCTTGGCAATGTCCACCGGGTCGATCTGCCCCATTTGGAACACCGGGATGTCCAGCTGCTCGCCCACTACCTCCAACTGCTTGATGGCGGCGGGACGGTACACATCGCAGGCGGCCAGGAGGGGCCGCTTGCCCTGCTTTTTCATCAGGCCCGCCAGCTTGGCGCCGTTGGTGGTCTTGCCGGCGCCCTGAAGGCCCACCAGCATGACAATGGTGGGGGGGGCGGGGGAGATGGCCAGTTTGCTGCCGCCGCCCATGAGGGAGGTCAGTTCCTCATTGACGATCTTTACAATCATCTGGGCGGGGGTGAGGGATTCCATCACGTCCTGGCCCACGGCCCGCTCGGTGAC
>CAJUQD010000088.1 GCA_910588105.1 uncultured Oscillospiraceae bacterium | reverse complement strand
CTAATGCGCCTGAGTTTTGCGCAACTACATAATGCCTTCGAGCCGCAGCACTGTGGGGAATCAGCACTGCGGTTCTCCTTTGGGGCTGGCTGGTTTGACGCTTACGGATGGAGAACTCCAGGGGAGTCAACTGTACTTCCCTTCCGAACAGAAAGCACTTGTGACTGTTCCGATTGAGCACCAGCCCTCGAATGTCGTATTCATGGGCCGGTTCCTCCTGCTTTGGCGCGGAGCCGTTGTAGAGCCTGTACCATCGCAGCTGGGTCTTAACCCTGGCGACAACCTCCAGGGGATTGAAGGGCTTTGTGATGTAGTCGTTGGCCCCGATGGTCAGGCCCATGATCTTGTCCCCGTCCGACCCCCTGGCTGTGAGCATGATGATGGGGCAGTAGGACTTCTCCCTGATTTTCTTACGGAGCTGAAAGCCGTCCGCGTCGGGGAGCATCACGTCCAGGAGCGCCAGATCCAGGTCTGTGTGCGCAAGGCAGTCCAGGGCCTCCGCGCCAGTATAGCACTTGTGGATCGTGCAGCCGTCGTTTACCAGGTAGAGCTCCAGAACGTCGGCCAGCTCCTTTTCATCGTCTACCACTAAAATATGAGTACTCATGCTGCTGACCTCCACTTCTGACGCCATAACAGTGCAACAGCAATGATTACCAGTGCCAGCGCGGCGATATTATACGCTATTGGCGCTAAATAACAGATGTTGAAGGTTGCGTGCAATATCGCAATAAACAGTAGATTTCTACATTGATAAAAAGCGATTCCAAGGACAACAGAAACAAGGAGCGTCCAAATGCAGAGAGGAATAATCTGACCGGCTCCCAATGAATTTCTAATGATCCACATAGGCAGATGCCATATTGTCCAAATGATCCCAACCAATAGGATACTGCAAATGCTTTCTCCCTGAAAAGAAACCTGCTCAAGAAGAAACCCCCGCCATGCCAATTCCTCAACAAACGCAGTTACAAACAAATACATACAACTTGATAATAGCACTGTGACGGACGGATATGTATTTTGAAGCAAATCTGTCCTTGCCGCGAGGGAATAACAAAATGAGACAGATAATCCTGCAAACACCAATATGGCCAAAATTCCGATATGGTTGAGTGCTATCTTCCCGGAAAATGCTGTTGCAAAGTATTTTTTGAGTCTGTGTTCAAAAGCCAGAAACAAAAAAGCGCTTGCGGCAGGAATACAAACAAATAAGTATTTCAACAGTGACAGTCCGTTGGGAACAGAGACTCCGTGTTGCTGTAACATCATGGGAATATAGCAAATAGATGACAAAATATATACTACACATACCCATAACATAATCTTTACTTTATTTGTCATGCTCGTCATTTTCCTTTTGCCTCCAGGCCAAGATTTCACTGACATTATATCAAGATTGTTTTTCTTTTTCCTGCGTTTTCCCTATGGAATTTCTTGAATTTTTCCTACGGTCAATTTTCAGCCAAGCCAGCCGTTATAAATAGCTGCCACCCCAAAATAGTTTATCAAAGAGGAAAGCGGCGGCATTGATTCCTCAAAACCGCCGCTTTCCAGAAATTAAGAGAGCTGTCTGACTGTGGTGTGTTGACGCCGGTATGTATCGTTGTCCTTCTGTTTCAGCTCCCGCTCCACCTGGGCCAGCTGATGCTCCAGATCCTTGATCTTGGCCTCGTCGGTCTCGGTGTTGATCCGCTGCTCCAACTCCTGCTGTTTCTTTTTCAGTTTTTCGATCTCACGGTCCACCTTGTCGGTATTGCCCTCCCAGACCTCGTCCTGGTCCTTTTTTCTCTCCGGGCCCTTCGCACCCTGGCCCGCCGGATCGGGTTCCTCGGCCTCAGGGGCTTCCGCATCCGATTTTTTCACATCAGGGGCGGCCTCTGGCCCTTTGGGGGCTTCCGCCGCCCGTTCCGGGTCGTCAAAATAGATTTTGGGCTGACCATCCTCGTCCTTGCCCATCCAGTAGCGGCCGGACGGCTCCTGGGGTTCCTCTGGAACGTATTCATCCATCACGGGCTTCAACTGGCGGCTCTGAGCCTCCACCTCGAGCTTCTGGACCTTGGACGCTCCCAGCACCTTTTCAGCCGTTGTCAAAGGCTGGACTGCAACCGTGTTCACACCAGAAATCGGCATCATACGTCATTCCTCCTTGAAATTTTTACACAGAATAGGACTCTTGCGCTCATAAGTTTATCGTGCGGAGAGTAGGGTTTCAAGGCTCTTGTAATGAAATGCTCCCTGGATGTCATGAAATGTTCTGCGGGAACGCTATTCCACCGCCCGCAGCTGCTCGACCAAGGACTGCTTTCTCTGCCTGCCGGCCGTCCAGGCGGACAGCAGAAATTCCAGGCCGAACAGCACCAGGAGAAACAGGCCCATTTCCAGTATCGGAAATTGGTAGGGCACGATCTCACCGGCAAAGGATCGTCGGCTGACCTCCCGGCACACCACCACCGCAATCGGAAGTCCGATCAGCAGAACAGCCAGGGCGGCAAAGGCCGCATAACAGAGCCCTTCACAAATGTTCATCCGGCACAGCTGCTTTCCGGTCAGGCCGACGGAGCGCAGGATGCTGTTCTCCCGCTTCCGGGACATCTGGTTGGAGAGGGCCGTGTTGATCAGATTGACGACGCCAAAGAGGAAGATCAGCCAAGAGAGCGCCCGCAGCCCGCCGAAAATCAGGCCGCTCTGCATTTTCTCATACTCAATATGGACCCCGATGGTATCCAGACCGAGATTGCTGCGGCTGGACAGAATTTCTTGAAAACCGGCTTCCACAGGTTCCGCTTTTTTCGGATCACTGACAATGCTCCAGGAGTAGTCGAAGTTTTCAATCTCAGGATGGAGCTCCCGGAACAGCTCCTCCGGCGCGAACAAGGCCACCGAATCCATGGCAAGGGCGCCGTGTCCGTTTGCCACCCTCAACGGGTCAAACAGGCCGGATATGGTGACGGTCGCGGTTTCCCGGCCCAGGGACAGCTCCATGGCAGCCCCGACATCCATCTCAGAGAAGTGCTTTTGATAGCTTGCGTCCAGAAGAACGCTGTGGGCGTCCGCCGGCATCACGCCGGATACCAGCGCGGCCGCCACCTCCTGTCGGTTTTCGTCCGTCAGAGCATCGCACATACCGGCCCCAGTACCTGCGGAGATCCCGAATTTTGCGTGCAGAGACTGGCGGGTGGCCAGCACATCCGTCACCCCGTCTATGGAGAGGATTTCCCGACGCAGCCCGTCATTCAGCGGGTTGCCCGCGGCCATGATTTCCTCCTCCAGCTGCTCCGAGGACAGGTAGATCTTATAGTCCCCATCCGGGAAGTACAGCCTTGCGGCCTGCTCCGGCGAGCGGGTCAGAACTACGGAGGACACGATCAAAAGCAGGATACCGCCCAGGCTGAGTGAGGCCGCGATGCTGGCCGCCTTTTTCCGATCCCGCCGGAAGTTCGCAAGACCCATGGACACAGGATTGAGCCTGATGCGTTTCTTCCGGCTGCGTATCCGCTCCTGTCCGGCGGAAAAGCGTACCGCCTCCAGCGGCGAGATACTGGCGGCGATCTTCACCGGCCTGCGGACGGAGACAGACACCATGAACCAGCAGGCCAGGACGGTCAGAAGCACAGCCAATCCATAGTAAGGCCCGTGGAACCCCTTTGGAAACAGGAGCAGCCCACCGAGAACGCCCAGCAGCACGCCCAGGGAAATCCCAACGCCGCCCAGCCGGCGGCTCTCCTTTTTGACAATGCGCCGGATCTGTTTGGACGTCGCCCCGATGGTGCGCAGCTGCCCATAGCTTTGGATTTTATCCTGGATGGAGATTCGGAAAATGCTCTGGATGACCACATAGCCGCCAATCAGCACCAGGGCCGCGACGCCGCCGGTGGCGGCAAAGTCAATGGACTTGGAAGCATAGGCAAAGTAGCTGCTGTTTATGCCCACATGGGGGAGGCCATACCGGGCGGCGATCTCCTGGCAGTAAGCGGTCATGACCTCCTGGCTCAGCTGTTCAGCGTTCTGAAAATGCACATAGGCGCGATACCCGGCAGGAGCAAATCCGGCCCACCGGGTCAAGGCCGCCTTGGAAACGGCAATGGCGCAGACACTTGCTTCTTTTTCCCCCACATTGGACAGAATGCCGGTCACGGTATAGTCGCCCTGAAAGCTCTCGGTGTCCAATCGAACCGTTTCACCGATTTTGGCATTGGAGCAGTAGGCGGACAGAAAATATTCGCTGACAGCAATCTCGTTCGCCTGCTCCGGGAGTTCTCCCTTTACCAGCTCCATCTGGCTGCGGGCAATATGGAGCATATCGCTGTCGCTGTACACATAGGAGGCGTTGTACCCTTGCTCCGAATGCTCCTGCCCCAGCAGATAGTATTCGCCCACCCGGGCAAGCTCCGGCAGATCTTTCAGCGCCGCCACATCGGACGCCTCCACGCCGGTGAACACCGCCTCGTAGGTATCGGCCACCTGATTTCGCTGGATCTGCGCCACGGAAACGGACAGAATTGCCGCAAAAGAGATCAGGAACGCCGCCAGGGCCACGGCGATCACCATCATCAGGTCCCGGCGCTTCTCGCTGGCGAGGCTCCGCTTTGCCAGCTTCTTTACAATGGCGCCGGTGTCGTTCTCAAAGGGCCAGGTCATATTGAAAACCTCCTTCAGTCCACTGCCTTGATCCGCTCCACCAGAGAGAGCCTTCTGGTATAGCGAACCGCGCAGGCGGAGAATACCCCCTGCACCAGAAGCAGGGCAGCTCCGAACAGCAGCACCTGGAGCGCCGGAAAATGATAGGTCAGCTTTCCAAACATACCAATCCGATCGAACACCCGGCATACGGCCAGACTGCACACCGTCCCCAGGGTCAGGGTGACCAGCAGCGTGATCCCCACATAGTACAGGCACTCGAAGGACAGCATGTTGGACAGCTGCCGGTCGCTCATGCCCACGGACTGGAACACGCCGAACTCCTGCTGGCGGGTGAGCAGATTGGTAATCAGGGTGTTGGCAAGGTTAATCAGGGAAAATACAAAGATAAAGACTAAAATGCCGTAATCCCGGGCCAGCTCTCCCCGCAGGCCGCGCTCCAATTCGGATGCCAGGTCGTCCAGACCGGAGACCGCCACCCGCTGGTCGGACACGGCGCCAAACACCGCCCGCCGCAGCTGATCGCTGTCCTGCTCTGTGTGAAGGTTGACATAGCCGGTGAAGTCCGCAATTTCAGGATAAAGAGCAGACAGTTCCTCCTCGGGTAGAACGAAAAAGTGGGACGAGCTGCCGATCTGAATATCCTGCACGATGCCCATGACGGTATAGGTCTTAGACTGTCCGTTGTAGCAGGAGAGGGTCACGGTATCCCCAACCTGATAGCTGGTCCGGTAAATCTCTTTCAGCGCACCGCCGGCGGGGCAGACCAGGATGCCGTCTCCGTCCAGCAGCTGCCGGTAGTCCGCGGTTCCCTCCAGAACCCCGCTGCCCGCGTACATCTCCGCCATATCCTCCTGGGAAATGCCCCTGACAACAAACGGCTCATGCTCGCTGTTGCCCGGAATGGCGCTGATGGCGGGAATCTCCACACAGGTCAGGCTGTAGGCCGTGACGTAATCCACGCCGGGGATAGCGGCCAGCTCCTCCCGCAGAGTCCGGCCCAAGGGGTTCTCCCTCTGCATCTCCACAAATTCCCGGCCCGCGAAGTCCTCGTATTGCAGCAGATACTGGCTTCGGTCTCCGAATTGAGACTGGGCCATTTCCTTTACGTCCACTGAATTTGCGTAGGCGGAGACGCACAGCAGCAGAATCCCGGTCAGGCCCAGGGAGAGGGTGGTGACGAACGCCTTTTTCCGATTCCGGGAGAAATTCATCAGGGCCAGACGGGGCATGGTCAGGCGGCGGTGGAGCTGCCTGGAAACGCTGGGGCCCTGCTGCTGGGAATAAGCGGTGGCGCGGATGGCCTCAATGGCGGAGACCTTCCCTGCCATCGCCATGGGTTTTCTGGTGGCGATCAGGACGGTGCCATAGGTCAGAAGGGAGACCACCACAGCGGACCGGATATTGTCCCCCCAGGACCAGTAGCCAGGGACGGCAATCAGCGCAATAACAGCGGCGCAGACCAGTCCGAGAGGGACAGCGATAGCGGTCAGGAAGCGCCGCTCCCGCTTGACCACCCGCTTCAGCTGTTTCGGCGTGGTCCCCAGCACCTTCAATCGCCCGTACTCCCGCATTTTGCCCATGACGGAGATGTAAAAAATGTTGTAAATCACGATGGCACAGACCACGGCAATCAGGAGTGCGGCAACATAAACCTCCATCCCGTCGCCCAGGTAGAGGTCCACCATGCCGAAGTAGCTGGAGCTGTAAAAGGTGCGGTCCTCCGGGATGCCCATTTCCGCGAAGAACCGCTCAATGTCTGCCCGAAGCTGGTCCGGCTCCATGCCCTGGCTCCCGGCAAAGCGGAACCGCAGCTCATAGG
>CAJUQD010000087.1 GCA_910588105.1 uncultured Oscillospiraceae bacterium | reverse complement strand
TTTATAATGTATGGCTGGGATCAGGCATCCCCATCGCCGCCCTCCGCCAGCTCATTGCGCCGCTTGAGGAACAGAGCGATGCCGATGCCGCCGCCAGCCGCGGCGATGAGGCCCAGGGGCACCAGCAGGAGCGGCCAGTTGAAGCCGGAGGCGGAAGCGGCAGCATCCGGAATCTCCCCCGCGGGTTCCGCCGGCTGGAGGGGCGTACCCTCGAAGATGGCCACATACCGGGTCTTGTTTAGCGCGATCCTGCTGACGGTGCCGGTGTAATCGGCAGAGACGGTGTACCCCTTGATATAGCTGCTGGTGGCGCTGCCGGTGTAGGTGGCCATTGCGGTGTAGCGGTCGCCCAGGGCATAGCCGTCCAGACTGCCGGTGTTGTCCGTCTGCCAGCTGACGTCCTGGAGCGTCAGGGTGCGCCCGCCGTCCTGGATGGTCTTGGGGATGTACTGGGTGTCCTGCCCGGCCAGGTTGGGGTAGCTCCGAGTGGTGGAGACCTGCTTGGTGGAGCTTGCATAGCCGGAAGGCTCCACCTGCACCGAGTCCAGCCGCAGGGTCAGGATACCGGCAAGGCCGTCCTCGGTGATGAACTCCTTCTCCTGGGGCAGCAGGGCCAGCACAGAGGCCATGTCCTTATTCTTGCTCTCCAGCGTCACCGTTTCGGTGTGCTGGCGGCTCTCATGCTCCGGCAGTTCCTGCTTCAGCAAATCTACCAGCGTGTAATGGTACCCGTCCTGCTGGAAGTCCGAGCGGGGAATCCCGGCGGGATCGTCCTCCGGGGACAGGTCATAGATCTTGCGGATCTCGGTGCCGTCCTCATTCCTGGTAACAGAGGTGGGATAACACACTTGGGCGGGGTCGGCCCACTCCGCCGCGTGAGCGGCGGGAGCGAGGGCCATGGTCAGCGCCAGTGCCAGGGCGCAGACAGTGGTCAGTCTTTTCATGTTCTTTTCCTCCTCTTTACATTCCCATTTCCGGGGCGGGAGGAGCGTCCATGCTCTGCCCGCCGTTTTCCTGCTGCCGCTGGGGAAGCTGCGTCAGCGACTGCTGGTAGGCGTCCAGCACCGCCCGGTGGAACTGCTGGTGGAACTCCTTGGTGCAGGGAAAGCAGACGTCCCTGTAGCCGTCCCTGCCCTTGTAGCTGGGCATGGAGACGAAGGGGCCGTTGCTGCCGTCCACCACCTTCACGCCCCGGACGGCGAAGCAGCCGTTTAGGTTGACGGAGGCGTCCGCCAGGACGGGACCGCTGGCGTGGAGAGAGTGGATCTTCACATCCACCTGCATGGGGAGCGCCTCCCGCTGGGGAGCGGGAGCCGGGGTGGGGGTTTGTTTCATAGTCGTTTCCTCCTTAAAATATTCTGGATAAAATGGGGTCACTTTAGCGTCATACCGCCTGTGGCGGGAACGGCTTCCGGCTCGGGGCCATGTTCCCGCAGGCTCCGAAGGGCGTGCTTGAAGGTCTCGCTGCAGGCCGCATTCTGTTCCTGAATCCACTGCTCCCGCATGGCCTCCAGCGGATCATCAAAGCGCAGCAGATATTCCAGCAGGTCGTCCGGATAGGCTTTGGCGTTCAGAACCAGCTCCTCGAAGCAGGTGCGGGCGGCATCGATCTCAGCCGCTTTGGCGAAGATGGAGCGGGCGGGACGCTACAGCATGGCTTCCTCATAGGCCGTCCAAGCTGCCTCTACCTTTTTGGCGAGATATGTGTGGATCTCAATCCTCGTCACAGATATCCCTCCTCAACCCATGCCGCCCATGATGGGGCCGCTCTGCTCCGGTTCCTGCCGGAGGCTGCGAAGCTCCTCCAGCTTCTCCCGCGCCCAGTCCGGCAGGTACTGTTCATCCAGAACGCCGGCAAAGTCGGAGCGGTTCCAGCGGGTCTGCTCGCCGTCTCCCAGACAGGTGGCAAAGACTGCCTGTCCTCTGGCGTGAGGAGTGCAGCCAAAGCCCCCCCTCACCGTACCAGAGCTGATTGCGGGGGTCCCAGCAGCTCTCCCGGAGCGTGTCAGGACTCATCACCAGCACCTTGCCGGCATAGTCCTGCTCGTGGCGGTCACCGGTGCAGTGCTCCGGTCCGAAAAGGCCAAGGGCTCGATATGCCTCCTGTGCCTGCCGGATAAACGATTCCAGCCGCGGCGCTGCCGCATTCACCGCAAAATAGATGTTGTATTTGCGGTCCGGGGGTACGAAAGTCCTCTGTCCCCATTGGCGGACCGCATTGCTGATCTGGTCCGGATCATCCAGCTGTGAGATCGAATTGGCAAGGACAAAGTTCACCCGCTTAAATCCGTATTGCTCCAGCACGGACAGGGCGCAGCCCTCTGTCAGATCTCCGTCCGCTCCATTGCAATGGTCCCGGACAGCACATTCGACGGCCCTCGCGCAGCTGACGTTTGTCTTGAAGCTATCCGTGTACAGCCGCTCCTCTTTTCGTCTCTGGGCTTCCTGCCGGGAATAGGGATACACATGGGGGAAATCAGCCGCCATAGATAACCCCGTTTTCCCGCATCAGACCGTCCAGCTCATCCAGACAGATTCCCGTCTGCCGGAACATCTCCAGAAGAGCCTCCGGCACATCCCGCAGGTCTGGTCCCTCCGCGGCGGTGATATGGATCGTGCCCTCCTCCGCGAAGACGTCCAGCTTGACGCCCTTCGGAATACCGGCCTCTTCCAGCAGTGTGTCCGGAATGGGAAACTCATCCTCACCCTGAAGGCAGGGACAGTCCGCGCTGCAGTTGTCACAGGGGCCGCATGTATTTGCCAGATGGATCAGGAGATTTGTCGCAATTGTCCGCAGGAACTGGATGGTCCCAACCAGCTCCGCGGCCGTCATCGTCTCTCTCAAAACCACCGCGGCGTCCTCGGAGGCTTGAATGTCGACAGGCGTACCGGGCTCCATGCCGCTGGAGGTGAGGAGAAGGGACAGGGGACCGACGGACTCCGCCGTGTTGTACTTCTTACAGTTCGTCATTTTCTGGGAATTCATAGGAAACCTCCAATATTAAAGTTTAATTAGTGATTTTTTCGGGGTATGCACCAGCTCCAGCCGGAGCTTTTCCGTCTCCTGCCCGCCAAACAGCGTCAGCTGGTCTGCCAGGAATGGAGTGGGATCATAATTGGTCATGAGCAGTTCGCCGTACAGCGCGCCGCTCCGCTTCGCCATGGGATTGTCCCGTGTGAAAGCCAGGATGTAGAAATCGTCATACAGGCGGCGGATGAAGTGGTGATCGTTGTAGGACACCGCCACAGGCCCCCGGCATTTGTGCAGAACCCGGTGAAGCCGGGTGTGGTACTGCGCCGCGATCTCCATGTCGTAGCTCCGCTCCGCGCCGAAATAGGGCGGGTCACAGTAGGTGAGCCTGTTGACGCCGTCCCGCTCCCGGATGATCTCGATGGCGTCCTTGTTCTCAATCGCCACGTCCTGGAGCCGCTCAGAGGCGGACATGAAGAGGTACAGGAACCGGGACACGTTCAGATCCTTAACCGCGAAGGAGTTGGTAGTGGCGTTGAAGCTGCCCCGGACCCGCATGACATAGGCCGCCGCCCGCTGGACGTCATAGAGCTCCAGCCGCTCCTGGAAGATGGGCCGCAGCTCCGCGGCCTGTTCCGGGGTGAAGCACGCCGGGTCATCCAGGATCTCCAGCTCCTCCTGGATGTTCCGAAGGGTGATCTCCTTATGCGCCGCGAAGTCCTTATAGAATTCAAAGACCGCTCTGGAGTGGATGGGGAGGAAGCGCAGTTCCCGAAGCAGGGCGTTGCAGCGTTCTTTTACGCAGAGATGGAGGTTGCTGAGTTCCACATTCAGGTCGTTGTAGATGTCCAGCCTGCCGGGGCGGGGCGGCATACTCAGCAGTACGGCGGCACTGCCGCCGAAAGGCTCCAGATATTGCTTCATGTTGGGCGGAAAGACCTGGGTGATATAGGGTGCCAGCTTTTCCTTCCCGCCCACCCATGGGATGACTGGCCTTGCGATGTCAGCCACCCCCTTCCTCACCGCCGGGGCCGCTCTGCCGGGTTTCATCGGAGGCCCCGCAGGGTTCTCCAAACTGTTCCAGCGCGGACTCCAGGCCGTGGATGGCCGCCTCCAGGCCCCGCACCATGGCCTGGAGCTGGAGAATGGTGGTATAGACCTCTCCGGCAGTTCTGGCGTAGAAGTACCCGTCCCGGCTGCTGCAGACGGGGACGCCGTCCTGCCGCAGACGGTTTACCAGCTTCCGCAGGTCCGTGCCGCTGAGGTGAAGCACCTGCTCCAGCTCGGCGCCTTTCACGGTATATCTCCGCCCGGAACAGGCGCCCTTCAGGTAAGCCAACAGTTGATTCTTCCGCATTTTTTTGTCCTTTCCGAGGCCGGTTTCCCGAAAAAGAGCGCAAAAAAAGAAGGGGCCGTTTGTCCCTTTCGGAAAACGGCCCCTATAATGATTTACTTAGGGCCTGCTTCGTAACCTCAAACCGCTTGAAAGACAAGCAATATGGGTTGAAATATGGTAGAATAGGTGCAAGGGAATTGGGGAAAGGCAAGGAAAAAGCTTGCAGTTATGGGGGCGGAGCGGATGTATAAAGACAACAGCCAGATGCGGATTGAGGACTTTGTGTTCCCGTATGGGAAACTGGACCCGGAAAACGATTGGGTAAAACTGGCGGCGCTGGTTCCGTGGGAAGTGGCGGAGGAACGGTATGCAGCCCGCTTCGTGAACAATGGACACCCGGCGCATCCGGCACGGATGGCATTGGGGGCGCTGCTGATTCAGCGGCGGCTGAAATGCAGCGACCAGTGGCTGGTGAAGCACATTGGAGAAAACCCGTATCTGCAATATTTCATCGGCATGAAGGAGTACGGGCCGTGTCCATTCGGGGCGTCCACGCTGGTGGCGTTTCGGAAACGGTTCAGCGGGGAGGACCTGGCAGCAATTCTGGAGGCATCTGTACCAAAAGCGGAGATTGGGAAACAGGATAACTCGGATGACGGGAACGATCCGCCTAACAGCGGGACACTGATTCTGGACGCCACATGCTGCCCCGCGGACATCGCCTATCCTCAGGACATCGATTTACTCAACCAAGTGCGGGAGAAAGCGGAGAAAACGGTGGACGAGCTGTGTAAAGCGGCAGGACAGAAGAAGCCCCGGATGTACCGCCAGTGCGCCCGGAAGGACTACCTGCGTCTGTCCAAAAGCAAGAAGCGCAGTGGGAAAGCGATCCGTTCAGGGATACGCAAACAGCTGCAATACATCCGCCGGGATATGGGTTATATCGCTCAATTGGTTCAAACTGGCGCAAAATTGTCTTCAAAGCAGGCAGACCGTTTGAATATCGTCACTACTGTCTACGAGCAGCAGCGCCTCATGTTTGAATCCAGGACCCACAGTATTCCCCAGCGCATCGTCAGTCTGGCCCAGCCCTGGGTCCGGCCCATCGTGCGGGGAAAAGCCCACGCCAACACCGAGTTTGGCTCAAAACTGCATATCAGCCTGGTGAATGGCTATGCCAGGATCGAACGGCTGGACTTCGAGCCCTTCAACGAATCGGAAGGTCTCTGGCGGGCGGTAGCCCGGTATCGGGAACGCTATGGCTGTTATCCGGAACGCATTCTGGCGGATAAAATCTACCGCAGCCGCCAGACATTGGCCTTTTGCAAAGAGCATGGCATCCGGTTGTCCGGTCCGGCCCTGGGAAAGCCGCCAAAAACTCCCGGCCTGTCCCGCCTAGCGAAGAAATTGGAATATCAGGACAACTGCGACCGCAATACTGTGGAGGGTGTTTTCGGGACGGTCAAGACCGTTTACGGCCTGGACCGCGTCATGGCACACCTACAGGAAACCGCTGTCTGTATGATTGGCGTTGCCCTGCTGCTCTCGAACCTTTCCAGGTCGCTGAGGGTCTCTCTCGCTCTGCTTTGTCTCTTATTTCTGCTTTATTGTTTGCCGAAGTTGCGGAGCAGGCCCTATATTACAATAGAGAACAACAATTCCACTACACCCCCGACCAAGTAGAGTCTTATACTGTCGGTGATTTTGACCAGATGCAAATTCGGAAGATTTACCAGCTTAGTTCCACAGATGATCCGGCCTATATTTCCACAAGGGATTTTGAATTAAACGGTTGGAGCTATCATATGGTGGAAATGGACAAGGAAGAGCAAGACGGCCAGATTACCTATACAGTAATTTTTAACGGAACGAAAATTCGATGATAGGAGGTGCATTGAATGGAGCAGTCTTTGCCCACGGAGCGGGATCTTGAGGCCATGCGGACTGTGGATGTTCATAAGGTTGATCCAGAAACCCTGCATGATATTAGGGATGTGCAGATAAAAACAGAACTTCCCAAGCAAGAGAGGATGCTGGACTTTCTTCGGCAGATTGGAAACCCTTACTGTTACCGGCACGGAAAGTATATCGTAAAAATCAGCTTTTCGGAAACAGATGTTACACTGGAAGACCGGCTGCTTAGCTACATACGGTCTAAATGCTGAAAATTTTTCTGGACAAACGGGGGACGGGCTGATATAAT
>CAJUQD010000086.1 GCA_910588105.1 uncultured Oscillospiraceae bacterium | reverse complement strand
CCACAGCGGACAGCGCCGCCGAAAGGCGGTGCTGTCCGAGCAAGTATGTCATTTGGTAGCACACCAAATGACCCTTGTTAGGGGGCGCAGCCCCCTTAAAACCCCCGCCTACGAAAATACGTCTCACCGTGAGACGTATTTATTCAGCGCACTTTACACGGAAATGCGTCTCACGGTGAGACGCATTATCCGGCAACACTCAAAGGAGGCGAACATGGAACCCAACAACCGAATGGGCGAAATCACCGGCAATCTCAAGAAGGACGTGAAAGACCTGCTTTCTGAGAGCGCCAACATCGTGACCGGATTTTTCAAGCGCGGACTTTGCACCGTGCGGGCCGTGGCCGATAAGTGGAAAGCGTTCGCGCAGAGCGTTTCCAGTGCGGCGGACGAATTGATGAAACCGCCCTTTATCGAGGGGCCGGAGGCCCCGACTGCCAATCTCCACCCTGCCGCCGAGCCTGTTGTTACTGTTATGGAAAGCCGGGATCGGAATTTCCCCGTGGGCAAGCAGATGACCCTATCGGAAGCCAACGAGTATGTACGCCAGATGGATGCCAGCCGCCACGAGGTAAAGGCCACTCCCCATGCGGTCAAAGTCAAAATTGACTATATGCGGGGCGATACCAGCGACCGCTACTGGCTCCCGCTGGAGATCGGATCGGGCCGGGGCGGGCTGCTGGAGCAGATGGAACAGCGGCTGGCCAGCTACCGCGCCGACCCGGAGCGTATCATGGGGGAGCTGGATTTTTCCAAAGTGGACGCGAAGTACCGGGATGATTTTCAAGCATCCTTTTTGCCGTTCATACAAAAGAGCATGGACGATCTGAACAGCAATCTGCTGCCCTTTTTCCGTAATCATTGCAGCATCACCGAACTGAAGCGGTCTGCGGAGGCCCTGATCCCCGGCATGGGCGAGGGGCGGCAGGCGCAGTATCAAGCGAAGCTGGACGAGAGGATCGCCGCCCTGCGGCAGATGGTAAACAGTGGGGAGCTGAAACAAGCACCCCAGCAAGTACAGATCGTCCAGAGCGCGTCCCCCAGGCAGGCTGCGCCGGAAACTCCGGCAAAACCCCGGCAATCTGTCCGGGTACGGCTGGAACGGCTCAAGGAGGGGCAGGCCGCACAGACCAAGCTGCCCGACAGGGCGCGTCATGCCCCCACCCGCCCGAAGCAGAAATAAGCGGCTGTGAAATGCGTCTCACCGCGAGACGCATTGATGCGCCCGCCTTTATGAGTAAAACTTTTCAAGCATCCGCAGAGTTGTTAAAAGGTATGTTTTCCCATTCTCCGGGAGAAGCCGGAAGATTTGAAGCAAGTCACATTCATCATAATTCTTGGCTGTGTATTCTTCCGGTACAGAAGATGCATCAAAATTTAAGATGTTTTTATCGTACATTGTTTATGATTTGCCGAGAACATATGCCGGAGATACGCCAAAATAGTCCGCCATATCATTGACGTTTTCTTCCGCAGGGGCTTCTTTTCCAAGCTCCCATTTGCTAATAAGGCCCTGTTTGACACCAAGAATCTCCGCTAACTTCTGCTGAGATAAATCCTGGGAGCGGCGTAATTTTCGGATGTTATTTTTTATCATACTCTGCACTCCTAAACAACAAATACCTCTGAGGCACACGTTCTATCCCCAAATAATGCTTCAAAAATGCGTCTCACCGTGAGACGTATTTTTTACTGCCCGAAGAAAGGAGGATGCCATGCGAAAACGAAACCGCCATGTAAGCGTGTGGATGAATGAGCAGGAGTACCGGCACCTGAAGAAGCAGGCCGAGCTTGCGGGGCTGGGCATTGACCCGTTTCTCCGCGTACTTGCCGCTGGAGTACAACTGCGCCCGCGCCCGCCCGACACCTACGCCGCCCTGCTCCGGGAGCTGTCGGCCATCGGCAATAATGTGAACCAAATCGCGTATTGGGCCAACGCCACCAAGGGCATCGGCAAAGCGGAGATTGCGGAGGCTGCCGCCCTTGTCCGGCAGGCGTGGCGCATGGTAAAGGAGACGCTGTAATTGGCCTACGACAAAATCATTACCCTGCGCGGGCGCATGGATCACTGTATCGACTATGTTCTGAATGAGGAAAAGACCGGCCTCGCCGCTGCCCTGGCCTATGCGGAGAACCCGGCCAAGTCCCACCAGCTTGTCACAGGCATCAACTGCGACCCGGACACCGCCCTGTCGGATATGCGCTCCACCAAGAGGCGCTGGGACAAAAAGGGCGGCGTTTTGGGATATCACATTATCCATTCCTACGCCCCCGGCGAGGTAACGCCGGACGAGGCCCACGCCGCCGGGGTGGAATTTGCCCGCCGTCTGCTGGGGGACAAGTACGAGGTTGTTGTGGCGACCCACGTTGACCGGGCGCATCTCCACTGTCACATCGTTTTCAATTCCGTTTCCTTTGTGGACGGGAAGAAATACCGCAGCGACTTCCAAAGCTATTTTGGGGATCTGCGCGGCACGTCCAACGAGGTAAGCCGGGAGCGCGGCCTGTCGGTCATTGAGCCGCAGGGCCACGGAAAACATTATACCGAGTGGACAGCGGAAAAACAAGGGCGAAAAATCGTGATGGCCGGGGTCATGCAGGATATTGACGCCGCCATCGGGGAGAGCTTTACCTTTGACTTCTTCCTTGCCGCCCTGCGGCGGCAGGGCTATACCATTAAATATGGATCGAATGTGAAGCATACCGCCGTCCAGCCCCCAGGCGGGGACTATGTATTCCGGCTGGACGGCCTGGGCGACGGCTACACCGAAGCCCACATCCGGGAACGGCTGGCGGCGGCGCGGCGGGGCGAACCCTATGAACTGCCCTCGCCGCCGTCTGCGCTGACCATACCGCTGGTACGCCCCATTCCCCAGGTAAAAAAACGCTATACCGTCCGAGGGGGCGCTGTCCCCCGTCAGCCGCGCCGGAAAGTGCGCGGCTTTCGTGCGCTCTATCTGCGCTACTTATATTTACTCAACCGCTGCCGCCGCCCCCGGCGCACCCCGCCGCCCCCGGCTGTCCGCAGGGAAGTGGCAAAGCTCCAACGCTATCAAAAACAATTCTGTTTTCTACTGCAATACCGCATAGAGACGGACAGCCAGCTTGCCATGCTGGGCGACGCCCTGCAAGGCCAGATTGACCTGCTGGTGGACTATCGCCAGGAATTGTACGGGGCGCGGCGCGAGGGCCGGGACGTGGGGACCGAGTTGGAGACTGTCAATGGCAAGCTGCGCTCTACCCGCCGCGAGCTGACGATCTGCCGAAAAATTACGGAGGATATTCCGAAAATCAGGGATCAGGAGCAGCTCATGCGGCAGGAAGAACGGAGCAGCCATAAGGCCGTCCGGGATCGAACGGACGAGCAAGTAAGAAAGGAGAAGAAAGGCAAATGGATGTAAGTGCTGAAGCTGCCGACGTTGTAGTGCGGGAGAGCTTACAGGCGACCGAGGCGGCGGCGAAGCTGACCCTGGAGGGCGTGAAGAATGTCGCCGCCCTTCTGCTGGCGATTGCCAAGCAGGACATGAAGGTGGTGGGCCAGACCACGGCCAAGCGGCTGGCCCGCGACCCTGCCCCCGCCGTGGTCATCCCCATCAAGGCCGAGGACAAGGTCAAATTCCAGAAGCTGGCCAAGGAGTTTGGAGTCCTCTATTTTTTCGCTCAGAAAAAGGGAAATGACAACGGGATGCTTAATGTGGTTTCCAATGAGAACTACGCCGCCCTGCTCAACGCCATCATGCAGCAGCTGGGCTACCCCATTCCCCAAAAGGAACAGGAGGAGGACGCGCAAAAAAAAGCGAAGTCCCGCGCTCCACAAAAGAAATCCTCGCCAGAGCGCGGGAGTGGCTTGAAACCGTCTCAGACGACTGCGGCGGCTGTTGAACCGGACTCCCCCACCAAGAAGAAGCTGGACCAGTTACAGCGGCTGGCGGCACAGTCCCGCCCTGGGCCGGAAAAAACGAACAGAAAGGTAAGGTAACTATATGGCAAGTTTGAGTGAAATCCTCAACAGTAAGGCTGAAATGAAGCAGCAGCGCACCGAGAGCCGCAGGGCCGAGCGTGAGCAGTTGTCCCAAATGCGGGACGGGGCGCTGATGGCCATCACGACTAACCCCGATCTTTACGCCCGTTTCCTCGTTTTGCAGGCGGACAACATCGGCCTGAGCGCCGGGAACATTGCCCTGGCCCTGTCGCAGATGGTGGAACCCACCAAGATCGGAACCACCGATTTTTGGCACAAACAGGGCCGGTATGTGATGGACGAGGAAATGAGCAAGGGGGCGGCGGTGTTTGTCCCGCCCCGCAATCAGAACTTCCGGGGCTATCTCATGGGCAGCTACTACGATGTAAGCCAGACCACCGGCAGGCCCATGAAAGAGCCTGAGCCGCTGGCCGAGGGCAGCGAGAGACTGAACGCGGCGTTTGCCGCCCTGCTGGATACCGCCCCCGTGGGCTTCATTGAGAACACAGGGCTGAATGTGCCCGTGCGCTACAATGAGCGTGAATGTATTCTGGAAATCAATACGGAGTACAGCACCGGGCAGGTGTTCGCCGCCCTCGCCACCGAGATCAGCTTTGCCCGCCTCCATGACCGGGGCATGAACCGGGACTATGACCGGGGCGCGTTCCAGTTGAACGCCGAGAGCGTTGGCTTCATGGTGTGCCGCCGTTTTGGGGTGGACTGCCCCCTGCCGGACGCGGCGGGTGTTCAGCAGTTTTACAACTACTACGCGCCCGACGAGCGCGGCAAGTCCCTGGACTTCATGCGGCAGACCGCCCGAAACATGGGCGACACCGTGGAGCGTGGCATCCAGCCCCGCCAGCAGGAGCATACCGCCAGCCGGGGCAGCAATAACCGGCAATACGGCAGGCGGTAATCAGGCGGCACGATCCGGGGTATGCCCCCAGCCCCGCGGATTTTACACCACCGGCCTTTGTCCGTCAAGGCCAAGACAAGCCGCGCCGCCCGCTGGGGCGGTCGGCGCGGGCCTTGACTGCCAAAGTCCGCCGGTGCTTTTAGTAATCAAGGGGGGGGCATACCCCAAAAACCGGCTTGCGCCGGTTTTTGCTACTATGGGGGGACGGGCGCGTTTCCCGGAAAGTCCGGCGGTTATCGCTGGCGGGGGCGGCGGGCGCGTCCGCGCCCCGGAACCGGCAAAAATGCGTTTCACGGTGAGACGCATTTTTTATTTCACCGAGAAAGGAGAGGACCAGCCGCATCAACATAGCGTATCACATGGACTGCACAGATATTTTGTGGGAGCTGCCGGAAAACGCCTTTGACCTCGCTGTTGTCGATCCCCCATACGGCCTCAACATCCGGGGCGATATGGGGCGGCGCAAGGGCAAGCCCCGCAAATACAAACCCGTATTCTGGGACGCCAAGCCGCCTCCCCCGGAGTATTTCCGGGAGCTGCGGCGCGTGTCCAGGCATCAAGTCATATGGGGGGCCAACCACTTTATCAGTATGCTCCCCGCCGCCGACAGCCACTGCTGGCTGTGCTGGGACAAGAAGTATTCCCCGGAAGTCTCCTTTGCGTCCTTTGAATTGGCCTGGACGAATTTTGACCTGACCTGCAAGCGGATCGCACTGTCCCCGGTACAGCCGGACCGCATCCACCCCACGCAGAAGCCCATCGCCCTCTATGCCTGGATATACGCCCTGTTCGCCAAACCGGGCGACAAAATCCTGGACACCCATTTAGGCAGCGGGAGCAGCCGGATCGCCGCCTATGAAGCGGGGCTGGACTTCACCGGCTATGAGATCGACGGCGACTATTTTGAAGCGCAGGAACGGCGCTTTGCCGCCTATGTACGAGAACACCCACATTAAGAAACAGGAGGTTTTTCCATGAAGAAACACCACAGGCTGGTTTCTCTGGCCTCCGCGCTCCTGCTGGCCCTGGCCGCTTTGCCCTGCACGGCGCTGGCGGCGGAGACAGAGGGAACGGAACCGGCCCAGGGAGCGCCGCCCCCTGCGGTCCTTTACCCCGCAGAGGTACGGACGAGCGAGGAAAACGGCATGATCCGGCTGGAAAAGGTTTATTACCTCTCCACCCGTGACGATCCCGCCGCCATCCCCACCGGGGACTTTGACCGGGAGGGCCGTCACTACACGCTGCTGGACGTTCTGAAGAACGACCTGAGCGAGACGGACGCCAAGGACTACATCGAGGTTGTCACGCTGGACAGCAGCACCAAGGATATGGCCGAGATTATCAAGATGCTGGAGCCGGAGCGTGAGATCGCCACCGAGGACGGCTACACCGGCATTTTGAAACCCGACTACACCAAGATCACCGTGGAGGCCGCTGGCTATAAGAACAACAGTTGGACGGTATCTGCCACCCGCACTTATCCCAACCTGTCCGACGCCGACGCCTCCCTGATCCCCAAGACCATTACGGACAGCGGGCGGACGCTCACGCTGGCGGGCGTAGACTGGCAGGAGGCCGGGGAGTTTTACAACGCCGTCGCCAGATATACCGGCACTGCCTCCGGGCGCAGCGTCACCGGGTACACCGTCTCCGTGGAGTACAGCGGAGAAGTCACCAAGACCAGCCGGGACACCGTAATCTATACCGCTGTGTTTTCTGCGGAAAATGCGTCTCACGGTGAGACGCATTTAGACCCGAAACCCACCGCCACCCCGGAGGGCGGCGAACCCCAGCAGACCCAGCCCCCGGAACCGGCCCAGGAGGGCGGCGGGAGCGTCGCCGGGAAAATCGTAGTCACAGCTCTGGCCGGGATCGCCGCCCTCGCCATCATTGGTTACGGCGGCTGGCGGGGCTACAAATTTATCCGAGATAAGAAACGGGGGTA
>CAJUQD010000085.1 GCA_910588105.1 uncultured Oscillospiraceae bacterium | reverse complement strand
TATAGTACGTGGATACGGGCATCCCGTGTTCTACACACCATTCGCTTACCCGCTGGCCGCTGTTCCGGCACGCCTCTACCCGCTGGCCCCACTCCATTAGGCTTGTACCGCTGATAGCCCAGGTCGTAGGCATACCGCTGGCGGTTTTCCTCGATTCGCTCCCGAAGGGCCGGGAGATCGTATTCCTCCCCCAGCCGGTACAGCCGTACCGCCTTTTTACTGCCGATCCGCCGCAGGGTGGCGTATTTGTGGGCAGGATTGGCATCTAACTCATAACCCTGCTCCCGGAGGGCTTTCCGCAGATCGTTGCCGTCCACGCTGACCTTGAGGGCGGCGTCCAGGGCTTCACGCATGAGGTTGTACCGGGTGGGTTCGCCGTTCTTTTCAGCAAAGTAAATGCTTCGGGGCGTTTTTCCTTTCGGATTTTTGATGGTGGAAAGCTGGTATTCCCTGCATAAATCGTCCGATAACTGGCGAAACTGATAGTAGGCCCGTTTGCCGCAGTTGAATTTCCTGCCGTCCCACAGGCCCACGGAGTTGACGACAAAGTGGTTATGATAGGTGCCGGTGTTGAAGTGGGTGGCGACAAGCACTTGATATTCATCGCCCCACATCCGCTTCGCCAGTTCCACCCCAAGCTGGTGGCACAGCTCCGGGGTGACTTCACCGGGTTTGAAACTTTGGTAGGCGTGATAGGCCACGTTACCGCCCGTCTTGCCAAACCGCTCCTTGACCGCCTGCATTTCCTGAAAAGCGGTGTCCCGGTTACAGTTCACGCCGGTGACAAACATGGCCCGTTCCTCACCCTCAACGGTCTTTTCCCCGTTGGCGGCGTAATGGAGAACATTTTGCAAATCCGAGTAAATGGTCTTATCCGGGTTTTGGGCATAGTCCACTACACGGGCCAGACTGTCCTTGACAGGCCAAATTTTAGTTACCGCCATCGTCCGTTCCCTCGCTGGTATAAAAGGTATATCAGAAACGAGATATTACCTGACTGTAACTCCATCTCCCCTCCAGGCCAGTGGGGCAGCTGCGGCTGCTCCGTTGGCCTTTTTTTATAAGAGTGAAAACATTTCATGACATATCCGCAACATTCCATTACATCGGGGGTTGTATTCCTGCCCCTGTTTTGCTAATCTGATAGATTGATAGAAAAGCGTGGTGGTGAACATGATAAAAATTGCGATCTGCGACGATGAACCGCTGATGGCTCAGGAGCTTGCTGGCCATCTTGCAGAGTATATGAAAGAAAAATCATTCACCGCTTACAACCTCAGCAGTTTTCCAGATGGCCGCGCCCTGCTGGATGCGGTTGATCGCTTTGATGTGATCTTCCTGGACATCCAGATGGAGCAGCCGGACGGCATGGAGACGGCCAAGCTGCTGCGCCAGCGGGGAAATCACAGCCTGCTGGTCTTTGTAACGGTGCTGAAGGAGCTCGTTTTCGACGCTTTTCAAGTAGAGGCATATGACTATCTGCTCAAGCCACTGGACAGCGCCCGCTTCAAACAGACGATGGATCGGGTGCTCCACTCCCTGGAACAGAGGGCAGCTGAGGATATTGTGATCCAGCGAGGAACCGGCTGCGAGGTGGTTCTCCTGTCGGACATTGTGTACTGCGAGGTATTGGGCCGGAAAATCTACCTCCACAAAAGTGACGGGACAGTGAGCGACTACTATGACAAGCTGGAGGATCTGGAGCGGCGGGTGGACGGGCGCTTTTTCAAGTGCCACCGGAGCTATCTGGTCAATCTGGACTATGTGCGCGGATGTCAGGACGGGCAGGTCCTGCTATTCCAGGGGGAGCGTATCCCCGCCTCCCGGCTGCGGGAGGGGGAGCTGACCCAGGCCCTTTTGCGTCACATGAAAGAGAGGGGAATTTGACTTGGACTGGTTTAGCCTGTTTATGGATGGCCTCTGCCTCGGCGGGCAGGGGGTGATGCACATAATCTTTGCTGGCCGCCTCACCAGGAAGAAACAGAAACTGTGGCACTTTGCCGCTTACATTCTCCTCCTGGCTGCACTTCAACTTATCCCAGCCAAATTTGACATCGGCGGAGTAGTCTCCGTTGCTGTGGGTGTACTGGAGCTGTATGCCGTCAGCCGCTTCTGGATGGGAAATCAACAATCCGTATCCTGGCTGGCCTCCGTGCTGGCCTTCTACATCTCACAGCTCTCTTTCGGGATCATCAACTCTGTGGAGGCGGCGCTTTTTCCTCACTTTATCGGAAGCCCGCTGCTGTATCTGCTGCTTATAGTGGCACAGGCCCTTTTCTTCGGACTTTGCATCTGTTGTTACCATGCTGTATTGAAACTCCTGACATGGACAGAGGACAGTCAAACGCCTTTTATCGGACTTCTGCTGTTTCCGGGTCTGTTCTTCTTTGCCGCAGAGCTCTATATTCTCCATACCGCCTACAGCTTTTTTGCCCCTATCATTTCTCTGGAGGAGGTCGGCAAGCACAGTACGCTGCTGCTCCTGCAAGTCATGGGCCTGGCGGCGCTGCTGTGTACCCTGTACGCCTACCGCCAGCTGTGCCGGGGCTTTCAGGCCCAGGCGGAGCTGCAATCGCTGACCCAGGCGGCCCATGAGCAAAAGGTTTATATTGCGGAGGCCCAGGCACGTTACGGGCAAACGAAATCCTTTCGCCACGACATCAAAAATCATCTGTCCGTCCTGGACGGCTTGCTCAAGTGCGGAAAGCTGGAGGAGGGCAGGGAGTACCTGAAAAAGCTGGTGGCCGTCTCGGCGGCCCTGTCCTTCCCCTATCAGACCGGCAACCCGGTGGTGGATATTCTGTTGGGAGAGAAGCTGGGGCTGGCGAAGGAGATCGCAGCGGAGGTGTCCCTGGTCCTGCCCAAGCCCTGCGGGATCGACGATTTTGACCTGTGCGTGCTCTTTGCCAATGCCCTGGACAACGCCATTGCCGCCTGCCACGCAAACGATGGGGCCAAGGCCATCCGTATCAGCGGGAAGCAGCAGGGAGATTTCTACATGCTGACCTTTGAGAATACCTGTTCGGACGAACCCCTGCCCCCGGCGGGAACCGGGCTTTCCAACATCAAAGCGGTGGCGGAAAAGTACCATGGGGCGCTATTGACGGAGAAAAACGGACGGCAATTTTATTTGAGCGTGTTGCTGAACATTTCGGCCTTACAATAAGCTGCTGTATGTTCATGCCGATACCGCTGATACCAGTAACAGAGTGCGATCCGGGGTATTGGGCGCGGCTATGCTGCAAAAAGGATTCTATATTGTGATCGCAGAGACGTTGGCCGGCGCAAATGACCTGCTGCTGGAGGATGACAATATTGAGTTGATCCTGTGCGACACCACTTTGCCTGATGGCTCCGGGCTTGATTTGCTCCACAACCAGCGGAATTTAGCGGAACGCTATGGGAGTCTTGTAAAATCCCGGCCACTCTTTATCCCGACAGACAGCAGGGAACTCGCAACAGAATACCAATACCGGCAGGCGGGCGTCAACGACTATTTGACACCCCCGGTCAACATTCCGGAACTGATCCGGCGTATCTGCTATTTTGTAACTCGTTAGAAATAGCAAGTATTGACAATGGGCTAATACTGCCATCATTTCGTGACATTCAGAGAGCATTTCATAACAAACAGGCGGATGGCTGCTTGCCAGTGCAGGACAGCCGTAGTATAATATTCCGTCATAATAATATGGGAGGTGGATTACCCCATGCTGCGTATTGCCATCTGCGACGATGACAGTGCCACCGTCCAATCCAATCGGAGCATTGCGGAGGACTGCCTGAAGCAATGCGGGAGCGCCGGCGAGATCGCCGCCTATACTCGCAGCGAGAATCTCCTCTATGACATCACCGAGGATGGATTTTTCTTTGACCTGATCCTGCTGGACATTGAAATGCCCGGCAGCACCGGGATGGAGCTGGCCGGGAAGATCAGGCCCTTTTTGCCCAATGTGAAGATCATCTTCATTACCTTCCATGTGGAGTACGCCATCGACGCGTTTGAGCTGTCCATCTTCCGATACGTCCCCAAGAACGACATCGCCCGGCGGCTCCCTGGGGCAATCTGTGACGCCATCCGGCTGATTGAACTGGAGGAGGGGAAGTTCTACACCATCCAGACCAACAGCCGCCTGGAGAAAATCCCGTATAAGGAGATCCTTTTCCTTTCCCGGGACGGCAAGAACACCAGCATCGCAACCGCAGATGGGACAGCCAAGGTGCGCAAGAGCTTACAGCAGGTCTATGAGGAGCTGGCCGCGGAGGAGTTTATCTTTATCGACCGGGGCTGCATCGTCAACATGATCCATGTCATGCAGATCAAGGAGGGCATGGCCGTCCTGAAAAACGGCGCCGCCCTCCCCATCAGCCGCTCCCATCTGCAAGAAGTAAAGGCGCAGATCAACGCCTACTGGGGGGCTCACATATGACGGATGCGTTTCTGCTGCTCTCCGGCATGTTGACCGGGGCGGTGCGTGTTCTGGTGGGTCTGACGCTCGTTCACCGGCTGCTGTCCATACAAAAGCCAGATCGAAAAAGCATCGCGGCGGGGCTGGCCGGGGCGCTGGCCCTCACGGTTCTGCTATCCCTGCTCCATGCGCCGGATTTCTACCGAATGGCTCTGGAGGCGGTGCTGATTGCCGCCTGCGCCCACCGGCTGCAAGGGGCCGAGCTGAGAATGGGCCTGTTTGTCGGCATCTTTTACGAGATTGGCGTCTCCTTCTGGTCGTTTCTCCTGCCGGCATGGATGGGCGTGCTGTTCCGCTCCCAGGACTTTCTGAGCGCCAGAACGCTGGCCGGACAGTCCGCCCTCTGGCTGCTCCACGGACTGCTGGCCGTTTTGGCGGCCTGGCTCTCCAGAGGCCGGGAGATCAACCGCAAATCCGCGTTCCGGGCCGTCTCCGCGCTTACGCTGGCGGGATTCCTCGGGGTCATCACGCTGTCGGAGCAGACCGTTCTGGCGATCCCCGACGACACCCTCTATATGTGGACCATTCTGGCGGTGGTGCTGATGATGTCGGTGCTGGTGTTCAACATCAACCGGCAGTATGAGGTGGAAAAGGAGCTGGCAAAGCTGAAATCGGAGCAGGCCGAGCTGCTGGAGCGGGACTATACCGCTGTCAACCGGGCCTATCAGGTCAACGCCAAGCTGTTCCACGACCTCCACAACCACATCGGCGTCCTGCGGCAGTTCCTCACCCATGAGAAGTACGGGGAGGCTGTCCGCTACCTGGATGAATTGCAGGCCCCGGTGCGGAACCTGACTGCCACCGTCTGGACAGGGGACGAGACGGCGGACTACCTGATCAACAGCAAGGCAGCCGCAGCGGAGGCGGCCGGTATTCGGTTCCAGGTCCAGGTGGAGTTTCCCCGCCGCACCAATATCCGCAGCGTGGATCTGTGCGCGATTTTGGGGAACCTGTTGGACAACGCCATCGAGGCGGCCCGGCAGGTGCCGGACCCGTCGAGGCGGACGGCGGCCCTCACCATCCGCCGCATCCACCAGATGCTGGTCATCAAGGTGGAGAACAGTTTTTCCTCTGTACCTGTTCAGGAAAATGGCGAACTGAAAACCACCAAGACCGAGGGCGGTCTCCACGGCTGGGGCCTGAAAAGCGCCCAGGCCGCCGCGGAAAAGTACGATGGAATGGTGCAGGCCGGTGTCTCCGGGGAGGTTTTCCGGGCGGTAGCTACACTGTCCTATAACCAAACAGCTTGAAAAGAATTTTGATTCTTTTCAAGTGTGACGGCGTTTCGCCGTCACAGACCGCTTTCAGCGGTCTTGGTTTGGATTTCATAGTCAAATATGGCGTGTTTCACACGCGGGCAGGCAAAGCCCGCCTGAAAAATAGCTTTGCTATTTTTCAAGTTATTTGACTCTATCAAGGAATGGAGGATATTCATGAGTAAATACGACGCTTTGTGGGCCTATGTGCACAAGGATGGAAGCCCGGCCCTCAAATTGACCTTTGCGCAGATCCAGGAGATCGCGGGGATACCCATTGACCACTCTTTTTTGAAATATAAAAAGGAATTGACGGGCTACGGGTATCAGGTCGGGGAAATCTCTATGAAGGAGCAGACGGTCATTTTTAAGAGGACATGAGTATGACAGGGCTGAAAAGAGGAACGGTCATGCTGGCGACGCATCAAGAAGAATGGACGCAAAATGCGAAGAGGACGATTCAAGCATTAAAGCGGATTTTAGAACCTGTTGCAGTTGACATTCAGCATATCGGAAGCACCGCCATTTCCTTCATTCATGCAAAACCGATTATTGATCTTGTCGTAGGCGTCCGTAACCTGGGCGATATATTGCCTTATGTCGAATTGCTCAAACAGCATGATATTCTTTTTCGAGGAGAAGATGTTGCGGGGCAGCTGCTGTTTGTAATGGGTGATTTTGAAAAGGATACCCGTACACACCACATCCATGTGGTCAGATGGAACGGAGCTGAATGGAACAACTATATCAATCTTCGGGATTATTTGAACCGCTTTCCTGATAAAGCAATAGAGTACGATGCCTGTAAGAAAAAGTTGGCGGCGCAATTTGCAGATGACCGAGGGAGCTATACCACAGGCAAGCAGGAACTGATAGGCCGCTTGCTGAAAGAGGCTCATGCGTGGAAGTCTGGGACATAGTGTTGCAGACGAAATTATGAAACGGAGGAATGATTATGTTCGAAAAGAAAGAAAAAAGATTCAACGTAAAAGAAGCGGAAAGCTACAGTGGAAGCGGAACCATCCGGATTATCGTTGATACAAAGACAGGCGTTAATTACATTATGACAGAAGGCGTTGGCGGTTCGTCTATCACACCCTTGCTCGACAGCAATGGGAACGTGGTGATTGATAACTGACTTTTTATCGAGGGGGAGGCAAAATGAAAATCAGATTGGTAAGACCTACGGAACAATTAAAGGAACAGGCAATCAATTTCAGACAAGAATTTTTTGACAACCACGAGATGGTAATTAACGGAAGCGAATTGCTTGATA
>CAJUQD010000084.1 GCA_910588105.1 uncultured Oscillospiraceae bacterium | reverse complement strand
AAGAGCTATATGTGGCTGTACCGAACTAGGGCTTGTTTGAAAATTGTCAACACGCCAAATCGCCTTGCCCGGCGAAAAAATTCCTTGCCGCTGGGCATATTGCCAATTTTCAAACGGCGCCTAGCCGGGACGGCGGACCGCCCATCGTGCTCTACGAGTACCAGCCCAACCGGAAGGCGGAGCATGCAGAGAAGTTCCTGGAGGGCTTTTCCGGGTATCTCCACGCGGACGGCTACCAGGGCTACCACAAACTGCCGGAAAATATCCGGGTAGTTGGCTGCTGGGCCCACGCCCGGAGGAAGTTCGATGAGGCGCTCAACGCCCTGCCAACCGACAAGCGGGAGGGCACGGCGGCGCTCACCGGTCTGGAATACTGCAATAAGCTGTTCGCCTGGGAGGAGCGGCTCAAGGAACTCTCTCCAGAAGTGCGGACAAAGCAGCGTCTGAAAGAGGAAAAGCCGATTTTAGACGCGCTTTTGGCGTGGGCGGATTCCGTTTCCGCCGTCCCCAAGTCCGCGCGGGGCAAAGCTTTGCATTACCTCAAGGAGCAGTGGCCCTATCTCCTGCGGTATCTGGAGGACGGACGGCTGGAGCTGGGCAACAACCGGGCGGAGCGCAGCATCAAGCCCTTCGTGATCGGCCGCAAGAACTTCCTGTTTGCCAACACCCCGCTGGGCGCCCAGGCCGGTGCGGTGATCTACAGCCTGATCGAGACGGCTAAGGAAACGCGACTGGATCCCTTTCGCTATCTGACCTGGGTTTTGAAGACCGCTCCAACCCTGGATCAAACCGTGGAGGGCTGGGCACAGCCGTTGCTCCCGGCTAATGCGCCTGAGTTTTGCGCAACTACATAATGCTTTCGAGCCGCAGCACTGTGAGGAATCAGCGCTGCGGTTCTCCTTTGGGGCTGGCTGGTTTGACGCTTACGATTTTGCGTCAGAATGCGGTACAATTTCGCAGGAATAATTGTGCTTATTTCAAGAAATTGCAACAAAATTCTGGTGCAAAATATCTGCAAAGCGCCGCAGGCGTATTTAATCAGTGCGCCCTTAAGGAACCCTCATAAAAAATTTTCCTTTCTTCTTCCCTTTGCCCGTCCCTCTTAGCGCCTGTTTCATATCTGGAATCATAGCCGTTGGCCTTGTCCAGCGCCCGCTGAATGGTCCCGCCCAATCCGGGCAGGACCATCACCTTCAAATACTCGTTTTCCAGCCACACCGCCCGATATGTCTTGTCTGTTTTCACGTCCGAAATGGTCTCGACGGTGGAATATGGATAGATTTTCCCGGAACTGCCCTGATAAACCCGGCCCTCCAGGAACATAGGATTTTTATCCGCCTCTCCGATGTCATAGGTGGGGATGATGCGTTCTTCTTCCCAGATTTTCACGGTGCCCATGAACGACGTCTCCTGTCTTAGAGCCTGTAATATTACTGTACCCCGCTTCCGCCCGTTCCGCAACCGTCCCAGATGCCCTTTTATTGTAAAATCCTGCTCTGCTGCCTTGACCGGGGCGGGCCCTTCTTTTATAATGAGGAAAAGGCGAATTGTCAGGAGGAATAGCGGATGCTGTCCAGAGAAAACCTTGTCGCCCCGGTTCCGACTACTATATCTATATGCCCAGCGCCCAGGCCAAGGGGCTGTTCCTCTACCCCATGATCGTGGGCCGGTTTCAATATTTGCCCGGCTACTGTCTGCGGCGGAAAGCCCTGGACGGCTTTCTGGTCATGCGCCTGGTCCGGGGTGTGTGCGAGGTGGAGAGCGGCGGGCGGCATTTCCGCGCCCGGGAGGGACAGGTGGTGGTGCTGGACTGCTGCGCCCCCACGCCTATTGGCCCGAGGAGGGCTGGGAGGCAGAGCGGCTTCACTTCGACGGCCCCAACGCTCGCGGCTATTACAACGCCATCACAGCGGATGATCTGCGGCGGCAGGAGCAGAGAGGGCATCAGAGCTTACGGGAAAAATACAGCAAGAAATAAAGCGGCAGAGGCGAGCCGTATGATATGAATTGCCGTTATAAGGGACGAGCGGTCCTGCGCATAAAAGATTCAAGAGGATGAGAAAACAGTTTTTAGGGGGGCGCCGCATTGAAAATAGCCATTGCCGAAGATGATCCGCGCTTTGTGCGGCAGCTGGAACAGTTCATCGGCCGGTTTGCCACAGAGCAGCAGCTCCAGATCGAAACCAAATGCTTTCCTGATGGGGCATCGCTGGTAGAGGCCTATGACTACACCTTTGATCTGCTTCTTTTGGATGTAGATATGCCGGGAATGGACGGCATATCCACCGCCCGGCAGATTCGGGAGCGAGACACCGACGTCCTGTTGATGTTCATTACGAACCTGGCGCAGTACGCGATTAGAGGCTATGAGGTCGACGCGCTGGACTATGTGCTCAAGCCTGTTGGATACTACGCCCTGTCCATGAAGCTGAAAAAAGTCCTGCGCATCCGGCGGGGGCGGGACAGCCACGCCATTTTTCTCCGTCGGGCCGGAGAACTTCTTCGCTTGCCTGTCTCCCGTATTTATTACATTGAGGTATACAGCCACAATTTGTGCTATCACACTATGGACGGTCAGATCGTGCCCAGCGGAGGACAGACCATGAATCAAGTCGAACGGGAAATGAAGCAGTATGGGTTTGTACGGTGCCATAACTGCTACTTGGTCAATCTGCGCTATGTGGACGGGCTTGGCAGTGCGATGCTCCGGGTAGCCGGGGACACGCTCCCCATGAGCCGCAGTCGAAAAAAGCCCTTCTGGACGCGCTGATGAATGAAACGATAGGGGCGGTCACGGAATGAAAACCTTCTTTCTCTGCCTGTGCCGGCCGGACTTCATGCAGATCCTTCTGATCTCAGCATTGCTGTTCCTGCTTCCCCTCAAACACCGCCCCCACTGGAAACGGAACGCGGTCTGTCTGATCCTGCCGTGTATTGTTTTGGGAAGCTGCCTGCAAGTGTATTATGGCGCGATGGCAGAGTATTTCACGACACGGCATTTTTTCTTCCTTCCCTATTTGCCTCAGCTGCTATGCGCCTGGCTGCTGTTCCGGGTGTGTACGACCTTGTCCGCATGGGAAGCCATATATGGCGCCGCCTGCGCCTATGCCGCCCAGCACATCGCCTTCTGCGTTACCACGATCTTCTTTGGGGAGCTCTCTGCCACGATCCCGCTACGGATCTATCCGCTTTTGTGGGCGGTGGAGCTGCTGGTGGTCATCGTATGTGCCCTGCTGTTTGGCCGCTGTCTTCCGCGTGATGGCGTGTATGGCGTCAGCCGCCGCCAGGCGCTGGTGACCTGCGCCCTGGTTCTGGGTGTTGCCCTGCTGCTCAATTTGGTCATCCGCGGGTTGGGTATGTATTACAGCAATCCGGCACTGTACTCGTTGGGACTGGTCTACGATATGCTGTGCTGCCTTCTGATTTTGTGGCTTCAACTTGAGCAGCAAATAGAGGTGGACTGGCGGGTCCGGGCGGAGACCGAGCGCCGCCTGCGCCGCCAGATGCAGGAGCAGTACGAGTTGTCCCGTGCCAACGTGGAGCTGATCAATCGGAAATGCCACGATTTGAAGCATCAGATCGCGGCACTTCGGCTGGAGCGCAGCCCTGCCGCGCAGGAGGAGGGGCTGCGGGATATGGAACGGGCTGTGATGATCTACGATTGTGCGTCCCAGACGGGGAACGAGGTGCTGGACACTGTGCTCACCCAGCAGAGCCTGGTCTGTGAGGAAAATCATATCTCCTGGACCTGTATGGCAGACGGTGGTCTCCTGGATTTCATGACGCCGGTGGACCTGTACACCCTGTTCGGCAACGCTCTGGATAATGCCATTGAGAGCGTCCGGCAGATAGACGATCCCCAGCGGCGTACCGTGGCGGTGACGGTGTGCCGCCACCATGGCGCGGCGCTCATACAGATTGAGAATTACTATGTCCATACGTTTTCCATGAAAGACGGGCTGCCCGTAACCACAAAACAAGATCCCGGCCAGCACGGTTATGGCCTAAAAAACATCTCGGACATTGCCGCCCGGTATGGCGGAATGGTTCGGGTACAGACGGATGGGGACATTTTTATTTTAAGCGTCTTCCTTCCTCTGCCTCAAAAAGAAACAGGTTCTTGCTCTGGAAGACGGACAGAATAACTTGGCCGTCTTCCATCTGCGCAGAAAAAACGACCATCTGCGCAGATTTTTCCCATTAGTGGCATTGAGGGACTATACTGGATTTGAAATAAGGCTCCATCAGGGAGGACCAGAATGAGGAGGATATTTCATGAGCAAGCAGCCAAAAGTCAAAAAGCCCCATGGCATCCGGCATGGTATAGGGCTGTTCTTCTCCGTGCTTCTGCTGATCCTGGGCATTGCGCTCAACATCGCCTGGGGGATGCTCGGCCCTATGGCGGAGACCTTTGTGGGCGCGGCGTCGCCCCAGGTCAGCGAGGGGGACAAAGCCGCCACCCTGTCCGCCGCAGCTGAGCTGGCGAAGCAGGTGGAGGCGGAGGGCACCGTGCTGGCGCAGAACCGGGACAACACCCTTCCCCTGTCCGACAGCGTGAAGCAGGTCAATGTGTTTGGCTGGGCGTCCACCGCCTGGCTGGGCGGCGGCTCCGGCTCCGGCGGCGTCAGCACCGTGGACGTGGATTTTCTGCAGGCCCTGTCCGACTATGGCATCGCCTACAACACCGCCATTACCGATATGTACCGGGACTTCCAGGCGGGCCGGGAGTACGTCCGCACCCTGAACAGCTGGCCGGAGCAGTCCTGCCGCCTGTATGAGCCGGACATCGGCAACACCGCCTATTACACCCAGTCCGTGCTGGATGACGCCAAGGCGTACTCCGACACCGCCATCGTGGTCATTGGCCGCCTGGGCGGCGAGAGCAATGACTGCACCAAGCAGCAGTACAAACGGGTGGAGAAGGGCGGCGATATCGTGGTGGACGACAGCCGCACCTACCTGGAGTTCTCTGCTGAGGAGCTGGCCCTGCTGGAGTATGTGGGCGCGAACTACAACAATGTGGTGGTACTCGTCAACAGTTGCAACGTGATGGAGCTGGGGCCCACCGAGACCATCCCCGGCATTGACGCCTGCCTCATCGCGGGCCTGTCCGGCCAGAACGCCGCCAGCGCCATCCCCGCTGTGCTGTGGGGCGAGCTGGAACCCAGCGGGCGCACCGCCGACACCTGGGCCTACGACCTGTCCACCGCCGCCAGCTACGCAAACGCGGGTCTGGAGGGCGTGGGGGCCTACACTAGCGCGGAGGGGCTCTACCCCTTTGACGGCACCACCTCCGGCAACACCGATGTGCCCTTTGCCTATGAACAGGTGAGCTACACCGACTACGCCGAGGGCATCTATATCGGCTACAAGTGGTATGAGACCGCCGATGCGGAGGGCTATTGGGACGGCATTTCCAACGAGTACGGCACAGGCTATGACGGCGTGGTGCAGTACCCCTTCGGCTACGGCCTGAGCTACACCAGCTTTGACTGGCTGCCCATCGACCGGCACCCGGCGCTGGGTCAGGACGGCGAATTCTTCTTCTCCGTCCGGGTCACCAACACCGGCAGCCGTCCGGGCAAGGACGTGGTGCAGCTCTACTATACCGCCCCTTACACCCCCGGCGGCATCGAAAAGTCTGCGGTGGAGCTGGCCGCTTTTGCCAAGACGGATCTGCTGGCCCCGGGCGAAAGCCAGGTTGTGGAGCTCACCTTCCGTCCGGAGGACATGGCCAGCTACGACTGCTACGACGCCAACCACAACGGCTTCGCAGGCTATGAGCTGGATCCGGGCGAGTACCGGCTCACCTTGCGCTCCAACGCCCACACGGTGGTGGGGGAGCCTGTCCTGTGGGAGCTGGCCGAGAATTACCAGTACCCCACCGACAGTGCCACCGGGGTCCAGGTGGCCAACCGCTTCACCGGCCCGGACGCGGTGGATGGCGTACCCATTGACGGCCAGGGCAGTGAGAATATCGCCTATATGACCCGGGCGGACTTTGCGGGCACCTTCCCCCAGACCAACACCCCCAGCCGTCCCATGACGGACAAGCTGCGCGCGCTGAACCTCTTTGACGCTGGCCAGGCCGAGGCCTACGCAAAGGACAATGACGGCCCCATCACCACCGGGGCGAAAAACGGCTTGAAGATCGAGGAGAACGGCATCACCACCGAGCTGGGTTACCAGTTGGGCGCGGACTTCAACGACCCCCAGTGGGACGCCTTGCTGGATCAGCTCACCGTGGAGGAGATGGAGGAGCTGTTCATCTTTGGCTACGGCGGCACCGTGGACCTGCCCAGCGTGGGCAAACTGCGTCTGAAGGACGCCGACGGTCCAGCCCAGATCGGCGGCTTTACCGGCATGGGCGCGGGCACCGGCTTCCCCAGCTCCAGCACCCTGGCCCAGACCTGGAATGCCGAGCTGGCCCGGGAGGAGGGGCGCGTCATTGGCCGGCAGGCCATCCAGAATGGCTATAGCGGCTGGTATGCCCCCGCCGTCAATATGCACCGCTCCCCCTTCAACGGGCGCAACTATGAATACTACTCCGAGGACAGCGTGCTGTCCGGCGTGATCTGCGGCAGCACCGTCCAGGGCGCCAATGAGGCGGGTGTGTATACCTACGTGAAGCACTTCATCTGCAACGACGGCGAGAGCGGCGTCTACCGGGACAGCGTGTATACCTGGATGACGGAGCAAGCCCTGCGGGAGACCTATCTCAGGCCATTCCAGATGCTAGTGGAGGACTACGACGCCAGCGGCCTGATGAGCAGCTATAACCGCATCGGCGCGGTGTGGGCGGGTGGAAGTAAGGCCCTGCTCACCGAGGTGCTTCGGGGTGAGTGGGGCTTCCACGGCGGGGTCATCACCGACTACTGCGACCACCACGCCTTTATGAACGGAGACCAAGCCCTGCGGGCTGGCAGCAGCTTGTGGATGAGCGGTGTCACCGGCGGCCAGATGACCCAGGAGACTACATCCAACACCTATCACCAGGCTCTGCGCCGGGCGGCCAAAGAAGTGCTGTACATGACCCTCCACGTCCGGGTCGCCAACCGGGACTACAGCGCGGCATCCGGCGATACGGGCATCCTCCGTCCAGTCTACAAGGAGAGCGGATTGGGCATGATCCAGCCTCTCATCTATGTGGTCATTGTTCTGGGCATTGCGCTGATTGCGCTGTGTATCCGCTTCCTGGTAATCGACCATAAACTGCGCAAGGACTTGAAGGTGCAGCAATAACGTTGCGGCATCTCTGATAAAGGCGGTTCATGAATGTCCCGTCTCCTTATTCACAGGACGGTCAGCTTTATTCAAAAGCTGACCGTCCCTGTTTGTTTGCAGTGAAGCAAGATTTATGTGCAGACGCGCGGCTAAAGGAAGGACTGATTAAGGAACCATTGATTCAATCGACGTGTGCGGATTGCAAGCCAAATTTTTCGCCCGGCAAGGCAAAAGCCGCAGACGCATATGATCAGTGCTTCCTTTATTTATTGCTACCTATCCACAGCCTGTCAACGCCAATTTGAAATTGTAAGAAAACGCCGAAGAAATTTTGTAGTTTT
>CAJUQD010000083.1 GCA_910588105.1 uncultured Oscillospiraceae bacterium | reverse complement strand
TACTGGCGGTTCTGCTCCAAAAAGCGGAGGAAATCCCCCTCCTCCTCCACCACCAGCCCGGCCATGCCGTTGGCGGTGAGGATATCGCATACCCGCTCCAGCCTGTCCGCCGGGACGGGCAGGGTCACTTCCAGCCACAGTTCACTCATGCCGTCACCTCCATGTACCTGCGCTTTGCGGGCAAAATTGCCACTGGCTGCGTTGAAAAATCTTGAAATACACAAAGTATTCCCGCGATCCTTCGCCTTGCCACCGGCAATTTTGGCTCACGAATCTGAATACTTCGGCTATTGGTACAGCTTCTTATTTCACCTTGATCTGCTTCACGCTGTCCAGGCGGATCAGCTTTTCGCATTCGTTCTTTTTACCCTCGTTGGCCCGCACCAGCGCCCAGCTCTCGTCGGCGTCCAGGATCCTGCACTGCTTGCCCATGATATCGCCGTCACTGGTCTCCAGCGTTAGTTCCACCGTTTGGCCCACCTGCTTGCGCACCTGCTCCCCCAGGCCCGCGATCCGTTTGGCGCCCAGGCCGTTCTCCCGCAGGATGCGCTCCAGGCGGCTCACCTTGCCCATGAGGACAAGCACCATGACAAAGGAAAATACGCCAAAATATTCCATCTGCCGCCCCTCCTCAGTTCAGCTCCAGCGGGGAGCGTCGGGCTGCCTCCCCGTCCTTGAGGTAGGTGACGGTGCTGATGGCGGCCAGGGGAATGAGCCGAACCTCGTCCTTCTCCGGCTTCTTCTGGTTCAACACAACCTCTACCCTGGCCCAGTTGCCGTCAAAGTCCTGAATGACGCACCAGTCATGGATAACGGGCATTCCGTCGGGCTCGTAAAAGGTCAGCTTCACACGCTTCCCCTGGGCCTGGGCCAGCAGCCGTGTCACCGGGGACTTCACCGGGTTCCCCTTCTCGTCCACCCCGTCCTGGAGGAGGTAGTCGCAGCTCACCTCCAAGATCTGCGCCATGCGCACGATCTTGTCCGTCTCCGGGTAGGCGGCGTCCGACTCCCAGCGGCTCACCGCCTGCCGGGTGACCTCCAGTTTCTCCGCCAGCTGCTCCTGGGTCAGGTTCTTGGCCCTGCGGGCCTCGGCCAGTTTGTTTCCTAAGCTCATCAAATTCACCTCATAAAACCGGGAGGGCTCCTCCCTTTGATGCTCCCAGCATACCAAAACCCGGCGGATTGACCAGCGTTTTGCCGTTTCCAAATGTAACGTTTGGGTTGCGGAGAAGCGCGGAGCCGCCGTGAGCAGGGGCCAAGGCCGGAGCGCAGCGAATTGGCCGAAGCGCCAGGGGCGGCGCAGGACAATTTGCGCAGCCGGAGGACTTAGAACCGCGTCGCGAACAGGCGCAGCGTGACAACGGGCGCGCCGTCCCCTCCGGGGCGCCGGGCCGTCAACCGCCCGCCCGGCCCATCAATTCCTTCAATGTCACCTCATACGCCTCCCGCTCATAGGGCAGGACGGGGAGCTGTTCGGGCAGCTCCCAGCCCTTGCATTCAAACATGCGGCGGATCAGGAAATCGGTAAAGTCCGGGTTCTTCACCAGGATGGGCCCAGTGAGATGGGTGGCGAACACATTGCCGCGCATAAAGCCCTCCGGACCCTTGTCCTCCCCATTGCCAAAGCCCAGGGAGAGGGAGTGAAACAGCGGGTTCGCGTCCTCGGTGACGGAGCATTTGTTCATGAAGCCCACCACCGGGCTGTCCCACAGGGAGGTGTGGGCCACCACGTCCTCCGGGGCGCGCTTGTCCGATTCCACGGTGGAGAAGTCCGCCAGCCCCAGGCAGGGCCAGCGCTTGCCCTGGGCGTCCGTGATGGACTGGCCCAGCAGCTCCATGGCGTTGCCGGTGAACAGCACCACCGCCCCCCGGTCTATGGCGGCCTTGAGGGCCTCCTTGTGGGGCAGCAGGGCGGACAGCGCCGCCTTCTGGGTGCGCTCGGTGCCCGCGCCCATATAGATGAAGCCGGCGCGGTCAAAGGGCGGCGCATCCTCGAACAGGGCGGTGTCCACCGTGACGGAGACCCCCATGGCCTCCAGGTGGCGGCAGAGGACGGCGAGATTGGCGTACTCCCCGTACAGGGACATGCAGTCGGGATACAGGTGCAGAATGGTCAGTTCCATGGCGTTTTCCTCCTTAATCCTTCTCAACCAGCGAGAGGAGCTTGTCCCGGTCGGAGAAGCAGGTGACCACGTACACGTCCTCGTCCCCGTTTTCCCTCAGGTACTGGGCCGCCGTGGGGATGCTCTCCCCCACCTCGATCTTGTCCGCCGGGACGCGGCTGTACTTGAACCGCACCGCCAGGTCATTGCAGTACCTGCCGTACAGCATGATCTTTTGCACCTGCGGGCAGCCCAGCCGGTCGAAGTCGATGTCCCACAGCCAGCTGGTCTCGCCGGTGAAGTACTTCCGGCTGATGGCGTCCACGATGACCAGCACCGTGCAGGGGTTTTCGGCGGCGGCGATATAGGCCAGGTTGGTATCGTAGGCCACCGAGTTCTCGTGCTTGGAGGTGAGCAGGGTGCCCCGGTGGTTCCCCAGACGGAAGGTAATCATCCGGCCGTTTTTCAACATATAGTTATTGATAACCCCGGACATCACATTGGGGGACACCCCCGCCAGGGCGCACACCGACCAGGCCGCCAGGATGTTGTAGACGTTGTAGATGCTCTTGAAGGCCAGGGATATGTCTGTCTCGCCGTTGATGGTGAACGTCCCCGCCTTCAGATCCAGGGCGGTGACGGAAAAGTCGGCGGCGTGCCGCCTGTGCCCGCAGGAGGGGCAGGAATAGTGCCCGATATGGGCGTAGTGGTAGCAGGAGTATTCCATCCTGCCCTTGCACACCGGGCAGCGGGCGCCGTCGTGGTAGACCCCGTGGTGTTCCTGTGTGCTGATGGGGCAGGCATCCAGACCAAACCACTTTACCCGGGCCGGGTCGTGGTCCTTGGCGAAGCAGGACACCAGCGGGTCGTCGGCGTTGAGCACCAGGGTGGTCTCCGGGGACACCGCGTGCTTGATGGCATCATAGACCCATTCCGGGTGGCCGTTGCGGGTGAGCTGGTCCCGGTACAGGTTGGTGATGACAAAGTGGGTGGGGTGGAACCATTTGAAGGTGTGCCGGGCATAGCGCTCGTCGCTCTCCAGCAGCAGCACGTCCCCCCGCATTTTCCCGCCCAGGGTACAGTGGGACAGGATGAGGGTGGCAACCCCCTCGATCTGGTTGGAGCCCTCCTTGTTATAAACCACCTTCCGCCCGTCCTGCTCCAGGATGGCGGCGATCATCTCCACAGTGGAGGTCTTGCCGTTGGAGCCGGTGACGGCGATGACGTTTGCGGGCAGCGCCACCCGGCCCAGCACGTTGGGGCATACCTTCAGGGCGAACTGCCCCGGCAGGGAGCTGCCTTTGCCAATGAGCCCGCCGATAAAGCGCAGGAGCTTGCACACGATGACGGCCAGAACTAATCTCATGTCGGTTGCTTCCTCTCACAGTCGTTTAAATGGAAAGAACAAATACAGCTGTCCGCCCTCCGCCGGGCGCTGGCACTCCTGCACTGCCCCGGCCAGGGACAGCCCCCGCTGCCCTAATTCGTCCAATCCCGCCTGGAACGCGGCGGCGTAGTCCCCTTCCGTTCGGACCCGAAGGCAGGCGAAGGCGGGCAGGGTCCACTTTGTCCAGCCCAGGGGGGGCCGGGCGCTGTCCGGGACCTGGATGCCCGCCAGATACAGCCCCCGGGTGAAGCTGTCCCCCCAGGGCAGGAAGGAGCGGGACAGGTCGCTCATAGCGCCCCATACGCCCACAGGCGCGCCGCTTTCGTCCCGCAGGGCCAGCGCCTCCACCTCGCCGAACCGGGCGTTGGCCTGCTCCCACAGGGAGGGGGCGGGGTTGTGCCCCGGCCATGCCCCGCCCTCCATGCCGACGATGGAGACAGGGGGCAGCTCACAGGTCACAATCTCCATGGCGCGGCCCCCTTTTCCAGATAGATCATCAGCGCGGTGACATCCGCCGGGGACACCCCGGACACCCGGGACGCCTGCCCCAGGTTCAACGGGCGGATCTTGTCCAGCTTCTGCCGGGCCTCCAGCCGCAAACCCTGTATGCCCAGATAGTCCATGTCGGGGGGAAGGGGCCTGTCCTCCAGCCGGCGCAGCTCCTCCACCTGCCGGTTCTGCCGCTCGATGTAGCCCTGGTATTTCACCGAGATCTCCACCTGCCGGGTGATTTCCCGGGAAAGGGGGGGCCGGGACGGGTCAAAGGGGGCCAAGTCGGCATAGCCCAGCCTTGGGCGGCGCAGCAGGTCGACCAGCCTCGCCCCGTGGGGGCAGGGGGGCTCGCCTTTTTCCTCCAGAAGCTTGTCCAGCGCGGGGGAAGGGGCCGCGCCCATGTGTTCCAGGCGGCGTACTTCCCGGTCCACGGCGGCGTACTTTTCCTCCACCTGGACTAGCCGCTCCCCGCTGACCAGCCCCACCCGGCGGCCATAGGCCGCTAGGCGGCGGTCTGCGTTGTCCTGCCGGTGGATGAGCCGGTACTCCGTCCGGGAAGTCATCATGCGGTAGGGCTCGTTCGTCCCCTTCGTCACCAGGTCGTCGATGAGTACCCCGATATAGCCGTCCCCCCGGCTCAAAATGAGGGGCGGCCCGCCCTTGAGCTTCAGCGCCGCGTTGACCCCCGCCATCAGCCCCTGGGCGGCGGCCTCTTCGTAGCCGGAGGAGCCGTTGAATTGCCCCGCGCCGTACAGGCCGGGGACTTTTTTGCACTCCAGGGTGGGCAGCAGCTGCGTGGGATCCGCGCAGTCGTACTCGATGGCGTAGGCGCACCGGGTCATTTCCGCCCGCTCCAGGCCGGGGATGGTGTGGAGCATCTCCACCTGCACCTCCTCGGGCAAAGAGGAGGAAAAGCCCTGGATGTACAGCTCCTCGGTGTTGAGGCCCATGGGCTCGATGAACAGCTGGTGCCGGGGCTTTTCGGAAAACCGCACCACCTTGTCCTCGATGGAGGGGCAGTACCGGGGGCCCACCCCCTCGATCATCCCGGAGAACAAGGGGGAGCGGTGGAGGTTATCCCGGATGACCCGGTGGGTTTTTTCGTTGGTGTAGGTCAGGTAGCACACCGCCCGGTTTTCCGGCGGAAGGGCAGTGGAAAAGGAGAAGGGCTCGGGGACGTCGTCCCCCGGCTGGACCTCCATTTTAGAAAAGTCCACGCTCCGGCGGTTGACCCGTGGGGGCGTGCCCGTCTTGAACCGGCGGATGGACAATCCCAGGCGTACCAGGCAGTCCGTCAGGGGTAGGGCGGCGGCCATGCCGTCGGGGCCGGAGGGGCGGGACACCTCCCCCACGATGGTGCGCCCCCCCAGGTAGGTGCCGGTGGCGATGACGGCGGCCTTGACGCGGTAAACGGCCCCGGTGGCGGTGGCCACCCCGGAGACGGCCCCGTGTTCGGTGAGAATCTCCGTGACCTCCGCCTGCTTTACCCACAAATTCTCTTGCAGCTCCAGGGTGTGCTTCATCACCTCCTGGTAGCGGCGGCGGTCCGCCTGGGCCCGGAGGGACCACACCGCAGGGCCTTTGCCCCGGTTGAGCATTCGGTACTGGATGCAGGCCCGGTCGGCGGCGTGGGCCATCTCGCCCCCCAGGGCGTCGATCTCCCGCACCAGATGGCCCTTGCCGGTGCCGCCGATGGCGGGGTTGCAGGGCATGTTGCCCACCGCGTCCAGGTTGATGGTGAAGCAAACCGTTTTCAGCCCCATCCGGGCGGCGGCCAGGGCGGCCTCGATGCCAGCGTGGCCCGCGCCGATGACGGCAATGTCAAATTGTCCGGCGTCGTAGCGCATGACGCAGCCTCCTTCGTGTCCCTGCGCGGGACGGGGATGCTGCTTTCTCTCCCGCAAGAGAGAGCAGCCAAAGAGTGCGCTTAAGGGGGCCGCTTCCATAGTCGGCCTCCCCTTTAAGAAGCCCCCCTTCAGGTCAAGGGCTGCCGATTTTACGGGACGGGGAGTGGCCGGCTATTGCGGGTGCCGGATCAGTTCCGCTTCCGTTTCCGGCCCGCACCGGACCTGAGTTTCTCAGGCGCCGGCAGGTGAGGACTCTATTTGGAGCGCTTAAGCAGGCGCGCCCGGCGTTCCGGGGCATTAACCCGGCCCGTCCGCCCGGCCCAGGGGCTACTCAAGGGTCACGTTGAAAAGTCTGCCAGCGCAATGAGTTTTTCGTACTCAGGACGGTGTTCGACGCTTTCGTAATATTGATAGGCCCGCAATTTCAGCCCCGCTTCAACGTCACCACCGCCAGCTCGGGCCGGTTAAACAGCCGGAAGCCCTTGATGGGCACGGTGTTGTTCCCCAGGCCCCGGGAGACGAACAGGGCGCTGTCCCCCAGGCGGTACACCCCGGACGTCCAGGGCGGGAAGAACCGCCGGTCGGTGCCGATGAGTCCGCCCGCGAAAGGCAGGCGGACGATCCCCCCGTGGCCGTGGCCGGACATGACAAAATCATAGCCGGCGGCGGCATACTGCCCGAAATGGTCGTTGCGGTGGGCCAGCAGCAGGGTGAACAGGCCGGGGGTTTCCTCCCCGATTTGGGCATACAGCTCCTCGGGGGTGGTCTGGTCGGCGCGGCCGTTGGGGTCGTCCACCCCGGCCAGCGCCAGCCGGCCTCCGCCGCGTTCCAGAATTTCATACTGGTTGGACAGCACCGTCACCCCGCACTGGGCCAGTACGCTTTTCAGCTCCCGCACTGTCCCAGAACCCAGGGCCCACTCGTGGTTGCCAGTGACGTAATAGGACGGCGCGATGGCCGCCAGCCCCTTTGCCAGGGCGGGCACCATGGCCAGCTGGGATTTCTGGTCGATGAGGTCGCCGGTGACCACGATGAGGTCGGGGGCCTCCTCCCGCACCCGGTCCAGCAGCTCCCGGCTGCCCTCGCCGTACTCGTGGCCGTGGAGGTCGGACAGGTGGACGATCTGGAAGCCGCCGAAGCCCTGGGGCAGGTTGGCAAGCTCCGCCTGGGTATGGGTGGTCTGGAGGCCCCAGCACTGCCATTGGAACCAGAACCAGCCTCCCGCGGCCAGAAACAGCAGGGCGGCCAGCCACCGCAGGGGACGCAGGCGTTTCCGCCGGGGGCGGTGGTGGGCGCGCCCCCCCCGCTCACTCGCCGTCATGGAGGTAGTAGGGCCGCATCAGGCTCTTGTGCTGGGTGGAGTCCTTCTGGCGGTCGGCGCGGGGAGGGGCCTCAATGGGCCGGGGCCGGTCGTCCCGGCGGTGTTTCCTGCCGGCCAGGGAGGGGGGAAGGACGGGCTCCCGGGTGGGCTGGGACGGCGCGCCCTGCTTCTTGCCCTGGCGGCGGGGTTTGGACTGCCGGGACTTGGCGGCCCTGTCCTGCCCTTTGGGCGCGCCCTGTCCCTCCCCGCCCTGGGCTTTGGGCCGGGGGGCGGGGAGGCGGGGAGCCAGCAGCCGGGCGGTGGCGTCCATAATCACATCGGAGTCCAGGGGGTTGGGCTTATAAAAGTCGGTGACGGGCACGGCGGGCTGGTCGGGCAGGGTGTCGGAGATGCGCCCCTGGCGCACCCCCCGCCCCCCCGCAGGGCGGGCACGGCGGGAGTCCGCCGCGAGGCCGCCGGACGGATCCGTCTGGTCGGGGGGGGGTAGTCCCTGCGGGGCCCCGGCCTGGGCCTCTTGGCCGCCTCCGGATTTTTTGCGGCGGCGCTTTTTCTTTTTTTGCCTATCCGCCTCCGCAGCAATTTCCTCTACTTTAGCCTGAGGCGTGTCCTTGGCGGCTGTGAAGCGGGGACGGCGGGAGTCCGCCGTAGGATCCGAAGGATTCCCGCAGGGCGGATTCATTCCGCCCGAGGATTTTAATCCTACGGGGCCCACGGCCGGCGGTTTTGCGCCGGTGGGGGGGGCGGCCAGCTTGCGCTCTTCCGCGCGGGCCTTGTTTTCCGCGTCCTTCTGGCGGCGCTTCTCCCTGGCTGCGGCACGGGCCTCTGCGTCCTCGGAGTTGACGGGCCGCCCGTGCTTGTCCTTCTGGGGCGGGTCGAAGTTTTCCATGGGGAAGGGGTGGTTTTCCACCACCGGGATGGGCCTGCCCAGCAGCTTTTCAATGGCGCGCAGCTCGTCCTTCTCGTCGAACTGGCAGAAGGAGACCGCCTCCCCCCCGTGCCCGGCCCGGCCGGTGCGGCCGATGCGGTGGACGTAGGTCTCGGGCACGTCGGGCAGGTTGTAGTTGAATACGAAGGGCAGCTCGCTGATGTCGATGCCCCGGGCGGCGATGTCGGTGGCCGCCAGCACCCGTACCCGGCCCGCCTTGAAGTCGCTGAGGGCCTGCACCCGGGCGGTCTGGCTCTTGT
>CAJUQD010000082.1 GCA_910588105.1 uncultured Oscillospiraceae bacterium | reverse complement strand
CGGATGACCCGGCGGTGGCCGCGCTGAAGCAGAGCGAGGCGTATCAGAAGGTGGCGTACCTGATTGAGGGGCTTGAGCCGCCGGTGGTGGGGGGGCTGCGGCAATGAAAGTAGTTATCCTGGCCGGCGGCCTGGGCACCCGCATCAGCGAGGAGAGCCACCTGAAGCCCAAGCCCATGATTACCATCGGCGACCAGCCTATTTTATGGCACATCATGAAATACTACTCCAGCTTTGGCTTTCATGACTTCATCATCTGTTGTGGCTACAAAGGCCACATCATCAAGGAATACTTCGCGGACTACTACCTGTACCGCTCCGATGTGACATTCGACTTCTCTGCGGAGAACCATATGACTGTCCATGCCAACATCGCCGAGCCCTGGCGGGTGACGCTGGTGGACACCGGGCTGAACACCCAGACCGGGGCCCGGGTGAAGAGGGTGCAGAAGTATATCGGAAACGAGGCGTTCATGCTCACTTATGGAGACGGTGTGAGCGATGTGGACCTGGACGCCCTGCTGGCCCAGCACCGGGCTTCGGGCAAGACGGTGACGCTTACCGGCATCCAGCCGGGGGGACGCTTTGGTGTGCTGGACGTGGACGGGCAGACGGTAACCGGGTTCCGGGAAAAGGCCAAGGAGGACGGAGGCTGGATCAACGGCGGGTTCATGGTTTTGGAGCCGGGGGTTTTTGAACGGCTGGACGGCGACGGCTGTGTGCTGGAACGGGAGCCGCTGGAAGGGCTGGCCTGGGAGGGAAAGCTCGGAATATATCGGCACAGCGGGTTCTGGCAGTGCATGGACACCCAGCGGGACCGGGGGCGCCTGGAGCGGTTTTGGGAGAGCGGAGAGGCCCCGTGGAAGGTGTGGAGGGAAGAGATATGATCTCCGTGCTGATGCTGACATATAACCGGGAGAAGCTGGTTTCCAGGGCGGTTGAAAGCGTTCTGAACCAGACATACCAAGATTTTGAATTTATCATTGTGGACAATGGCTCGTCCGATAAGAGTGGCGAAATCGCGGACAGATATGCGGCGCGGGATGGCCGCGTCCGGGTGATCCACCGGGAAAGGGGCAACATTGGCGCGGGGCGCAACACGGGTCTGGATGCTGCGAGGGGCGAATACATAGCTTTCCTGGACGACGACGACTGGGTAGAGCCGGATTTTTTGGAGTTTTTAATGGAGTTGGTTCAAGGCAGCCAGGCGGATGTGGGAATCTGCGGTACGCAGGACAAATCGTTTGATGAGAAGCGGATTATGACTGCGCAAGAGGCCCTGATTGAGCTGCTGTGGAGAAGAAGATTCAATGTGGGGTTCCCGACAAAGCTGATACGGCGGGAGCTTTTCAGTAAATGCCGGTTCAGCGAGACAAGCCGGTTTGACGACATTTACCTCATGCCCGGTATTTTGGGAGGAGCGAACCGGGTGGCCTATCACGGGTTGCCCAAATACTATGTGGTGCGGCACGGGGGGAACAACTCCGCTTGGACCACCGACCACGCGCTGATGACGCCGGAGATTGTTGCGGAGTATCTCAGGGTGTATCGGAAGCGGACAAGCTGGTTATGCAGGAAGTTCCCAGAGCAAAGTCCAACATGGCGTTATTTTGAGTGGTCGTTTATGATCTCCATGGTTGAAAAAATCACGCGGCTGAACTGCCATGAATGCGACGGGCTGAAAGAATCCATGTCAAAAACACTGGCGGAAAACCGGGAGGTATTTTACAACAGTGAACATACTGCGGAGTTTGAAAAAGACTGGCTGGACAAATACATTATGAAAGGGAACTGAGATGAACATTCTGGATACGATCAAGTGGATTCCGTTGGCGATCAATACGGTGTGCAATCTGCACTGCAAGGACTGCAATTCCTTCACGCCGTACCATAAGAATCCGCACAATTTCAACACGGAGGATTTGAAGCGGGATATTGACAAAATTTTCGAGGTGTTTGCGGGCACTCCCCTGGAGCGCCTGGACTATGTGGGGGGCGAACCCCTGCTCCACCCGGACTTGATTGAGCTGGTGGATTACGCCATGGACGGGCACGGCGGGAAAGCGTTTCAGCGACTCCACATTGTGACCAACGGGGTGCTGCCCATTTCGGACGAGCTGATTGAGACCTGCAAAAAGTATCAGGTATATTTTCTGGTGGACGACTATGGCCCGGAGCTTTCACGCAACGCGCATTTGAACTGCGAGAAGCTGGAAAAGGCGGGTATTGAGCACCGCATGAATAAATACTGGGGTGAGGATCAATATTTCGGCGGGTGGTGGAGTACGCAGATGTCAAAGCAGCCCAACGACCCGGAGTATGTGGATCGCTGCGTCCGGGAGTGCTGGGAGCTGTTTATCTCCGGCCATACCCACAACGAGCCGCCATGCAACCATCTGCATATCAAAGACGGAAAGATTATGAGCTGTGACGCCCAGACCTTTGGCTTGAACTACATTCCCCTGGTGGAAGGGGAGTATGTGTCGTTGCGGACCGGTGAAACTGCGGAGGAAATCCGGGAAAAGCTCAGGAAGTTCAAGCAGAAGCCGATTGAGCACTGCAAATACTGCGAGATTGGGATCGCGTCAAAGAAACACGCCAAACGCATTCCCGCAGGCGTTCAGCTGACGGAGGAGGAGCGGCGCACCTTGGGGAAGTTTGCAGGGGACTATTGAGGGGGATTTGTATGTTTGTACTGAATAAATTTTCGTTGGTGATCCTGACCCGCTGCAATCTGGCCTGCAAGCTGTGCTGCGAATATGTTCCGCAGAATAAGCCTTTTCCCGACATGACGGTGGCGGAGGCGGAACGCATACTGGAAGCGGCGTTTTCCGTGGCGGACAGGATTACCACACTGCATCTGACCGGCGGGGGGGAGCCTTTCCTGCACCCCAATCTGGCCCAGCTGATTGAGGCGGCCATGAAGTACGCAGATCAATTTGACAGGCTGATGCTGTTTACGAACAGCACTGTGCCGGTCAGCGATGAGCTGCTGGGCGCCATCTGCCGGTATAAGGAAAAAATAGTGGTTCAGCTCTCCCTGTACCACCAGCGCCCCCGGCAGGAACAGGACACCCTCCGGCGATTCCAGGAGGCGGGAATCCACTGCAAGGTGGAGAAATATTACGGCGATGACCAATCCTTCGGCGGCTGGATCGACTTTGGCCCCTGGGAGGCTTATAACCGCACTGCGCAGGAGCTGGAGGAGATATTCCACGAATGCTCCGTGACCCGGGTTATGGAGGGGAACTGGCGGACGCGGGACGGTAAGGTCCACTGGTGCACACGCTCCATGCGTGGGATGGAATTGGGATATGTGCCGGATAACCCGGATGACTATGTGGACCTGTTCGGGGGAGGTACGCGGGAGGAAAAGCAGGCAAAGTTTATGGAGATCGCAAAGAGGCGGTATATCTCAGCCTGCGACAGGTGCAGCGGGGACCTGGCCACCCTGGCCCGGGAGAAACGGCATCCGGCTGGGGAGCAGATGGAAAGAACAAATGGGAAGCGGTGAAACTATGTCTGAACAGATTACCTGTAAAAATTTTGATTATTTTATAACCTCAAGGTGTACGCTCAATTGCAAGCTGTGCAGCAACTACATTCCATATCTTCCAAACCCCTTTCACACGCCCAAGGAGACCGCGTTCCGGGAGATGCGGGAGTTTTTCCGTATTTGGGATTATGCGGACAGGATTGAGTTCATTGGGGGGGAGCCGCTGTTCCACCCGGAGTTCTTTGATATTTTGAAGGAGAGCCTGCGCTATGAGGGGCAGTTCGGAAAAATTCGGATTACCACAAATGGGACGATTGTGCCAAGCGAAGATATTTTTTCACTGATCCGCGGTTCGGACAAGCGCATTGAGTTTTTGCTGGACGACTACGGGCCGCTCTCCAAAAATTTGCCGCAAATTATTGAGAAATGCGCGAAGTATGATATTCCATACCGGGTGGATACATATCACGGCGATTCGCAGTATGCCAACGGGTGGATTTATTTCGGCGACTGCACCACCCTGCGGGGCTATACGGAGGCTGAGTGGAAGGATGTGTTCCGGCGCTGTGTCGTGCCGACGGAGCACTTTGTTATGGTAAACAACGGAAAGGCCTTTTTCTGCGATTACGCCATGGCGATGCACCAGATGAACGGCGCCTTGCCGGAGGAGGGCGGATATATCGACCTGTTCGACGACGGAATTGCGCTGGAGGAGAAGCGGGAGCGGGCAAAGAAAATTTGGCAGGGGCCGTTCTCAACCTGCAAATACTGCACGGGATTTGACGTGAAGAACGCCAAGCGCTACCCGGCGGCGGAGCAGCTGCCAAGGGTGTAATATGACAATCTTTGACGATATTTTCCCGCTCGGCATTGGGACAAACCGCTTTTTGGTGAAGGATGCCCATGATGAGGCCGGACTGGAACGGGCCGCCGCGCTGGTGGCTGCCGCGCTGGACGCGGGGTGTTCCTACATAGATGTGGCGTCAAGCTACTCTAAGGGTTTTGCCGGGGAAATCTGCCGGCGGGCATTCCGGCTGACGGACGCGAAAAAAGACGTCGCGGTGAAGGTGACGTTCCTGTCCGATGTGACTGCGGACAGCGTCCTGCGCCGGGTGGAGTCGGAGTTTGAGAAGCTGGGGATCGGCCATGCCACCTTCCTGGTTGTGTGGAACATCGCGAGCCTTGCCCAGTTTGAAGGGATTATGGCTGGGGGGGCGCTCTATGAGGGGGCTGTCCGGGCCAAGGAGCGGGGATTGATCGACCACATCTGCTTTTCCTCCCACGCCAGGCCGGAGGAGATCGGGCAGATCATTGAAAGCGGGGCCTTCGAGGGGGGGACAATCGCCTTTTCCCCGCTGAACAGCGTTCTGATGGGACCGGTGCTGGATGCGGCCCAACGGTGCGGAGTAGGTTTGGCTGCGATGAATCCGTTGGGCGGGGGTGTAATCCCCCAGTCACAGGATTATTTCTCCTTTCTGCGCTGCCAGGGGGACGACAGTACGGTGACTGCCGCGCTGCGTTATGTGTGCGCCCACCCGGCGGTTCAAATTGCCCTGTCCGGCATGAACGATTTGGGACAGCTGAAGCAGAACCTATCCGCTTTCACGGATGGGGGCCAAATTCCGGCGGAACAGAGGATGGAGCGGGTCAAGGCCGGGTTCTCCGCCCTGGAGGGCTATTGCACCGGGTGCGGATATTGTATACCCTGTCCGGCGGGAATCAACATCCCGGCGTTTATGCAAAGCAGGAACAGCACCCTGTTTCCCGTTGGCCCGATGTACAACCGAAGCGATCCAGAGGTGCTGCGCAGCATCCAGCTGTTTCGAAAACTCCAATTGGATTTTTCCATACTGCCGGAGGACAGACGCTGCCGGTGCCTGGACTGCGGCGCCTGTGAAAAGAAGTGTACCCAGCGCCTGCCAATACGGAACTACCTGAAGGAGATATTTTCCCGGGTGGACGAGGCGGCGTTTTCCGTGGAAGCCCGCAGGAACCGGCTGGATGGGCTGTTAAACGGCAAGGGTTACCGGCGGGTGGGGCTTTATCCGGGCGGTTTGTATACCGCGAAGATTTTGGAGCTGTACACGGGATTTTTTGGTCCCCCTCCGTTCCAGGTGTTTTTATTTGACAGCAATCCCAACAGCTGGGGAACGGTGGTGGCCGGCCATACCGTGCACCCGCCGGAGGAGATCGGCCGGCTGGGCCTGGACGCGGTCATGGTCGCAAACTTCAATTACCTGGACGAGATTTATCGGTCTATTTCCGCTTATGAGGGTCAGGGGATTGAAATTCTAAAGCTGCACGAGCCCCATGACGTTCCCTGGGTATTTTAAGAAAATGACAGGAGTGTGAGCGAGTTGGAGAAGATCGAGCTGGGACGCGTCGCCGTGATGGTGACAGAGCGGTGCAATTTGAGGTGCCGCCTGTGCGCGCCCATGACGCCGTATTGGACCAATACCCACGATATCCCCCTGGAGCGGCTCGAGCAGGCCATGGAGGAGCTGTTTGCCATCGCCAAAAAAGTGGGAAAATTTTCCGTTGGGGGAGGGGGCGAGCCATTTCTTTCCAAGACCCTGTTCGGATTTTTGGAGCTGCTCCTGCAGTATCAGGACAGGGTTGACAAGTTTGATATTGTGACCAACGGCACAGTTATCCCCGACGAGCACCTGCTCAGCGTGCTGGCAAAGTTTGACGATATGAAGGTTATCGTGGATGATTACGGCGCCGGTGTCTCAGTAAATTTTGAACGGACATGCCAGGCTCTGGAAGGGGCGGGCATTCCCACCGAACGGAGAAAGAACAACGCGGATACCTCCCACTATGACGGATGGTTTGACATGCTGGAGGTAGTGGATCCGCCTCGAACGGAGGAGCAGGCCAAGGAAATTTTCGATCAGTGCATCTTTAGTCGGGATCTGCGCTGCAATGTGGTTTATGACGGAAAGATCTTTCCCTGTTCCCGTGCGTTGGCATTTCACCGGCTGGAGCAGGTGCCGAAGGAGAAGGATGTCTATATGGACCTGTTTGCTCAGGAAAAAACAGCGGAGGAGAAGCGGGATGAGCTGCTGAGGCATATCGGGGCGGAATTCTTCCCGGTCTGCGCCTACTGCCAGGGCGGACTGCGCAGCCATCAAAGGCATGTCCCCGCAGAACAACTAGGACGGACATAATGAAAATCATCGTTTATACCTGCGTATACAACAGTGAAAAAACTCTGCCGGAGACCATTGAGAGTGTGCTCCGGCAGAGCTTCAGCTCTTTTGAATTTCATATTGAGGACAATGGCTCAACGGACGGAACCCGGGCTGTCATATATGACTATGCTGCCCGGGACAGCCGGATTGTGCCGCACATCAGGGAGAAAAACCACACACTGACGGGAGAACCATCGCCAGTATTTAGCTTTACGCCGCCAGAAAGTGAGTATTTCACCAATATCGACGGCGATGACTGGTGGGAACCGGATTATTTGGAGCGGCTGCTGGGGTTTGCCGAGCGTTTTCGGCTGGACATCGCCTGCACCGGGACGCTGATGCACGATATGGCCACGGGTGCGCAGGGAGCCCGCCAGCTGCCCAAGCCGTTGGTATTGGAGAAAAAGCAGTTTGCCCAGTGGCTTCCTTATTACCATGCCTTTTTCCGCCCGATTTGGGGAAAATTGATTCGGACGGAGCTAGTGCCGAAAGTCCGACTGGCGGGAACAGATTCTATGTATTTTTATGGCGCGGATACGTTTTACTGCTTTCAGCTGCTGCGCCACGCGAATCGGATCGGCATCGACAACTCTGTGCTGCAGCATTACCGCATTGCCCAAAGATCGGTTTCCAGCCAGTATAACTCTGGACGCTTTGAAACGGATGTCTATCTCTATCAAGATGCTATCAGTTTTCTGTCTGAATTCGGCCCGGTCAGTGTCCAGAACCGAAACTTTCTACAGTGTGTATATTCCAACGCGGTGATAGATACTGTGGGCGTTGTTCATAATTCCGGCCTTTCCCCGGCGGAAAAGCTGCGGGAATACCGCACCATTGCCACCAATTCCGTGACGATGGCCGCCTATCGGGAGTGTACGGATGAGAGTGCCTCAAGGAGCAGAACAGAGCTGGTTATGAAAACTCTGGAGGCGGGCGCGGCGTTGGGACAGCAGAGCGACGAGGATATGCGGATCACCCTGCAGACGCTGCTTCCCCGGTGCGGACAGGCGGTGTCGTCCGCAAGCGCATGGATGTTTCTGGAGGATCCCGCGCTTCTGCGCGGACTGAATCGGGATGACGCGTACGCTGTTGCAGACAACCTTTTGGAGCGGTTGGAGCGGGGGCAGAGCGGCAAAAAGTATGCCATTTCGGAGACAGTCCAGGCTCTGGCGGTGGATCAGCCGCTGTTGTGTCAAATTAGCGACGGGGTTTTCCTGCGCAAATACGCGGGGATATACCGAAAGGTCTGGCGGGGGGAGCGAATTGACGCGCTGGAGGAAATGACAGGACTTTTGATTGATAATAAGGTTTCTGGCGGGCGGGAGACGTTTTTGGATCTCTTTATTTCGCTGTCGGCTGTGGAAAACTATCCCACGGCGTATGTGTTCGGCAAACTCCAGTTAGCACAGCTCTATCTTCGGCAAAACCGCATGGATAAATGCCGCGCTTTGGTGGATGAGCTGAAAGAGATGGGTGTGGAGAATGACGACCTGGACATGCTGGAGCGGGCACTGGAAGACGGGCAATAACCCGTATTCCCCAATTTAAGGCTGGTTTTATGAGCTTCGTGGGTAGCGCGCAGGTAAAGCGGGCCCGGCAGGTCATCGGCCTGCCGGGCCCGCCCCTATGCCTTCCGGCGAAGTTTAAGCAGAAAGGGAGGTCATGGCAACCATATGCAGCTCCGGGCGGCCATGCTTCTGCAAGGTGAGCATGGGGGTGGTGTGCCCCACATTTGTCATTGGGGAGGGCGGCGTCATTGGAAATGTGAAGCCGTACATCTATGCGGCGGAGGTGTTGGCTTACCTGAAGGAAGGAAACTAGGGCTTGTTTGAAAATTGTCAACACGCCCAATCGGCGGGCCTTTTTCCGC
>CAJUQD010000081.1 GCA_910588105.1 uncultured Oscillospiraceae bacterium | reverse complement strand
GCTCCACCAGGTCGGGGTTGACGATGATGCCGTAGCACTCGTAGCAGTAGCCGATGGACACCAGCTTGCCGTTCTCGTCATAGAGGTTGTAGGCGTCGGTGTTCAGCTCGTTGGCGATGGGGGTGCCGGTCAGGTCCAGGGCGTAGTCGGTCCAGTCGCGCACGCCGGCCTGGTTGCCCACGTTGAAGATGGTGGGGGCCTCGCTCTTGCCCATCTCGGCGTTCAGGGTCTGGCTGTAGGTGCCGGAGGCGGCGGTGACGATCTTCACCGGCACGCCGGTCTTCTCGGTGTACATCTTGGCCACGTTGTTGAGCACCTCGTCGGACTCAGGCTTGAAGTTGAGCCAGTAGACGCGGCCCTTGGCCTCGGTGTTGTTGTTCTCCACGGGCTGGCTGGCCTCGGTGCCGGACGTGCTGTTGTCGGCGGGGGGCTCGCTGGGCTTGTCGCCCTGGCTGGAGCATCCAGCCAGCAGCATGGTCATGACCATGCTGAGGGACACTACGAGCGCGAAGAGTTTCTTACTCATTTTCATTTCCTCCTAATTTTTGTTCCGGACTGGAAACGTTTCTGGTAACGCTACCGAAAACGTTTCCGGCCCTTGTGCCATCATAATAGCAACATCATCCGCAATTTGCAAGGGGAAATTTGCCGGTTTTGCCAACTTCGGAGGAATGCAAAAAAAGGGGGCCGCAATTTTGTGGAAAACACACAAGGGGCCGTGGGGGGAAAAAAGCCGTCCCCGGCCTTTGGAACAAAGACCGGGGACGGTGGGAAGGGGATAGGAGGGTCAGTAGCGGCGGATCACCGCCACCACCCGGCCCAGGATGGAGCAGCCCTCGCCGTCGATGGGCTGGTATTCGCCGCTGGAGTTTTCCGGGTAGAGCCAGATGTGGCCGTCGTTTTCCCGGCGGAAGGTCTTGACGGTGGCTTCGTCCTCAAACAGGGCTACCACGATGTCCCCGTTGCGGGCCAGGGGCTGCTGGTGGACCACCACCACGTCGTCGGGGAGTATGCCCGCCTCCAGCATGGACTCGCCCCGGACCTTGAGGGCAAAGTGCTCCCCGGTGAGGCCGCCGGTGTCGAAGGTGAGGTATTCCTCAATATTTTCCTGGGCCAAGATGGGGGCGCCCGCCGCCACATAGCCCACCAGGGGCACCTGGTCTTTCCGGCCGTGGGAGGGGTCGGTGATGGTGATGGCCCGGGTCTTGCCCTCGGCCTGGGTGATGCAGCCCGCCTCACGCAGGCCCTTGAGGTGGAAATGGACGGTGGCGGGGGATTTCAGCCCCACGGCCTGGGCAATCTCCCGCACAGAGGGGGGGTAGCCGTGTTCGTCGGCGAAAGCCAGGATGTAGTCGTAGATCTGCTGCTGTTTGGGGGTTAGTTTAGCCATGGCGCAAGCTCCTTCCAAAGTCGTCTCCGTGACGGTGGGGACGGTGAACATTTCCGGCTCGTGAGGGTATTATACCATATGATGTTCGAAATGTCAAACGTTCGTTCTAAAATTTTTCATTTTTGTGCAAAATTTTTGACCGCCCGGATCCATGGCAAAAGTCCAGGCCAATGAGCAGGGCGCAGCCCAGCACCAGAAGGGCAAAAATGAGCAGGGCGCAGTTGCGGAAATACGCCTGGGGGAGGATGTTGATGATCTGGTCGGCGGCGGGGTCGAAGAGCCAGTTGTCCTTGCCGGGGAAGAACAGGGCGTGGAATACCACGAAGGCCCGGTCAAAGTCCAGCGCGGCCAGGGCGCCCACCAGCAGGAACACGCCCCCCAGCCCGGCCCCCGCCCAGAAGCCGGGCCCCCGGCCCAGCAGGGGGGCGGGCCCCATCCCGCCCCGCCGGGCCAGCAGGCCCAGGCAGGCCAGCGCCGCCAGGGCGGCGGCAAAGGCCCGCAGATCCAGCAGGAACAGCCGCCGCACATCGGTAAAGTGGCTTTTGCCGCTCTCCGACCAGCGCATCGCGCCGGTGGAAAACTCCTCTCCGCCCAGGCAGTAGTCCAGCATCTCGTCAAAGGCGGTCTTGATTTCCCCCTCCGTGTACCCCGTCCGCTCCGCCAGCCGGAGGGGGCCGATGTGGGCGTAATAGAAGGGGCGGCACAGGATGGGGGCGGCCACCGCCCCGGTGAGCAGGGCCAGGGCGGTGAGCGCGGCCAGCGCAATGGCCAGGGGCTTGCTGGTTTTCATTTGACGTTCTCCTTTCCGGGGAAGGCGGACAGGGCGATGAGCGCCTGGGAAGGCAGATAGAACAGCCACATCCCAACGGACGCGGGAAAGTACAGCGGCGAAGCGGGGGGAAGGGCGTTGAACAGCCCCACGCACACGTCGCACCCCACGAACAGGGTGAGGCCCAGGGCAAAGGCGTGCCGGCGCGCCCCGTCCACCGTCCAGGCCAGCAGGGTGTTGGACAAAAGCTGGGAGAAGTACAGCGCCGCCGCCAGATTCACGGCGGAGGCCATGCCCAGGGCGTACACCCCCAGCTCCGCACCCAAGGCCAGGACGGAGCGGAGGAAATAAGCGCCGTCCGCCCCGGCGCGGCGCAGGCGGAGGAAATAGACGGTTTGGACGGCCAGGAACAGGGCGATGCCCAGGAGGTACTGGTCGTTCCGCACCAGCAGGAACCAGTCCGCCCCGGCGGTGAGGGCCAGCGCCAGGGGCACCAGCCGATCTGTGCCCAGCAGGGAATAGGCCAGGCACAGCACGATTCCCGCGTACTTGATGGGGACGCTTTGGCCCCCGCGCCCCGTCAGATCCAGCGCCAGGAACAGGGCGTAGAGCACGCCCTCCGCCGACAGAAAGACGGCGCGGAGGGGGGAGGGGACGGGCCTATTCATCGCCGGGCCCCGGCTGGTCGGACAGGTCGCGCTTGATGCCGGACACCACCTGGTAAAATTCCTCCGGCGTGGAGATTTTGCACGCCCGCTCCTTCCAGTAGGAGGCATAGGGGACCCCTTTGAGATACCAGGCCAGGTGCTTGCGCATCTCCAGGCAGGCGATTTTCTCCCCCTTGTGGGCCAGGGCCAGTTCAAATTGGCGGGCGGCGGTGTCCATCCTCCGGTCCAGCGGGGGTGGGGGCGGGACGTCCCGCCCCTCCAGAGCGGCGGCGCACTGTTCCAGCAGCCAGGGATTGCCGAAGGCCCCCCGGCCCACCATGGCCATGTCTGCCCCGGTGAGCTTCAAAATGCGCACCGCATCCCTGGGGGAGAACACGTCCCCGTTGGCGATGACCGGGATGGACACCGCCGCCTTCACCTGCCAGATGTAGTCCCAGCTGGCCGCGCCGGAGTACATCTGGGTTTTCGTCCGGGCGTGGAGGGCCACGGCGGACACACCCGCCCCCTCCATGCGCTTGGCGAACTCCACGCAGTTGATGGAGCCCTTGTCCCAGCCCAGGCGGAATTTCACGGTGACGGGCTTTCCCCCGGCCCCCCGGACCACGGCGGCGGCCACCCGGGCGGCCTTGTCCGGGTCGCGCATGAGGGCGGAGCCGTCCCCGGAATTGGCCACCTTGGGGACGGGGCAGCCCATGTTGATGTCGATGATATCCGCCCCCGACCGCTCCAGGGCCAGGGCCGCCCCTTTTTCCATGAAGGGCTCGTCACAGCCGAAGATCTGGACGGCGGCGGGGCGCTCGCCCTCCCCCAGGCGCAGCAGGGAGGGGGTCTTTTTGTCCCCGTAGCACAGGGCCTTGGCGCTGACCATCTCGGACACGGTGTAGCAGCCGGACAGTTCCCGGCACACCGTGCGGAAGGCCAGGTCGGTGACCCCGGCCATGGGGGCCAGGGCCAGCCGGGTATTCAGCTCCACGCTGCCGATTTTCATGGAATCCGCTCCCGCTTCGTAAAGTTGCCACATATTATACTAAATTCCGCCCCAAAAGGCAAGACAGGTTGCGACTGCCTTTTTGGGACGGACAATTTATAATAAATTAGGTTTCCATAAAATGGATTTCTTATACAAACGATACGACCACGGAGGGATGCGCCATGACGGCAAACGAGGGGACCAGACGGGAAAAACGGGGGCGGCAGCTGTCCATGCCCACGGTGATAAGGCTGTCCGAGTGGGGGATGCGCTTTCTGCTGACGGCGGTGCTGGCGGGGGCGGAGCTGATGGGGGGCCACTCCCTGTTCGCCCTGTCCCTGGTGGCGGTGTGCCGGCCGGGGGCGGAGGGACTGGCAGCGCTTTTTGGGGCGGCGCTGGGCTACCTGTCCTTCCGGGGGGTGGTGGAGGGCTTGCGCTACATAGCCGCCTCCATGATGGTGTACGCGGTGGCGCTGGCCCTGGGGGAGTTCGAGCTGTACCGCCGGCCCTGGTTCATGCCGGCGGTGGCCGCCGCCCTCAACGGCATGGTGGGCTTTGTCTACCAGTCCGCCGCCGGGTGGGGGCGGGGCTCGGTGGTGGGCTTTATCACCGAGGTGGCGCTCACATACGGGACGGTGTGCCTGTACCGCCAGGCCTTCGACCTGTGGGAGAAGTACCGCCCCGGCGGGGAGATCGCCCTGCCCCAGATGGCGGGGGCGGCCACCCTGGCGGCCACGCTGATGATGACCCTCACCCGGGTGTCGGTGGCGGGGGAGTACTCCCTGGGGCGGGTGCTGTGCGTCCCCATTGTGCTCATCGCCGCCTGGAGGGGGGGCGCGGGGCTAGGCGCGGCGGCGGGGGTGGTGTCCGGGCTGGCCATGGGCTTTTCCGCCGGGCTGCCCACCTACTACACCCTGGCCTACGCCCTGCCCGGCCTGGTGGCGGGGGTATTCGTCAGGCAGAGCCGGCTGATGTGCGCCGCGGCCTACGCCCTGAGCGGGGCGGCGGCCATCCTGTGGACCTGGGAGCTGGGGCCGGGGGACGCCATGGGCTGGGAGCTGGCGGCGGGGACGGCGGTGTTCCTGCTGCTGCCGGACAAGCTCCTGCGCCGGCTGTCCGCCCTGGTGCGCCAGGAGGCGCCGGAGGAGGAGGGCGTCCACGCCCGGCAGTTCGCCGCCCGGCGCCTCCAGCAGACCGCCGAGGCCTTCCGGGCGGTGTCCGGGGGGCTGCGCACCGCCTTCCAGGCCCCCGCCGCCCCCAACGACGGGGATGCCGCCCGCATATTCGACCGGGCGGCGGACCGGGTGTGCGTCAAGTGCAAGCAGAAGGAGCGGTGCTGGCAGCGGGAGTACCAGGTGACCAAAACCGCCCTGGCCGACGCCCTCACCCCCATGCTGGATCGGGGGGCGGGGGCGATGGAGGACTTCCCGCCCCACTTTTCCAGCCGCTGCATCCGCTTTGAGACCTTCCTGGTGGCGGCCAACGGGGAGCTGTCCGCCCTTCTGAGCCGCAGGCGGTACGACAGCCGGGTGCGGGAGAGCAGGGCGGCGGTGTGCGCCCAGTACGGCCACATGGCCTCCGTGCTGGACCGGGCGGCGGCGGAGCTGGCCCAGGAGCCGGCGGTGGACGTGCGCCGCCAGCGGCTGGTGAAGCAGCGCCTGGCCGCCCTGGGGCTGGAGGGCCGGGTGACGGTGTACGCCGACCAGTACGGCCACCTGCAAGTGGAGGTGGAGGGCCAGGGGGCGGAGCAGCTGGGCCGGGAGGGGGAGGTCGGGCGGCTGTCCGCCATCCTGGGCTGCCCCCTGCGGGACGCGGACAGCCAGCGGGGCCATGCCCGCCTGTGTCAGAAGGAGCCGCTGATGGCCATCGCCGGGGTGGCCGGGGCGGACCGGGCGGGCCAGAGCGTCAGCGGCGACGCCGGGGTGTGGTTCAAGGACGGCGCGGGTAAGCTGAACTTCCTGCTGTGCGACGGCATGGGCAGCGGCGCGGAGGCCCGGGAGGACAGCGAGAACGCCCTGCGGCTGCTGGAGAAGTTCCTCCGGGCGGGGCTGGCCCCGGAGGAGGCGCTGACCACCGTGGGGGAGGCCCTGGCCCTCCGGGGGGAGGAGGAGGGGGGCTTCACCACGGTGGACCTGCTGCAAATCGACCTGTTCAGCGGCAAAAGCGCGGTGTACAAGCTGGGGGCGGCCCCCACCTATCTGCGCCGGGGGGGCGGGGTGGAGCGGCTGTGCGGCCAGTCCCTTCCCGCGGGGACGGCGGCGGGGGAGCTGTCCGCGCCGGACGCCTTCCCCCTGTCCCTGGACGCGGGGGACTGCGTGCTGCTGGTGAGCGACGGGGTGACCACTGGGAAGGACGACCGGTGGCTGCGCAAGATTTTGTCCGAGTTCGACGGCCTGTCCCCCCAGGCGCTGGCCGCCCAGGTTTTGCAGGAGAGCGGCGTGCGCTCGGGCAGCGGGGATGACCGCACCGTCATCGCCATCAAGCTGGACGTGAGGAAATAAGAACAACAGAAGGGGCCGGGAGGTTATCCTCCCAGCCCTTTCACCAGTTCCTCCCACCACTCGATGAGCTTGAATTTCAGCACATAGCCCCCGTCCCGGCCGGTGATGAGGGCCACCTGATTCTCGGACAGCACGCCCTCCGCCGCCGTCTCCACCGATTCCTCCGCCACCGAGGCCAGGCACAGGGGGGGGAACACCACGCACCACCAGTTGCGGCCCTCCCCCGCCCCGATGGTCACCCGCAGCGCCCGGTACTGCCCGGCGGGGAGGGAAAAGCCGTCGTACTCCTTGGTGGGGAACCACTGGTCGGCCAGGGTGACGGCCACCGGGTCGTGGTTCCCCGTCCGGGCCAGGGCGTCCGCTCCCGCCTGGGCCAGCTCGTCCAGGTGGGGGGCCAGGGCCGCCTCGGCGGACTGTCTATCGTCCGCGCCGTCCAGCAGCTGGGAGGCCCGGGAGAGCACCGCGTCCCGCACCAGCAGCTTCCGGGCCTGGTCCGCCTCCGAGTCGGAGTTGGCGATGACGTGGAGCCGCAGTACCTGTCCGGCCAGGGCGGCCTCGCTGGCGGAGGCCCACACCCCGGCGGTGAGGGTCAGCCCGAAGGCCAGAAACAGCGCGGCCTCCCACAGGCGCAGCCTGGAGGGGGAAGAAAAGGGGCTTTTCATAAAAAACACCGTCCTATGTACCGTATGGGCACAGTATGGACGGCGTTTTTTTGTTTTATACCCGGGACGGCAAATTTTACTGCGGCGCGCACACGAACACGTCCCGATAGCTTTCCCGCAGGCGGGCGCAGGCGTCCCGGGCGCGGGCCTCGTCCTCGAACAGCCCGAATACCGACGGCCCGCTGCCCGACATGGACGCCCCCAGCGCCCCGCAGTCGATGAGCACCGATTTGATTTCGTTGATTTCCGCCAGCCGCCGGGGCTCCAGCACATCTTCAAACACATTGTACATGCGCCGGGCCACCCCGGCCAGATCCCCGGCTTCCAGGGCGGCCGCCACCCCGGCGGTGTCCGGGCGGCGGACGATTTTCCGCACGTTCACCCGGCCAAAGAGCTGGGGGGTGGAGATGGAGAAGGGGGGCTTGCAGATGACGATATGGCAGGGGGGCAGGGGGGGGAGCGGGGTGAGGCGTTCCCCCCTCCCCTCGGCCAGGGCGGTGCCGCCCAGTACGCAGAAGGGCACGTCGGAGCCCACCCGCTCCCCGATTTGGGCCAGCTCCGGCCGGGACAGCCCCGCCCCGGCCAGCTCGTTCATGGCGTGGAGGACGGCGGCGGCGTCGGCGCTCCCCCCGGCCAGCCCGGCGCACACCGGGACATGCTTGCGGATGGACACATCCACCTCGCCCCCCAGGCCGGTGGCGGCGCGGAAGGCGGCGGCAGCTATCTGGGCCAGGTTTTTTCCCCCGGTGGGCAGAAAGTGGAGGTCGGCCACCGCCGTCCCCGCCCCGCCCCGGGCGGGGGTGACGGTGAGCTCATCCGCCAGGGAGACGGACTGCATCACCATCTGCAAATCGTGGTAGCCGTCCTCCCGTTTGCGGAGTATGTCCAGGGTGAGGTTGATTTTGGCGCTGGCTGAAATCTCCATGGCCGTCTCCTTCTCTGCTTAGGAAATCTTTTATTTCCGCCGCAATCCGTTTATATTCAAAATCGTGGATATAGTGGCCGCAGTCCAGCTCGATAAGCCGCGCATCCGAACATTCTGCCGCAAATCCGGCCTGAATGGCCCGCCAATCCTCCATTGAAAACCCGGTGCCGCCGCTTCCGTCGGAGCAGAACAGCAGAAAAGGAACCTGCGGTATTCCGCCTGCGGCCACGGCCTTTGCGTTATCCTTGACACACAGGGCCTCATTTATCATGTCATCGGTCATGGTGCGGCGGTAAAATATGGCGCGGTAGACGCCCTGTTCGTCCTCGGACAGCGCCCCGCTCTGGATGGCTGCGCTGTCCGAAAGGCCAGGGATGAACCGGGTCAGGCCAACCGCACCGCCAAATTGCAGCAGACGCAGCAGGGGTGCGCTGATTGTCATTTTCCCATAGGCCGCGGGGGTGGACATATCCAGGCCGATGATCGCCTGCACTTCATCCGGGTATTGCTGCGCCCAGTATACCGCCTCTAACCCGGACATGGAGTGCGGGCACAGGATATAGGGTGGTTCCAGCCCCGCCTGCGCCAGGGCGGCCCGCGTGTTTTCCAGCATGGTGTCAATATCCCGGCTCTTGTTCGTCCTGTCGCTGAATCCGTAGCCAAACTTTTCCACCACTGCGATTTGATACGTATCGGTGAGCTGAGAATACAGGGCCTTGAAGTCCAGGGCCGGGGAGCAGGTGCCGCTGCCCGACATAAATACCAAGGTATGTTTTCCCCCGCCCCCTACATAGACGCTCATCTGCGCCCCATCCACCGTGACCAGCTTGGTGAAGGGGGTGAACAGCGGCTCCTCCCGCTTCAGCTGAATGCGGTGATTGAGCGCGCATACGGCCAGCAGCAGCACAAGGCCCCCGCCAATGGCCGCGAGGATTTTGAGTGCTCTTCTCATGTCCCCTCCCTGCGCAGGGCGTCCGCGGCGGCGGCGGCCATGGCCTCCCGGTCCAGCGGACGGTCCAGAAACCGCTCCAGGGCCAGCACCGCCTGGTTCACCAGCATGGGCAGCCCGTTGAGGGTGGACAGGCCCCGGCCCTTGGCCCGGCAGAGCAGCTGCGTCTCGGCGGGGTGGTAGATGGCGTCGAATACCGCCGCCTCCCGGGGCAGGGCGTCCAAAAAGCCGAAGTCCTCAAACTGGTGGGGGCATCCCTCCATGCCCAGGTTGGTGCAGTTCACCAGCAGCTGGGATATCCCGGCCATGCCGGACAGCGTATCCAAATCAAAGCCGGCGGGGGCCAGCCGCCCCAGCGGGTCCTGGGCGCACAGGGCCTGGGCCCGCTCCAAGGTGCGGTTGCAGACAAACACCCGCTCCGCCCCAGCCTCCGCCAGCGCCAGGGCCACCGCCTTCGCCGCGCCCCCAGCCCCCAGCAGGGTAATTGTGAGGCCCGCCGGTTCCATGCCCAGCCCGCTTTTCAGCGCCGCCACCGCCCCGGCCCCGTCGGTGTTGAAGCCCACCCATTTCCCGTCCCGCAGGCAGACGGTGTTCACCGCGCCCATGGCCCGGGCCGCGGGGTCAATGTGGTCCAGCAGGGGCAGCAGGTCCTCCTTGTGGGGCATGGTGGCGTTGAAGCCGGCGACGCCGTTTTCCCTGGCCCAGGCCAGGTATTGGGGCAGCTCCCCCCGGCGCACCACATGGGGGGTATAGGGAACGTCCAGCCCCAGCGCCCTCAGCATGGCCCCTTGGATGACGGGGGATTTGGAGTGGAGCACCGGGTCACCGATAATTTGCAGCTTCATCTGCCGCCCTCCAAAAAGTGGTCCATGGCCATCAGGTAGCCGTCAAAGCCGTGGCCGCAGAGCTGGCCCACGCAGGCGGGGGCGGTGACGGACACCGCCCGGA
>CAJUQD010000080.1 GCA_910588105.1 uncultured Oscillospiraceae bacterium | reverse complement strand
GATAGGGCATCAGGCTATGCTCACGGGCGTAGCTTTCGAGGATGCGCTTTTGATTTGAAATCGAGTTACTCTCGCCCTGCAATTCATCGTCACGACTGAGGCGGCAGTACAAGGCGGTGATAGGGGCTTGCGTAGGTTGCTGTCTTAACATCGTTCCTCCGTTCCGACAGCCCCGGCCCGCTATTCCGATGGCAACAGTATAGCACAGGCCGGGGCTGTTGTATAGTGCTTTTTGCTTCCTTACAAGAAAAAGTTTTAAGCTGGGGCTTATCGCGAAACTACCGGCAGGAGGTCACAGGCTGGAGCTGGTCTGGCAGCGGCTCTCGGCCTCCAGGACTTTCGCCATTTTGTCAGCGGCGGTGTCGGTGGTGTCCTGCTTGAAGTAGCCGGAAACGGTGAGGACGGTGTTGCCCATGCGGATTTCAGTCACGCAGTCCGGGCGGCGGGTGGTGGTCTTGCTGGGGGTGTCGGTCATAGGCGGCTCCTTTCAAATTTTTGTTGTGGACATTCAGAGGGCTGTTTTCAGGCTTGGAATGGTAACATACAGCCCCCTGTTGAGGACGGCCCAAAAGTCCCGTGATACCGGGCTTTTCGAGGGCCTAAACCGTTACATAGCGGCCCGGTGGCGGCGTACCCGTTCACAGGTCTTGCGGCGTTCTTCCTCCTTGGCGCACTCCGGGCAGTATTTGGCCCGGTTGGATTTTGGGATGTACCAGCCGCCGCACAGAACGCACTTTTTTCTTTCCCGGCGGTGGAGCAGGGCGGCGCACAGGCTCTTATCCAGGGGCAGCACCGCCGTCCGAAACCAGCGGCAATTCAGCGAGTAGGAAATACTCTGCGGGCAGACACATTCCTCGCCATCGTCCAGCAGGAGGCAGTTGCCGTTGTCGTAGTTGCAACACTCATGCACCAGCCGCCGGACGGCCCGGTACTGTTGGTAGGTCAGCCGGACGGCGTTATCGGTCATGCTCGTCCCTCCGCTGGCTGGGTGCGCCGTGAAGCACCTGGTCGATGTTCCGCTTGACGGTCAGTAGCTCATTGGCCTGCCGCTTTTTCTCCTGGTATTCGTTGTACCCGGCGTTCTTCTCGGACAGCAGGGCCTCGATCTCCGCCGTCAGTTCCTTGGTGGAGGGCAGCTTGGTGATACCCTTGGCCTTGAAGAAACGAACGGCAGCTTCGGAGCAGAGCAGATCAGCCTCATGCTTCTGCCGGTAAGCGGCGCGGGCCTTGGGTGTCTTTTGTGCGGCGAGGCCATCCCGGACAGGCTTGGTGTCCCGGTAGATGCCGATTTGCTTCCGCAATTCCTTTTTTTCTTGTAAGGCCGTTTCGATAGGCTTCAGCTTGGCGGAGCTGTCATGCACAGCGGCAAAGGCGGCGGAAATTGCGGCGTCCAATTCTTCTGGCGAAGAAAAGCCATGTTCGGTGTAGATGTTGAGGGCCTGCGCCGCCTGTTTCAGATTGAAGGTGGAGGCCCAACGCTGATAGCCGATGCCCTTGCCCTGGGCTTTCTTGGCCTCAATGTCCACCATTCTTTGAACGCCCTGGGGCTGGCGAAGCTGCTCCCGGATGCTGGGCTTGGCTCCCAGGCTGGGACGGGCGGCGTTGCGCTCCAGAGCGGCACCGACGGCGGCGCGGTCAAACTCGTCCCCCAGCTTCCGGGCGGTGATGGGCTTGGCCCGGTCGGGGGTGAGGTAGGACAACCGGCCCCGGCTCTCCTTGACTGTGATACCCCGCTGCAATAGCCGCTGGGCAAAGTCCTCGAAGCTGACGGCCAGGTTGAGGACGACCCGGATCTCCCGGCGCAGCTTCTCCTTGTCCGTTTCAAACTTGGAGGGCGGCTTTCCCTGGGCGGCGTTGTCCTTGTCCAGAGCAAGCTGCCCTTTCTTCTGCGCCCAATACTCCCGTTCGGTGACACGGCTCCTGCTCCCGCCCAGCAAGTCGATTTGGTACAGCCCCGCCTCCTGGCACAGCTCCATGACCTCGGCCCGGAAGTGGTGCATGGCAGCGGCAGTGCAGCGGTGCTTCGCCCCGGCCTGGGTGTCGCTGGCCCTGTCCATGTACGGCTTGCGCTCCACCTCGGCCACCCGCAGGGAGTTGATGACGATGTGAACGTGGATGTTGCCGCTGTGGTTGTGGCCGTCCGGGTGGGTGCAGACCAGGGCCTGATGGCCGGGAAACTGCTCGGTACAAAACCGCTCCCCCAACGCCTGGGCCTTGTCCATCGTCAGGTCGTGGTCGGGGCCGTCCCTGGGGTCAAAGGACAGGATGTAGTGATGGCTCTTTACGTCCTCCCGCCGCTGGTTTTTGCCATAGCGGAGATTGGCCCGCATACAGGCCACGGCGAAGTCCTCCCCGCCGCAATTCAAAGAAGAAATGCGGTAGTCCTGGCGGGGGACAAGCCGCCCATTCTCGTCCAGGACGGGCCTGCCGGTGAACTCGTCATGCTCAAAGGTGAGATACTGCTCCGCCGCGCCGTAGTCGGCATTTTTAGAGCTTAAATGTTTCAGTGTTGCCAATGGCTTCACCTACCTCCCGAAGCACCCGAAACTTCAAGGCGGCGAGGTCAGACAGCTCCGCCCGAACCTCGGCGGCGAGGGTGTTGTACGGCGTCCCGAACTCGTTCAGATAGCGGGCAATCTGATTGAGGTTGCCGCCGATTTTGCCGTACTCCCCGGTCAGCCTGCCGATGGCGGCAAGAACTTCGTCATTGACGGGGGACACGGTGATGATGGGCTTGACGGTCGCTCCGGTGATCGCCTGCCGGATGAACTCGGACTGGCTCATGCCGTAGGCGGTCAGGCGCTCCATGAAGTCGGCGTGTTCTTCCTCGGTCACACGGGTCTTGATGATGCGGTCGCGGTGGGGCGTGTTGTAGCGTTTGGACAATAAACTTTTACCTCCCGATTTTGAATTTTGGATTTTCGATTGGGCATGGCTTTTGTCCCCGGATGCCTTGCCCCTGTTACGCAAGGAAGAAGCGGATAACCTCAGAAAATACAATACGCCCAGGTGGCAAGGAACCGTCACGAAACAAATTTACTGTTCGGCTGGGGAAACAGTAAATCTATTTTTGTACGGTTCCTAAAAACCATCTGGGCGCAAGGATTTAAGCTGATATGCTTTTTACCTCGCTCATACACGTTGATGCTATTATAAGGCAAAGGCAGCAGAATTGTCAATGCGTTTTCCCGTCTACTTTTGTCGTATCGGTTTTTGCTCCGGCAGGTGCCGCCGCTCTGCGGCGAATGCGGAAACGGCCTCCGTTTTCCGCCCGGTCAGGTGAGATCGCAGCGGGCGAGGCTGACGGATTTTTGTGGCGCGGCAACGCCACAACACCGGCGCGAAGCGCCGGTCAAAGGCGGGTTTGGGGTGGCAACCCCAACAAGTATCAGACCAGGGGAACAAATGAGCGGAGCGAAATTTGGGCCACGGGTCGATACTTGCTCTCCGTTACAGGAAGCACCGATAAACTTGAAGTTACCATTTTCCTTTAACAATCCGTCCGCCAACCAAAATGACGGAAAAGATAACAGCGAAAAACAAGAACGTAAGCCAGATCGGACTTAATACCCACAACCAGGGCCACGAAATCAATCCAGTTATTTTGAGTACAACAAGAATCAGCACTAAAGCAACTACAGGGTCCATTCCAGATCGTTTAGTCTTCTTCTCCATCCGCATAAGCACCTCCAAATCGTCGTTTATCGGGCTATCTTGAAAAAGTATAGCATAATGAGAACCGACTTTCAAGAGGCGCATTTCTTAATTCGGAATAGCGGGGTGGCTGTCAATTCGACAAAGTTTTCTGATGATACTTTACCACACATGAGCATTGGCACCGGGATTGTCGTTGCCGTAGCCCTCAAGCAGATTGATAACGCCCCAAATGCCGAGGCCCGCGCCCAGCGCGATAACAAGGGTCTGAAGAACACCAACCGCAGAATTGAAAAATGCCATAGAAAACTCCTTTCCTGCCGCGATTCGCGGCTGCCCCACAAAGGGGGCAAAAGGCGGTCTTGCCGCCAAAAAAGCCGCCATTGCTTCCGGCGGCTGCGTGGGTATGGAAAACCGCGCCCGGTGGGGGCACGTATCATGTAGCCGATGTTTACGTTTCTGATTGTGTTACCACCTCCTCAAAATCTGCCGGATATGGGAAAGGCGCAGACGGATTTAACCGCGCTGCGCCTGCTGTTGTTCATAGAGCCTTTCGCAAGCGGCGATAAACCGCCGCATATCAGCCTGCCGCTGGGCTTCCGTCAGGGGGAGAATCAGCGGCATACCAAGCGGATTGTCCTTGTCCAGCTCAACACGCACTCCGTACTTTGCGGAAAGCTCCTTGCAGCGTTTTTCACGCTCCGAAACCATTTCCTGATAGCAGAGGACAAGCCCGTTGACCGTCCTTGCCATTTCCCGGTTTTGCTGCTTCTTCCTGATACGCTTATTCATGGCCTGTGTCCTCCTGTAATTCGTCGGCGTCGATCTCGTAGTAGTCAAACACTTCATCGGGCTTGACGATGGCGGGGCGTCGTCTTAGGTGCTTCTCCATGTCAAAGGCGTTTTTCGGGTCAGCGTCGGACAGGTGCCTATACTGCGGGTGCTTCGTTATATCAAACTTATCCGAGAAGAACGGGCGCACCCCGCGCACCTGTAAAATGCACTTGCCGCCGTCCATGACAGCGATTTCGTCCTGTGTCATAAGCTCTTTCCCCAGCTTTTGATAGTTCAGCCCGTGGGACAGCTCCCGTCCCCGCGTTTCGGACGTGTTGAAGCTGTCAATCGTTTCCTTGCCGAGTATTTCCGAGATTTCCTTTAGCGTGGATTTCTCCTTGCCACCCAAGAAAAGGGTGGTGTCGCAGTTGCCGACTATGGTATCGGCGTTGTCCTTGTAAATGGCCTTTAGCTGCGACTGGCTTTGCAGGATAATCGACGCGGAGATTTCCCGGCTTCGGATAGTGGCAATGAGCTTTTCAAACTTCGGAATCTGCCCGATGTTCGCAAACTCGTCAAGCAAGCAGCGCACATGAACGGGAAGCCGTCCGCCGTACACATCATCGGCCTTGTCGCACAGGAGATTGAAAAGCTGTGTGTAGAGGATAGATACGACAAAGTTAAAAGTGTCGTCCGTGTCGCTGATAATGACGAAAAGGGCGGTTTTCCTATCCCCCAGCGTGTCCAGCTCCATTTCGTCGCTCTCCATCAGCTCGCGTAGCTCCCGAATGTCAAAGGGGGCCAGCCGCGCACCGCAGGAAATGAGGATAGAGCTTCGGGTCTTGCCAGCAGAAAGCAGAAACTTCTTGTACTGCCGGACGGCAAAATGCTCCGGGTCTTTTTCTTCCAGCCGTTCAAACATCAGGTCAACGGGGCTTTGAAACTCCGGGTCGTCCTCGCGGGCTTCGCTGGCGTTAATCATTTCAAGCAGCGTGGTAAAGTTCTTTTCGTCCTCCGGGGCTTCGTAGTGGATATAGCCAATCAGGGCGCAGTAAAAAAGCCGCTCTGACTTCACCCAAAAATCCTCGGTAGATTTCTCGCCGTCGCCTTTGGTGTTGGCGATTATGGTATTTACCAGCTTCAAAATATCTTTTTCACTCCGCAGATACGCAAAGGGATTGTACTTCATAGATTTTTTGAAGTTAATCGTATTCAGTACCTTGATACGGTACGGCTCATAAACGGGCTTCCCGTTCCGCATAATGGGTTTTCCGTCTTTTCCCAGCTTCGGCGCACCACGGGCAAGCAGCTTTCCACATTCGATTAAGACTGTGCCTTTCGGGTCTGTGACAACATAGCTGCTGTGCATTTGCATAAGCGACGGCTTGACGAAAAAGCGGGTCTTGCCGCTGCCGCTCCCGCCGATCACAAGGATATTTTTATTCCTCGCGTACTTCGGCTGCTTCGGGCGGCTGTTCATGGTGAGCCGTTCTGTCTGGGTTAAGGGGATATTGTTCTCAAATACGGAATCGACATAAGGGGCTATGTCTTTTGGCCCGCCCCAACGCGCCGAACCGTACTCCATGCCTTTCCTGTACTTCTTCGCGTTCTTGCCTTTTACATAGACGGCAAGCCGGATAAGGAGCGCACCCGCAATCCCGATTAAAAGGTCTGTCGGGTGGAAGCTGGGGGCTGCGCTGGAAAAGGCGGCGGTAAAGCCCTCGCCCATGTGCAGCAGCTTTTGGCTTGCGTCCGCACCGGGGGCAAGGCGCACCGCTTCGCCCAGCTTGTCAAAGAGGTAGACAAAGAGAAGATAGGGGGCGTTTAGGATAAGCTGCTTCTTGATTTCCGGCTTCATAGGGATTCCTCCTGCACCTTGTTTTTCACCTTTTGACGGTTGGTGTTGAGCTGCTTTGCCTTGTCCCGGAACGCTGCCAGCACCTTACGGATAGACGGCCTTTGCTCCTGTGTCAGCTTCCTTGCGGAAAACTCCTTAAAAGCGGCGGTCAGCACGTCGGCGTCCCGCCCTTTGAAAAACACAAGGTAGCGGGGCGGGGTTTCCGTGGCGTCCTTTTTCAGCGCGTAATCAATGCCGTACTTTTTCGCCGTACTCTCAAAGGCTTTGATATTGCCGTCGGTGATCTCGATATTGGAAACGCCCGCGTTCTGCTTCATAAGCTGGCGCAAGGTCTGTTTTCCGTGGGGGATTGCCTGTTTATCAACCTCTTTTTTTACTTGTGAAAGAACCTCTTTCATGGCCTTTTGCAGCATTTCGGCGGTGAGCTTCGCCCCCTTGATGGACAGGGCCACTACTTTTTCGTTGACTTCATCTTGCAAATAACCACCTCGCTTTTAGGTGGGAATGGGGCAGGATTTATCTGCCACGTTCCCCGATGTCAGTCAAAATGTTCAGATTTTTTGATGTTCTGTGCCCTGTGGGGTACAGCTCGTCAAATCCGTACCCGCAGACCGCTCAAATCCTCGGCGCGGATTCCGACAAGATACCAGTTTGCGCCGTACTCAATGCGGGTGGGCTTCCACTTGCGGCCTGTGAACACTTCCAGCGCGTCGCCGCAATGCAGCCCGCCATAGTAGTCCCCCAGCCCAAAGCGAATATCGTAGCGGTCGGTTCGCTCGTCGAAAATCAAGGCTCCCTGTTTCATGTTGTACGCTCCTTTCAGATTTGTCCCGTCGCCATATCATGGGCGACAAGGGCGGTGTAGTAGCTTCCCATTGTGCTGGGGGCATTGAACAGCACCGCCAGCAGATATTTTTTGATATTGCGGATTTTCGTAGTGTTCTCCCGCATACAGTCCATGACAAACTCAATGTGACTGCTATTGAGTTTCAGCAGCTTGGCCTTTACCAGCTCGGCGGGGTAGTCGTCCCCGGCCACCCGGATAATTTTGCGGGCCGTGCAGACGGTTTCCACCAGCAGTTCCACAATGCCGTCCAATTCCTCCGGGTCAATCTTGGAGTAGCGCAGGAGATGTTCGTACTCGATATTCTCCTTAATGATCTCCCGATAAAGCTCAACCGCGCTCTGTGTTGCCGCTTCCTTTCGCTTCCGTTCCGGCGGCTCTGCCGCAGCGTCCCCGTAAGGTGAGGGGTCAGGGGAAAGGATAGGAATGGAATCGGTACTTGGTAAATCCGTAATTGATTGTTCTTTTTTTGGTAAGTCAGTTCTTGATATATCTTTATTTAATTGCGTTGGATTTTCCAACGTAGGTTTATCCAATGTAGGTTTTTCCTGCGTTGGATTATCCAATGTTGGATTTTCCAACGTAGGTAAATCTGATGTAGGCGGCTGCGGCTGTTCGTAGATCACATACTCCGCGCCCCGCAAGCGGCCTTTCGCGTCACGCTCCCTTGACCGCACGATATACCCGGCTCGTTCCAACTCCCGCACCGCTTCACGGATAGCGTCGATTTTCTCTCGGTTGATAAGGGACAGGCCAGCAAGGGTATAGTCCCAATCTTCGGGGAGTGAAAGCATTTGTGACAGCAGCCCCTTTGCCTTTAGGGACAGCTCTTTATTGCGCAGATGGTGGTTTGACATGACGGTGTAGCCACGGTTGCGCTCCACGCGGAAAACTGCCATAACTCCGATACTCCTTTGCGGTAGATTTTGTTACGCAGTAGAAGCGCGATTTTGAGGGGTAAGGTATAAACACCCTGCCCCGCCAAAACCGCGCCCGAAAAGCCGCATGGCGCAAGGCTCCTTATGCCCCTACTGCGTAACAAAGGGCATAAAAAAAGCGGCGTCCCTTTTCTCCCCGCGTGGGGAGTGAAGAAACGCCGTCATGGTCGGTATATGAAATTGTCATAGTTGGGGGTCTATCTGTGTGCCGCCCTCTCCGGGCGTCCGGTTCTCGCGGTGCTGCGCATATCAAGGCTCTTTCCGTAAAAGTAGTAAATCGGTAGTAAATTCCTTGTCCATATCCGCGAAAGTGCCTGTATTTCAAGGCTTTGCAGAGATAATCAAGGTTGTTTACAGAAAATTAACAGGGTTAGCGGCCCGTAACCGTGGTCGAGAAGTGCGTAATAAAACAGGAACTATTTTCAGGGCCATCCCAAAATCAGTGCACCCCCCAACTGAACAAAGGAGTGATCCCTATGAAACGAGTCAACATCAAATGCCCCTACTGCGGCTCCCGGGCGCTCCTGCGCCCCGCGTCCGTGGTATACGGCTCCAAAGCCGCAGCCCCTGCCGCGCCCTATTATGTCTGTGCACGCTATCCGGCCTGTGATGCCTACGTGGCCGCCCACAGGGACACCCGCCTGCCCATGGGCACCCTGGCCGACAGGAAGCTGCGCCGCAAACGTATTGAGGCCCACAAAGCCTTCAACCGTCTTTGGACAAGCGGGCTGATGGGCAAGAAGCAGGCGTACCGCTGGCTCCAGGCCAAGCTGGATCTGCCGGAACAGGAGGCCCACATCGGCAGGTTTTCCCTGTTCCGCTGTGAACAGGTCATCCGGCTGTGCGAAGAATATTTCCCGGCCGTAAGCCATGCGGCATAGTGCTGCCGCCTCACGAAAGAAAGGTGATCCCAATGAAATACGATTTTACTCTTAGAAGCTGTATTCACAGGCGTTGAACGCCGTCTGGCCGGGTCTTTTGCCGCCCTGCCGCGTTAAAAAATCTTGAAATACATCCAGTATTCCTGCGATTTTTTGCCTTGCAGGGCGGCAAAATCCCTCGCCCATCCGGCATCCCCCGCCTATGAATACAGCTTCTTACCTCCGTCCAGCAGGCATTGGTGGAGGAGAACCTGCTCCTGATCGACAAGGTACTCGGCCTGTCCATCAGCACAGATGAAACTGTCTGCGGGCTGGGCTATCACGACCTCTACCAGGAGGGGGCCGTGGCCCTGTGCCGGGCGGCGTCCACCTATGACGGTACATCCGCCAAATTTTCTACCTATGCCAAGACCGTAATCCGAAACCATCTGCTCAACTGCTGCAAATCTGTCAACACCCGGCAGAGGAATCTCCCCGCTGTCTCCCTGGATGTGGACTACACCGCAGACGATGGCCCGCCCCCGTTCGCAGAGCCGTACACGCCGGACGGGGTGGATGAACTCCTTGGCCGGATGGACACCGCCGACCTGCTGGCAGACTGCAAGCGGCGGTACACCGGCGTGGCCCGGCTGGGCGTGGAGGCCATGGAATGGAAGGTGAAGGGGCTAAGCGGGGCGGACATCGCCCGGCTTTACGGCGCGAAGCCCAACCAGGTGGGGGCATGGATCTCCCGGGCGGCACAAAAAATCCGGAAGGATATTGTTGAAAACCTGCTGCCCCATTTGTAAAGGATAGTATCAAGGCTTGGAGGCGAGTTTATGAACATCAAGAAGATAGTCCACGGTCTGTTTACAGAAGCGCTCCTCATCCTCCACAACGGCAAAACGCAATTCAAAAGCACCTCTTTTCCATTCCTTCTCTCTGAAATGTACTTTTGTGTATTATACCCTAAAAAGTTGTTTCTGTAAAGAAAAAGTCCGTTGAGTTGCCCGAGTTGCCTGATCTCTTATAAAGAAAGCTCCTGCATGAATCAGAGAAATGATGTTCTGCTACGAGCTGGACACAAATATAGTCACCACAGTTGAAAAGCGGTAAAGAGAGCGACATCGAAAGAAGGGAC
>CAJUQD010000079.1 GCA_910588105.1 uncultured Oscillospiraceae bacterium | reverse complement strand
CCCCAAGTCCGCGCGGGGCAAAGCTTTGCATTACCTCAAGGAGCAGTGGCCCTATGCTGTCCTCCTATTGGGGCTTTTGCCTGATGGGCCTGCACCTGGGCCTCCACTGGTGGATGGTCATGGAATGGGCAGGAAAGCGGGCCGAGAAGCCGTCCACCGTGCGCCCCGCGCTGCTTCGGGCCGCGGGGCTGCTGGCGGCGGGATATGGCATGTACGCTTTCTTCAAACGGGAGGTGTGGCTGTATCTCTTTCTTCGCAGCCACTTTGTGTTCTTCGACTTCAGCGAACCGCTGGCAATGTATTTGCTGGACTATATTGCCGTGTTGGCCGTGTTCGTTTGGCTGGGCCATTACGCCGCACGGCTGTTTCAAACGGTTGGCCGAACATCCAATCACACATCCCAACCATAGGGGGGAAAGGATCCATGAAAAAGGATGTCAGATTAACTGCGGCCCTCTGCGCCAACGCCCTGATCGTACTGTTTGAACTGATCGCGCTGGTTTTGAGCCTGATAGATCAGGGACTTGAGAGCTTCTTTTACTACACCCAGGACAGCAATTATCTCGCCATGGCGGCAAGCCTGTGCTTCTGTGTATACGGGGTAAAGCAGCTGCGCGGAAATGGCGAAATGCCCCGGTGGATCCACTCGTTCCGCTATGTGGCGGTCAGCTGCCTGATGGTGACGTTTTTCATAGTCATCCTGGTTTTGATGCCGATGATGGGCGAAAACGCGCTTTCTATGCTGTATGGCGGCTCCATGCTCTACCAGCACACCCTCTGCCCGATTCTGGCGGCGGTATCCTTCTTCACCCTTGAGCCTGCGGGGCCGCTTCCAAAACGTGCGATCCTGAAAGCACTGATTCCCACGCTGGTCTATGCGCTCGTCACGATCGTCCTCAACCTGTGCCGGGTGATTGAAGGCCCCTATCCGTTCCTGATGTTGTACACGCAGCCCTGGTATGCGTCCGCGATGTGGTGCGTTGTGATCCTTGGCATCGCCGGCCTGCTGGCCGCGGGCGTTTTGGCGCTGCACAACCGCATCGTCAAGACGCAGAGCAGGGCGTACGACCCCATGATCCGCACCAGACAAACGGATATATCCGCAAAAGGAGGGAGCGCCCATGCCGGACATCCTGCACCGGGAATTTGTCTACCTTTGGTACTGTTTTGAGCTTCAGCTCCGTCAGATCTTCCCCTACTGGGTGCTGGGCATGGTCATCGGCTCGGTGATCTCCGTGTTCGGCAAGGGGGCCATCCACCGGCTGTTCGGCTCCATCCAGGACAAGAAGCTGGGGGCGCTGGGGGTGATCCCGGCCAGCGCCCTAGGCATCGCCTCGCCCCTTTGAATGTACGGCACCATCCCCCTGGCGGCGTCCTTCTCCGAGGGCGGCATGGCGGACGACTGGCTGGCGGCATTTATGATGAGCTCTATCCTGCTCAACCCGCAGCTCATCATTTACAGCGCCGCCCTGGGTCCCACCGCCCTGACCATCCGTATCCTGTCCAGTTTCCTGTGCGGGGTGGCGGCGGGCCTGCTGGTACGGAGGTTCTTTCGGAAAAGGCACTTTTTCAACTTTGTGGGATTCAGCGGTCCCGCAAACCGGGACACTGACCCCAACCACATCTTGCGCCTGTTGAAAAACATCGGGCGCAACGTGAAAGCCACCGGCCCCTAGTTCCTTCTTGGCATCGCCCTATCCGCCGTGTTCCAGCGGTATGTGCCCTCTGAGCTGGTGGCAGACCTGTTCGGCGCCCAGAGGGGCTTCGGGGTGCTGATGGCCGCCACCATCGGAGTGCCGCTGTACGCCTGCGGCGGGGGCACCATCCCCCTGCTGATCCAGTGGCTGGCGGACGGCATGAGCCTGGGCAGTGCGTCGGCGTTCATGATCACCGGCCCCGCCACAAAAATTACAAACCTGGGGGCGTTGAAGATCGTGCTGGGCGCCAAGCACTTCGCGCTGTACCTGGCCTTTGTGGCGCTGTTCTCCCTGGTGACAGGGATGCTGGTTGACCTGGTTTTACCCATCTAAAATCCCACGATATGGAGGAAATTCGCATGAAAATGAGGAAATTGTCCGCTCTGCTGGCAGCGTCCGCGCTGCTGCTGGCGCTTGCGTCCGCCTGCGGGCAGGGACAGAGTTCCAACCCGTCCACCCCAGTCTCCCACGCTCCCAACACCGCCGTTCCCGCGCCCAGTACCGGGTTCGGACCTGCCGATGGAGCTTCCATCACCACCAACGGCGGCGAGGTCATCGCCCTGTCCGCCCTGGAGCACCAGTCCGCGGACGGCTCCGCCGTCTATTACCTCTCGGACATTACCCCGGAGGCCATGGTGGCGGTCTATGAGGCGCTGGAGTGGTCCCCCACCGGCAAGGTGGCGGTAAAGCTGTCCACCGGCGAACCGCCCAACAGCAATTACCTTCGCCCTGAACTCATCAAAGACGTGGTGCAGGGGGTGGACGGCACCATCGTGGAGAACAACACCGCCTACAGCGGCTCCCGGGCGGAGACCGCCATGCACTATCAGGTGGCGAAAGACCATGGCTTCAACGATATCGCCGACGTGGTGATTTTGGATGAAACGGCTCCATGTCCCTGCCTGTAGAGGGCGGCTCCGTTCTCAGCGAGAACCTGGTGGGAGCACACTTTGCCGACTACGACTCCTATCTGGTGTTGTCCCACTTCAAGGGCCACGCCATGGCGGGCTTTGGCGGGGCCATCAAAAACATTTCCATCGGCCTGGGCTCCGCCGAAGGCAAGTGCCTGATCCACACCGGCGGCAAAAGCCACACCAGCCCCTGGGGCGGCGACCAGACGGCGTTCACCGAGTCCATGGCGGAGGCCGGCAAATCTGTGTCCGACTACTTGGGCGGTGGGGAACGCATCGTCTATATCAACGTCATGAACCGCATCTCCATTGACTGCGACTGTGACGGCAACTCCCACGAGCCGGATATCCACGATATCGGCATCCTGGCCTCTGCCGACCCGGTGGCGCTGGATCAGGCGTGCATCGACATTGTCGGGCAGGCCCAGGGGAATGAGGGCTTGATGAACCGCATTCAGCGGCAGAACGGCATCCACACCCTGGAGCACGCCCAGGACATCGGCCTGGGCAGCAGAAGTTATCAGCTGATCGACCTTGGAGCGTGAGGAGGAACAGCAGTATGGCAAAAAAACAGACTGCGGGCCGGGATCATCTGGGCGGTCTCGCCCCGAATTTCATCGGGCAGAGCTATCTCGCCCCATTGTCCACCCAGCAGGTCCCGGTGTTCAACGTGACCTTTGAGCCGGGGTGCCGGAACAACTGGCACATCCATCACGCCTCCAGCGGCGGCGGGCAGATGCTCGTCTGCGTGGCGGGCCGGGGCTGGTACCAGGAGTGGGGGCAGGAGGCCCGGGCGCTCCACCCCGGCGATGTAGTGAATATTCCCGCAGGGGTACCGTGGGTACTGAAACCCAGACCTGTCTCATCGCTTCCTCTTGAAAGTTGAAGCAGTACAGTATCCCCTTCAACCTGTTCGCCCGCAACCCAATGCTGAACCGCCTGATCCGGGGCATATCGCAGGTATAGCCGAACAGCACCAGGCATTCCCCGTCCAAAGTGTCACTCTCCACACGGCCGTACCATATTTCTTCTCTTATTGCTATTTCAGAGAACTGCTCTAGGCTTGTTTGAAAATTGCCGACATGCCCAATCGGCGGGCCTTTTTCCGCCGAGCTGCGTTGCTTTGCCTTGAAATACACAAAGTATTTCTGCGCCAAATCACCTTGCCCGGCGAAAAAATTCCTTGCCGCTGGGCATATTACCAATTTTCAAACGGCGCCTAATCTATGGATCTGCCTAATTCATAAGCGGCAGATACTTCGGGTTTCCCCTCAATATCTCCTATGTCTCCGTTTCCACCGGCGAGAACATGACCGAGATTATTCCACTTCAAATGCCCCATCAAGTGATTGTAGTAAAGAAGAACATCTTCAAAGTCATGACCTTCCGCTGCCATCAGCAGAGCAGATGCTCTTCCATGCCCGCGCAGGAGATTTCCGTCCCCTTCTTCCAACGCAAACAGGCGGTCAACAGCAGTCCTGATTTGCCCGCTCATATTCCAGTAGTAGAGCGGGCTGGCCAGTACGATCACATCGCACTCCCGTACCGCTGGATAAATTTTATCCATATCGTCCCTTTGGACACAAGGACAAGTCCTGCCGCTGTGTCCACCAAAACAGCCTTTGCAGCCGTGGATGTTCATGCTGTCCAGAAAAACTTCGGTTACGTTATGGCCGACACTCTCCGCCCCCTGGGTAAACGCCTTGACCAGTGCGGAAGTGTTGCCTTTTTTCCGAGGACTGCCGTTGAGAATGACAATTTTTTGGGGCATGATATTCTTCCCCCTTAAAATTTTTGAGCCAGAGCTGCCGCTTGCATACAGCCGTCTGTCTTTTCAATATCACCAACATTCAGAACGCCGGGAACAAGAACTTCGCCTATCATCTTCCACTTCATTAGTGCGGCAGAGCGTTCCATCGGAACGCGAACCCCATCAAAAACAGACATGTCCCGTTCTTCACAGCAGGCGATAACCGCGCACTCTTTCCCGGCAATATCCTTCCCGCCTACCACAAAGGAGAACAGGCGGTCAATAACCCCTTTGATTTGTGCGGGAATGGAATACCAATACACAGGCATGGAAAAAACCACTGCGTCAGCCTCCAAGATAGTGGGGGCAATCGTGTTGAAATCGTCGTCAAAGGAACAGGCTTTTCCAGTCTGAAAGCAGGTTTCGCAAGCCCGGCAACCGCCAACACTTTTCAGGGCGGCATCAAAGCGGGTGACAATATGACCTTTGGCCTCTGCCGCTTGAATAAATGCCTCTGTCATGGCAAAGCTGTTGCCTTTCTTTCGAGGACTTCCGGTAATAACAACAATTTTTTTGCTCATGTAAAATACCTCCCAATTTTGCGGACTTGACTTTGCCCGCTTCTGATAGTATGATTGTAGCAAGGGTTGAAATAAAATCAAGTACGCACATATAGGTGCGATACTTACCCGGAGGAAAGCGTGCAATGAACGAACGATATATTTCGCAAGAGTGCCTTAATGATACAGGTTTCAGTTACACCTTGTCTTTAATTAATGGCAAATACAAAATGACGATCCTCTATACCCTGATGGAATTCAAAGTTGTGCGCTTCAATGAGATGAAAAAATACATTGGGGAGATTTCCTATAAAACATTGAGTTCCACGCTGAAAGAATTAGAAGCCGACAAACTGGTACACAGGGAGGAATACCCTCAAATTCCGCCTAAAGTCGAATACAGCTTAACGGAGCGGGGAAAATCCTTGATGCCTATTTTGGATGGAATGTGCGAATGGGGAGAGCATAATCGAATTTGACTGACAGGATATAATGCAAAAAATGCAGCGGAGATTGTCATAGCCTCCGCTGCATTTTCGATGTTCAAAATCTATGTGTCGTTATGGATAAAGCGTGGTATAAATCTATGCCAAACACCTTGCCTTGAATGACCGGGGGACCAACCGCCCTGCCAACGGGATGGTGGCAACATGGTCCAATGAACAGGCCATCCGGGAAATTTACCTGCGGCCCGTCCAGATGGCTGTGGAGCAGGGGGATGCCCATGGTATTACCGTAGCCGGAGGGATAGACCGCGCCGATCTCCGGGCATACTGGGCGCGCATCCCGCCGCCGGCCATCGCAATATTGGGTAGGTCGAAAAATACGTTGCAGGGCATCCATTCCCACCCTGCGTCTGCCGGATTTCAATTGGCAGCGGCCGAACCCCGAAAGGGGTTCGGCCGCTGCTGAATGAGGATTTATAGAATCACCGAAGCTCCGGCGTTCTCTTTGTGTCACCTAGGCGCGGTCAGTTCCCGGCCTTCTCCTTTTTCCACCGCCGCACAATGGCGATCACGCCCCATACGATGAGACCCGCGGCGATCACGCCCTCGCCGATCAGAATGAACCAGTAGTTGGCAAAGGGCAGCTCACCCACAGAGGCGCCGTGGACGATGCCGTTCATGGCGTTGGAGTTTACCGTGGTATACAGGATATGCTTAATGGCCTGACGGGCAAAGTACTGGGAAGCGGGGTTGCTCACGTCAATGGGCGCGTCCACCTCAAAGCCCGTCAGTTTCAAATCGCCCCCGGCCCGGACGCACTGCTCGGTGTCCATGACGCCGCCGCCGTCGTAGTCGGTGATGATGGTGCCGTCAAAGCCCCATTCATTGCGCAGCACCCCGGTGAGCAGGTTGTAGTTGCCCCCCGCCCAGGTGCAGCCGATGCGGTTGAAGGAGGACATGACCGCCATGACGGCAGGGATCTCCACCTCTTTTTCGGTGTAGGACTTGGAGTCTGCGTTGTACTCCTGCACTTTGATGGGGGTGGTTCCCCGCTCCTCAATGCAGGTCTGGAAGGGCTTGAGGTAGATCTCCCGAATGGCCTGCTCGTTGGAGAAGGTGGCCACGTGGCTGCGGTGATCCTCCTGGTCGTTGAGGGCGAAATGCTTGATGTAAGCGTATACTCCCTTTTCAGAGCAAGCCACCGACGCCTCCCGGGCGAACTCGCCGGAGATGAAGCCGTCCTCAGAATAGTACTCGAAGTTGCGCCCGGCGAACGGCGTGCGGTGGATGTTCATGGCGGGGGCGTACCAGCCGGTGATCAGGCCCACATACTGGTGATTTCCCCAGTTGCCATCGGCGGCCAGGGCGTCCTCACCCACGTAATAGCCGTGGAGATAGGAATTCTGCCGGTCCCAGCTGGCGGCCAGGTTGGTAGCACAGGGGTAGGTGATGGAGTATGGCTCGTGGGTAATGCCGCCCTCGTTGAGCCCGGAGGGGCCGTCGTAGTCGATGGCGCGGGGCTTGGCGATGTTGGCGGAGCCCAGAGTCTGGTAGCCGCCGTTGCGGATGATGGCCTCCAGCTCGCTTACGTCCATCTGGTCGATGAGGGCGTCCCAGCCGCCCTCGGCCTCCACCTCGTCATAACCCCGGCCTCGGAAGTCGATGAGCTCCAGGTCACCCTTCTGCCCATACTGGCCCGCCATGGCGGCGGCCTCCTCCTCGGTCATGGGGTTCATGGACGCGCCCACGCCCTTGGCCTTGATGGCGTCCCGAATGGTATCGGACACCTCCACTTCCCAAGTGAACCCATTCTTTTCACTGAACGGGCTCTGCCGCCGGCTGTCCTGATCGCCGTGGGTCTGGGGGAAGGTGCCAACCCAGTCTTGCCGGGTGAGGTATTGGTCCCGGGGGGTGAGCTCATCGTACACTGCGTGGTCAAACTGGTTGGTTACGTCCACGCCGGTGAGGGATTTGGCGTAGGTCTCGTTGTCCACGCCGCCGTTCTGGCTGAAGGAGTACGTCCACTTGCCTACGAAGGAGGCGTCCGCCCCGCCGAACAGAGGCTCAACATTCTGCCCATTGTAAGCCAGGAAGTTGTCGGCGGCGGCGTGGGCGTTCTCCGCTGCGGTAAGCAGGTAATCCCCCGCCTCCAGGATATAGGTTTTGGCGTTCACATCGTCGTAGGAGATAAAGTCCTTGCGGTTGACGGTGACGGTGACGGTCTCGGACTGGCCCGGTTGGAGCTCCCCAGTCTTTTCAAAGCCCACCAGGGTGACGGCGGACTTCTCAATGTGGTTGGCCTTGTCGTAATCCGTGTAGGGCGCATTGAGGTAAACCTGCACCACATCCCGGCCAGTGACCGCGCCGGTGTTCTTCACGGTTACGCTGAGTTCAATATTGCCGTCGGCGTCCATTTGTCCCATCTCAAAGTCCGACCACGCAAAGGTGGTATAGGAGATGCCGTAGCCAAAGGGGTACTGCACCGTGGCGGCGTAGTCGTACTCCCCGGCATTGCCCTGGCTCAAAGCCTTGTCGAAGTAGCGGGTCTCATAGTACTTATAGCCCACGTAGATTCCCTCGTCATAGAACACGGCGGCCTCCACGTCCTGCCCGCCGTTGACCAGCATCATATCCCCCATATTCTGCATAGCGGGGGAGGAGAACGCATCGTAAGCGAAGGTGTCCACCAGATGGCCGGAGGGGTTGATATTGCCGCTGAGCACATCGGCGATGGAACGGCAGGTATCACCCCCGGCGCCGGGGGCCCACAGCACCGCGCTGATGTTGGGGTAGTCGGCCACCCAGCCCAGCTCGAAGGCGTTGTTGGTGTTGACCACCAGGATCACATTGTCGAAGGTATCGTTGAGGTACTGAATGACCTCCAGTTCCACGGAGTTAGGCTCCAGGTAATGCTTATCCTTGTCCTCGGCCACATTGGTCCACTCGCCCATGTAGCGGCCCAGGTCCCGGCCCTCGCCGCCGGTGCGGGCCAGGAAAAACACGGGGATGGTGCCCTCCGCCTCGCTCTTGGCGCTGTCGGGGATGGCGGAAACGGGTGCCTCCTTGATGGTCCAGTCCTCCGCGCCGCCGTACATGATGGAGCCGCCGCCCCGGGTGTATGTCCCATGGTTGTCGCTGTAAAACTTCCACAGCGCCTCGTTGACGGCAAAGCCCTGCTCGGTAAGGGCGGTGCGCATATCGCTGGAGATGGTGGACACGCCGGAGCCGGTGCCGCCGGCCAACAGATCCACCGAGGAGGAGGAGAACAGGCTCAGCTTGGAACCCGCCGCCACAGGCAGCCCCCCGCCGCCCTCCGTCCGATTGTAGAGGAGCACAAAGCCCTCCGCCCCCGCCCTGCGGGCGTAGGCCTGCTCGGCGGCCTGGAGCTCTTTGGAGTCGGCGATATCCCGGGTGTAGTAGTTGGCATCGATATCATGGCCCGCGCCGCCCTTGCTGAAATCAGTCTCGCCGAAGATGTCCCGGAGAACCAGGTCAAACCGGGAGGTGGTCACCACGGACAGCACGATGGAAAACGCCAGAAGAATTGCCAGCAGGGGCGCAACGATGGCGGTAAACGCCTTCGCGCTCAGCTTTTTCTTGTTGCCTTTTTCTTTCGCCACGGAAAACCCTCCTAAATTAGGGCCTGCTTGAAACTTGTCAGCACACCCTGTATTCTAACGAATTTTTTAAAGTGCTGTTTAGGGCTTGTTTGAAAATTGTCAACACGCCCAATCGGCGGGCCTTTTTCCGCCGAGCCGCGTTGCTTTGCCTTGAAATACACAAAGTATTTCTGCGCCAAATCGCCTTGCCCGGCGAAAAAATTCCTTGCCGTCGGGCATATTGCCAATTTTCAAACGGCGCCTAAGCCAGAAGTCCAATTCCTGGTTGTTATTGACGATAAATTTTACTTAGCAATCAACTTGTTGATGCTTTTGCGTTGTTCACCGCGCCCACATGGGGAATCACTTTCCACTCCAGGTCCCGGAGGAACAGCGCGGCCACGTCCAAAAATACGTTCACCAGCAGGAACAGGGGCCACAGGGCCGCCGCTGCCGCCAGCGTTCCCTTTCCCACCCCCCGGATGCGCGCCCGCTCCAAAAAAACCAGCAGCACCGCGCCCAGCACGGTGAGCGCATAGGACAGTGTAAACAGCGCCAGGGAGATCAGCCCGTAGATCTGCCAAACCCGCCCCGCATCGTACCCGAACAGGGGGCACAGCGCAATCCCCCCCAGCTGGACCAGCAACAGGACCACGCTGATTACGCCTAACGGCAGAATACTGGCGGAAATATCGAACACAGAAAACCGTTTCTTCCCATCCAGTCCGTTTTCCCGGGAAAACAGGCTTTTCATCAGCGCCCGGAACCGGGTGAAAAAGACGATCATGTGCCCTCGGGCCCAACGCAGCCGCTGGCGGAGCATCACCTTCATAGTGAGGGGCTGCTCGTCAAAGAACTCCGCCTCGTCGCAGTAAAGCACCTTGCTCCCCTGGGCCAGCTGGTCGGCGGTGAACTCCCAGTCCTCAGTGAGGGTGACGTACTCCCAGCCGCTTTCCACCAGCCGGGGCGGGAACAGATATCCGGTGCCTGATACCCGGGTACTGCACCCGCACACCGTGCGCCCCCGGGCCTCAAAGCGGCAGGCGGAGATGAAGTAGATACCGTACAGGCAGGACATATAGTTGCTGCCGAAGTTGCGGGAGTTGCGGTAGGAAGTGATGACGTGTTCCCCGCCTGCGGACACAAAGGCGTCGTTCATTTTGGAGAGGTAGCCGGGAGAAAGTACATTGTCGGCGTTGATGATGAAGAAGCCTTCAATCCCCGCATCTCCCCACTCGGCGTTGATCCGTTCAAACAGATAGCGGTAGGCATAGCCCGCCG
>CAJUQD010000078.1 GCA_910588105.1 uncultured Oscillospiraceae bacterium | reverse complement strand
CACACTCGCGCCCGTCCCAGTGCCGCCGCTGTTCCCGGTCAAGGCTCCGTTCGGTGCGTTTGGCTAGCTCCCAGAACTCGTCCAGGGTGGCAGCGTCCTCATAGGTCAGCTTGCGGCTGTATCTCTTGATGGTGATCTCCATCGTGTTGTCCTCCTGTTCAGATTTGGGGTAAGCGAAATCTGAACAGGAGGGGTGGGCCTCGACATCGGGGCCGGATGAAGCGGCCCACAGAAAAAGCAAAAGAACCCGAACAGCACAAGGCTATTCGGGCGTTGGAAGAGATTGTATAGGCAGACGGAAAACGACTATTTTCGCAAGCCTGGGTAGAGGTCGCCGCTGCGGGGACAAGGCTTTTTTTGACAAGTGCCTATCTATTCGCAATCGCATGGCGGCATCCTCCTAATTGCCGCCAAAATATAAAAAGTAGCGGCTTTGAAAATCAAAACCGCCGCTTACTGTCTGAATTTTGGGTGTGAAAATAAATCTGCCCAGCAACAGTTTTTTTCTTTTCTGCCGCTGGGCAGATGTGGGAGGTCTTTTTAACTTTTGCTATTGCACGAAATAGCAAGCCAACCAATCAGAAATTGCGTTTATGGCTAACTGATGATTTCCGATTTGACAGTGCTGCTCACCGCCCTCGGCCTTTGTAAAAAGCCTGCACGTTAAACTTTTCGCATTATGGATGGATGATTTTAACCGATAGAATTGATTTCGGGGTATGTAGTGATCTTCCGCTCCGGCTAAAAGCAATATATCTTGTGTGAGCAATTCTGTAGTCAATGCAAGGTTATGGAAAGAGATGCTTTGAAAAAATTCATAGGGCGTTTTGGTTCCGGTAATGTGCAGTCCTTGAGAAATGGCCCAGTCTGCTAAAATACTTTTCTTTCTGATAATGCTTACAAGTTTGTTCAGTACACCTTGCCAGTGATACTTGTGTGAGAGCCGGATCGCGCTTCGGATTGGTTCTGGAAAAATGTTTGTCATAACTTCCAGCCCGTTGTCCATCACATCATAAGCTGCCGCTGCCGTAATCCTCTTGTCGTAAGCCGCACTGCGCAGAGCGAAATAGCCGCCCCATGAAATCCCGACCATAGCACATCGCCGTATACCAAAGTAATCCAAAACGGCGGAAGCCGCTTTTTCAAAGTCATAGCTGAAATATAAATTCTCTTGGAGGGATTTACCTTGTCCTGGCCCTTCAAAAAGAATAATCTCATAGCGTTGTTTCACAAATTCAGAGACTTGAAGTACAAATTCCTCAATGAACGAGTCATAGCCACCGCATACAAGAACAGTTCCAATCGCGTTTGGTGGCGAAAACTTCAAACAGTGAAGGGTCTTTCCCATAAATGGAACACGGTGCTTTTCATACTTCAAATGCAATTCAAAATCAAACGCCTTGTAGAAATTTTCGACACACTTTTTGTAAGCGATATTCTTTTCGGGCATATCGGATTTTAAGAAAAATTCCGCCATGCGATAGTAGTAGGCCGCATGGAGATAATGCCTTTCCTGTTCGCTTTTTGCAGCGATTTTCTGCCATGCAGTATGCCATTCCTCAAATGTCTTGACCTGGGCCACATGGCTGATAACTTCTTCTCGGCAGCAAGCCAAATTGCCATAGGTTAAAATCCTGTTGATTTGAAAATTGAATTGAGGAATGGAATTTATTATTTCATAACTCATAAATGTCCCTCCCGCTGTTAAGCTACTTAACAGAGATTGCAAAATAAAATAACAATGCTGGCGCAGTTATTTTCCCAAAAACTGCGCCCAAATCGCTTGAATGTCAACGGCAAGTTCAGATAGAACAGAAATCGTGTTTGGTGGATACTTTTCAAAAACAGCTGCAAGCTGAGACTTCAGCCAATTATGTTGGCTCTCGTGCATACTGTAAACCTGTTTTCCCTTTTCAGTAAGCAACAGGACAACTTCATTGTCTGTATCTGGTGAAGTCCTTTTTTCAACAAAACCTTTTTTGACCAGCTTGCTTATGGACTGTGATACTGCGCTCTTGGAAGTACCCTGTAACTGGGCAAGTCCTGTCACGTTGATGGCCTCATGCGCTCCGACCGCAACAATGGTATGGATTTCTGATAAATAAATTTGAGGGTCAATGTCATAGGTGTGAGTTTTCTTTTCTAAAGCGTTGTATTGGTTGATCGTTTGAAGAAATGACTCGCATAACCTGTCTATTGATGTATTTTCCATGTCTGCCTCCTGTTAATCTACTTAACAGTCTACACTGCAATCGCCGTCATGTCAAGTACCTGGTTTGAAATATTGTCAGCAGCTCCGCATGGGTTTTGTGGTCTTGTCCATATCAGTGAGAAAAACAGACCCGCATCTATTTTCGTAATAATATCGGTAAAAGGAACGCCAAAATCCCTGACCCTGAGCCTGTCGAAAGTCATAAGTGACATGGTCCCAAAGTCTGTCTTGGGGTAGACACGCTTCCGCCCAACGCCAAGTAAAACCTTGCCACGCAACACCTCAAAATCATAGCCACGGCCTTGTTGGGCAATAGCGCGGATAACGCTGTTTAGGCCCTCCACAAAGGCGTTGGTGTAATGTCCTGGGCAACGATGGCCGGTGATTTTTTGCATTTTAACAACTCTTAAACACTTTTCAAACCTTGCGAAGACAATCGGGGGTATGATACGTTCAACAAGTGGAACCGCACTTGAAATCAAAACGATCGGAGGTTTTCAGAAATGAAGAAAAAGGATTTTGTAAATCCTTTCTTTATGTGTGATTATTCTGACCGTGTTGTAACAGTCCATTCCAGACTTTTATTTTGCAGGGAGTAGGGCTTATGGTACAATCCCGGCTGCTCCATCAGCGCATCATGTGTACCTGCCTCCACCAAGCGCCCTTCTTGCAGTACAACGATTTTGTCATACTCCACGATTGACCGCAGCTTGTGGGCGATAATCAGAACCGTTTTATTTTTAATCAGCCGTCCGATGGCCTCCTGGATTTTCGTTTCATTCCTCGGATCGATGGATGCCGTGCTTTCATCCAGCAGGATAATAGGAACGTCTTTCAGAAAGGCACGGGCGATAGGATAAAGGACATGACGGTGATAAAGAGGGTGCCCAATAGGGAAACAAGCCACAGGGGGATGCTCTCCAACAGGCCCACGCCCTCTATTATTCACAGCCGAAAACACCGGGTGGGCGAGGTTTTTCCCCGCCAGACATGGCGAATTTCCGCTGGAATACTTTTGCGTATTTCAAGAAAATTCAACGCAGTATGGCGGGGCAAGACCCTCTCGGACGGCATTTGAGGTTGTAAATACAGCTTCTAACTGCCCTGGAGTTTTCTGGCGCCGGCTTTGTCCGTTTCATTCAAACATTTTTACCGCAACGGACAGCTGCCGCAGGAATCTTTGATTCAGCCCGGGTAGAACCACCGCCGCAGCCCCCGTCACCAGCAGCGCCGCAGCAGCCATTTCTATCACAACTCGTTTCCAGTTTCTCATCGCTCGTTTCCTCCTCGTGTCATCCCAGAGAAGTTGGCACAGCAATTCCCGCTCCCGTTTTGGGGTTGGGGCAGTCCGTCGAACATCCTGTTCAGCTCATGTCTGCCCATAGCCTTCCTCCTCCAGCTTGATTTTCAGCTTCTTTCGGGACTGTACCAGCCGGGAGCGCACGGTGGAGAGGTTCTCCCCCAGCATGTCCGTTATCTCCCCGGTGGTGTAGCCCTGGTAGTAATGGAGACAGAGCGCCAGCCGCTGGGATCTGGGCAGTGCCGCCACCTGGTTCCACACCTCCCGATCGCGGCAAATTGCTGACAGTGCAGGAATTTTTTTCAAAACAGGGCGGGCGGCGTAAGCCGCCCGCCCTGTGAACCCGAGTGCCGCCTATACGCCCTGGTGCAGCTTCGCCGCCGTCAAGGTGTTTTTCATCAGCATGGCCCTTGTCATTGGGCCCACGCCTCCGGGGACTGGCGTGATGTAGGACGCTTTTGCGGCCGCCTCCTCAAAGCACACGTCGCCGCACAGCTTACCCGCCTGGTTGCGGTTCATAGCCACGTCGATGACCACCGCCCCCTCCTTCACCATGTCCGCTGTGACCAGCCCCGTTTTGCCGACGGCGGATACCAGAATATCGGCGGAAGCGGCCAGCTCCTTCAGATCCGGCGTCTTGGAATGGCACGTCACCACCGTGCCGTGGGCGTGGAGCAATAACAGCGCCATGGGCTTACCTACGATGTTGGACCGGCCCAGCACCACACACCGCTTCCCCGCCGGGTCGATATGGTACTCCCGGAGCATCTCCATCACGCCGCCAGGGGTGCAGGGCTGGAATATCGGCGTTCCAATAGTGAGCTGCCCCACGTTATACGGATGGAAGCAGTCCACATCCTTGGTCGGGTCAATAGCCAGCAGCACCTCCCGCTCATCCAGCCCCTTGGGCAGGGGCAGCTGAACCAGAATGCCGTCAATGTCTGCCCGTCCATTTAACTCCGCCACCAGCTCCAGCAGCTGTTTTTGGGTGGTTTCGGCGGGCAGCGCGTACTCCTCGCTATAGAAGCCGCACTCCTCGCAGTCCTTGCGCTTACTGGTCACATACACCCGGGAGGCCGGGTCGTCCCCCACCAAAATTACCGCCAAGCCGGGCTTCCGGGGCAGAACCGCCGCCTCCGCCCGGACATTTTCCTTCAGCTTGGCCGCCAGGGCCTTGCCGTCAATCCGTGTCGCCGCCATCTTTATTCTCCTCCTTACGTTCTTCCTCCTGCAAGACGGGCTGGGTCGGGATCATTTCTCCTGGAGCAGCCTCTTCCGCCGGAGCGCTCTCGCCTGTTTTCCTCTCTTCCCCCTCCCCGTCTGCGGCCCGGAAGGGAGGCAGCGCAGGCCCGGCAGTCCTGCGCCGAACCACATACAGCCCAATGCCAACCGCAGCCGACAGGATGCCCAGCATCTGGGACGAGCGTATGGGCGTGCCGAAGAAGTACAGGCTGTCCGTTCTCAGCCCCTCGATCGCCGCCCGGCCCAGACCATACCAGATCACGTAACTGAGGAACATCTGCCCGTTGAACTTCCTTCCCCGCTTCATCAGCAGGATCAGCAGCGCCAGCCCCAGCAGGTTCCACAGCGATTCATACAAAAAGGTGGGGTGGACCCCCAGCGTACCGTCCAAAACGCTCTGGTACATCTGCTCGGATTCCAAAAACCCATCCCGCCACAGCTCATTAGCGATGGAGCTGGAGCACATCCGCCAAGGTAGCTTGGTAAGCCCGCCGTAGGCCTCCACATTGACAAAATTTCCCCAGCGCCCAATGAGCTGGCCGATGAGCAGGCCGTAGACGGTGACATCCATGCCGCTCCAGAAGTCGATCTTCCGTACCCGGCAGTAGATCACGGCGGTGACCACCGTGGCGATGACGCCGCCGTAGATGGCCAGCCCCCCGTCCCAAAATGCGATCATCCTCAGCAAGCTGAAGGAGCCGTCCGCACCGAGGCACACCGCCGGATTGAAAATCACGTAATACAGCCGGGCGCCAATGATGGCCATGGGCACCACCACAAAAATAGCGTCGGTAATCTTATCCGGGTCCATGCCAAACCGGGGTGCGATATGCAGGCCGTAGATCACTGCCAGCAGAAAGCCCGCCGCAATAATGACGCCATACCAGTAAATGTTGTGACCGAATACGGTGAACGCCACCCGGTTGAGTTCAAATTCCAGCCCCAGGCCGGGGAAAAAAACGGTATTTGTCATGGTCATTCCCCTCTATGTCTTATCTATTCTTCCGGCAAAATGACGGACAGGGCAGTGCGCTCCTCCACGCACCATTCCCGCAGCAGGGCTTCCCCGTCCGCCCGCTCAATGCTCTGGAACGCCTGGGGAAAGCTGAGGTAGTCCGCCCTATTGAAGTGGGCCTCAGCCAACTCGATACAGGTGTCCTCCATGGAATTGAGGTGGCGCACCATGGTGCCGTAGGCCGCCCGTTTCAGCCGGTCCCACAGTGCGGGGTCAATGCCCTCCCGCCCCAGGCGGATCGCCTCCTTCAGCACCTCGCCGCGCACCCGCTCCGGATCCCGGCTCTCCCCCTCCGCCGCAACAAACGCACAGCCCGGGCTGGAGGAATAGAAGCTGCCAAAAGAGCCGTTGATGAGCCCCTGTTCGTAAAGGCGGCTGTAGAGCGGCGCGGACGGGCTGAACAGCATGTCGCATATCAGCTCCGCAACCAGCCGCTGGCGCAGGCCTTCCGCCCCAACCGCGGGCGTCCCCTTGAAGCCCAAGGCAAACAGGGGCATGGACACCGCCATGGTCTTTCGCGTGTCATGCTTCCCCACCTGAACCGGTTCCGGACGCCCATGGTCTACCGCCACTGCCGGGGCAGGCGCGCCCGGCAGCACCTCTTGGGCGATGTCCGCTACCCGCTGGGGATCAATGTTTCCCGCCGCGCACAGCACCATATTTCCCGGCCGGTAAAACGCACGGTGGCACTGGTACAGGGTATCCGCCGTGATGCAGGAGATGGACTCCACCGTCCCCGCCACCCGGTTTCGCACGGGATGGCTGACGTACATTGCCTCCAGCAGGCCATAATACGCCTCGTCGTTGGGGTCGTCCTCGCACATGCGGATCTCCTGGGCGATAATGCCCTGCTCCTTGGCCACGCTCTCAGGGGTGAACCAAGGCACGGATACGAAGGACAGCAGGGTGCGCAGATTCTCCTCAAAGCCCCGCACACCGTCGAAATAGTAGCCCGTCATGGACGCGGAGGTGAATGCGTTGGGGTCCACCCCATTGGCCGCCATGCGCTGGAGGGCGTTCCCATCCTCGGTATCAAAGGTCTTGTGCTCCAAAAAGTGGGCCACCCCCGCCGGGGTGCCCAGCCATTCCCCGTCCTCCCCGCGGAAGCGCAGATCCATCCCGCCGTAACGGGTGGCAAAAAAAGCGAACTGCTTGGCGTATTCCGGCCTCACATCCACGTAGATATTCAGTCCATTGGGCAGCAGGCAGTGGCAGACGCTCTGGCCCAGCGCGGTATATTCCAGCTTATCCATCACCTCAGCCCTCCTTCCCCGTCAGGCGGAATATGGTATCCAGCTTCAGCTTTTGGGCGGCCCCGGCCACCTGGTCCGCCGTCACCGCCTCCACCGCTTTGATAAGCTCCCCGTCCTCCCCGGCCGCTGCGTGGAACAGTACGCCGGTCAACCGGTCGTCCTCCATCTGCCCCTGGCTGTCCTGCCGGCCCCGCAGGCTGCCCGTCACTGTTCGGATGGCTGCGGTGAGCTCCTCCTGGGTAAAGTCCCCCCGCCGCATCGCCTCCAGCTGGTCTAAAATCGCCTCCTGTGCCCGGTCAAACTGGGCAAACTCCACCCCGGAAGACACCACCATCAGTCCCTTTACCTTATCCAGCATGGACGAGGCATAGTAACACAGGCTCAGCTTTTCCCGCACGTTCAAAAACAATTTGGAGTTTGCGCTGCCGCCATAGAGGGCATTGCACACCACCAGGGCCGGGTAATCATCGCTGGCCATGGTAATCCCGCCGGTGCGGAAACCAATAGCCAGCTTGCCCTGGGTCACGTCCATGGCATCGGTCACCGTGCGCACAGGCCCCCTGGGCTCCGCCTCCACCTGGCAGCGCACGGGGGCGTCCCGCCCCGTCAGCAGCGGGGCAAATGCGCGGCGCACCGCATCCTCCACCCGTTCCAGCCGGGCGGCGCCGCCGTAGTAAAAATTTACCCGGGCCCGGGAAAGCAGCGCCCGGTAATCCGCCCACAGCCGCTCCGCCGTCATGGACCGGGCGCACTGTGCGCTGCCCAGCTTATCCACGGCATAGGCCTCCCCGGCGCACATCTCCTGTATCAGCCGGAAAACCGCCCATCCACGCTTGTCATTCACCCGCGCCTCAATACGGTCGGCCAGGTTGACCCCTTCCGACTCCACATAATCCCGCCGGAATGCCCCCTCCTGGAGCACGGGATCCAGCAAAACCTCTCCCATCAAGGCGGCGGTCGGTTCCAGCACCGCCGACCCATCCAGGGCATAATGGTCGTCAATGAAGCTGCTCAAAAAGCTGACGCACTGGCTCTCCCCCCGCTGGCGCACCGCCGGGCCCAAAGAAGCGCCGTACAGCGCATCCGTCGCAGCGGACAGCCGCTCCATATCCGGGTGGTTCCTGCTGCCCCGGCTGAGCACCTCCGGGATCAGCGCCCCGGCGGTGGCGGTTTCCCCGCTCAGGGGGATAGTAAGGGTCACGGCCAACAGGCCAGTTTTGAACTTGTCCGTCTGGATTGCGGACAGTTCCACGCCGTCCGCCAGCCGCTTCCAATGCTGCTGCATAACCTTCCTCCTCATTGGTGCAGATTGTTCTAAACCAGTATTATACATCATAGGCCGCCATTTGACACCTGTTATTTTGCCTGGAGCGGTAAATTTTTTCTAAACACGGAAACACCCCCGCCCAGGCGGGGGTGTTTCCATACTATTCAAACCAGCCCTACTCCTTGAACATGGGTGTTGACAGGTAGCGCTCCCCGGCATCGGGCAGAACAGCCACAATCGTTTTGCCCGCGTTTTCCACCCGTTTGGCCAGCTGCACCGCCGCCCACAGGGCCGCCCCGGAGGAAATGCCCACCAGTATACCCTCCAGCCGCCCCATTCTTCTACCCAAAGCAAAGGCGTCCTGATCCTCCACGGTGATAATCTCATCGTACACAGTGGTATTCAGCACCTGGGGCACAAAGCCCGCACCGATCCCCTGGATTTTATGGGCTCCCGGGGTTCCTTTGCTCAAAACCGGGGAGCTGGCGGGCTCCACCGCCACCACCTCCACCTTGGGGTTTTTCCCCTTCAGGTATTCACCTACCCCAGTAATGGTGCCGCCGGTGCCCACTCCAGCCACAAAAATATCCACTTGGCCATCGGTATCCTCCCAGATCTCCGGCCCGGTGGACGTCCTGTGGGCGGCAGGGTTGGCCGGGTTGACAAACTGGCCGGGAATGAAACTGCCGGAAATCTCCCGGGCCAGCTCCTCCGCCTTGGCAATGGCCCCAGCCATTCCCTTCGCCCCTTCAGTAAGTACCAACTCGGCTCCATATGCCTTCATCAGCTGCCGCCGCTCCATGCTCATAGTGTCGGGCATAACAATGATGACTCGATAGCCCCGCGCTGATGCCACCGAGGTCAAGCCGATTCCGGTGTTTCCTGATGTGGGCTCAATGATAACGCTGCCCGGCTTCAGCATCCCCCTGGCCTCGGCGTCATCCAGCATGGCCTTGGCCACCCGGTCCTTTGCACTCCCCGCAGGGTTGAAATATTCCAGCTTTGCCAGGATCCGGCCCCCCGTCCCCTCTGCCCGCTCCAGCCGGGTAAGTTCCAGCAGCGGTGTACGGCCGATCAGCTGGTCTATTGATGTATAAATGTTCCCCATATACGGCGTCCCTCCTCAATGAGCGCGCTGTCCAAGCTTTTAATGCCCGGCGCCTTTCGCCCTTCCGTGATGCGTTATTTCCAGATCGGCCTTTCCCGGCCCGATATACATCATACGCCGTGCACCCTTCGCTTGTCAATGCCGGTTCAGCATAAGAATCTGCCCCGTCTGAAAGGTTTTCCAATTTTTTCGGAAATTTCCCGGTTTCCCGGAAAATCCAGGCATTTTCTCCTTGACTTTTGAGATCGTTTGTGGTATAGTAACTCATTGTAAAGCTAATAAACTTTACACATTATTTTTGGAGGCGGGATTCCATGAAAAATCAGGCATACCGAATGGCCATGCTGTTTGATTTTTACGGCGATCTGCTCACTGAGCGCCAGCGGGAATTCTATGACCTCTATTACAATGAGGACTTGTCGTTGGCTGAGATCGCGGAGAATTACGGCATCTCCCGCCAGGGCGTGCGGGATGTGATCGTCCGGGCCGAGGCATCCATGACGGAGATTGAGGACAAAACCCACATTATCCGCCGTTTCCAGCAGTCCCGGGCGGCTATCGCCGCCATTGACCAGGCCGCCGACAAGCTGCTCCAGTCTGTTGACCGGCGCAGCTACAGCGACGCCATGCTGGATGAGCTGGCCCGGACTATCAAGGAAAATGTGGCCAAACTGGAGCAGGAGTAACTGTTATGGCATTTGAAAGTCTCACCGATAAGCTGTCCGCCGTGTTCAAGCGCCTGCGGGGCAAGGGCCGTTTGTCCGAGGCCGATGTGAAGGAGGCCATGAAGGAGATCAAAATGGCCCTTCTGGAGGCGGACGTCAATTTCAAGGTGGTTAAAAGCTTTGTGGCCTCGGTCACCGAGCGGGCCGTGGGCCAGGACGTGATGGAATCCCTCACCCCCGCCCAGA
>CAJUQD010000077.1 GCA_910588105.1 uncultured Oscillospiraceae bacterium | reverse complement strand
CAAAACTACATTTTTTCCTCGGCGTTTTCTTTCATTTTATCACTGGCGCTGACAGTGCTGAGACCGTCCGGGACATCGTGGAGCTGTGCAAGGAGCTGAACGAGGAGATGCTGCTGGACAGCTACTCCACGCAGGAGCAGGATGCCGACGACCAGCTTGAACTTCGGAAGGACACGCTCGTTCTGGAGACCCTGCTGGCGAAGGCGGAGAAGGTCATCCCGCCCACGGTACGCCGGTACGATGTGGTCGTCATTGAACATCGGAAGAAGCTGGTGCCGGTGCTGGCGGCGAGCTGGGCCGAGGCCGAGGCGAGGGTGCGGGAGATGTGGGAGAACGGCGAGGTGGTCATCGGCCAGAGCGACTTCGCCGGGATTATGATTAGCAGCGGAGGCTGAGTATGGGAAAAAGAAACGGCTACCTTGCACGGCAGAAGGTTCGGGACGGTGTGCTTCAGGACGCCACCCGGCAGACCTACCAGCAGTACATGACGGACACGCTCATCCTGACCCTGAACGACCCAGAGGTCATGGGGAAGGACGTGTTCGGCTACAAGAGGCTGAAGAAGGTTCTGGAGGCGTGGGGCAAGTGCTACGACAGATACTTTGACGCCCTGACCAAGAATCCCGAAGCTGACTATGCGAGGGAAAAGATGGACCGTCTGATGAAGCAGATATGCGGCGACAGCGGCGACTTCGTTCCCTTCGAGGAGCGGTACGAGTGGTTGCCGGAAATCACCTACGGCCAGAAGAAGTAAAAATCTTATCGAGCCGCCCCAAAATTTGATTGCATATCCGGCTGAAATCTGATAGAATGAGTTTGCAAGGGTACAATAAAGCCGGGGTGAGAATAGCATGGGCCAGCACGAAAAACTGATGCAGTCGATACTGAGCGGTAGGCAGGACAGGAACATTTTGTTTTCAGACCTTTGCTCGGTGCTTGACCGATTGGGCTTTGACCGCCGTGTGCGAGGGGACCACTTTATCTTCACGAAGGACGGAGTGGAGGAAATCATCAATATCCAGCCAGCAGGCAACAAGGCCAAACCGTATCAGGTGAAGCAGGTTCGTGAAATTATTCTGAAGTATCGTTTAGGAGGCGATGATGATGAGCAAGTATGAGATTATCATTTACTGGAGCCATGACGATAATGCGTATATCGCTGAAGTCCCTGAGCTTGCCGGTTGCATGGCAGATGGGCCGACCGCCTCTGATGTGGTGAAGAACGTGGAAAGAGTCATCCAAGAGTGGATTGAAACTGCCAAGGAATTAGGCCGCCCCATCCCAGAGCCGAGAGGCAGATTGCGCTACGCATGAACCAGATGCACAAGACACAAAAAGCCCCCACAAGGGGCTTTTTTACTGAGGCAACGGAGAGTTTGGGCGGCATCCTGCGGCTCCCAGGGGCTTCTAAGCCCTTGATTTACAGCACTTTTCATGGTGCTTGCCGGGGTGGTATCGGGTCTCCCGTGGTCATGGGGGATGCGATGTTCATTACGGATGGAGTTTCCCCCGAATAAAATGGCCCCTGGAACCGGCCATCGGTTCCAGGGGCTTACTGCTTGCGGTTTTTTATTCCGAAGAGGATAGGGATTGGCGGGCATCATCGTACATGCGGCGGTAGGCGTCCCGGCGTCCCCTGTCAAAGACACGGCGGATTCGCTCCGCCGCGCCGTCCCGGAGTCTGGCGGTGAGGAGGGGGGAGAAGCGTTTGCCTTCCAACTCAATGGCGGCCCGGACTGCCTCGTCAAAGGTCATTTCTGTCCCGGTGTAGGAGATCCCGCTGTGGGTTATGGCCTCCAGCCAGTCAACAAGGGCGATGACATCCACCATCTGCCGTTCAGGGCATTCCAGCCTCTTGTAGGCGGAGGAATGGCTGTGCGAGCCGTCATACCAGGTGTGGTGCCCCAGGGCGGCAGGGGCATAGCGGTTGGTGGAGGGCCGGGAGGAGAGCAGTTCCGACCCAGCGGTGGTGTGGAGCCGGGCCATCTCATACTCCTCGTCAAACCATTGCCGGGCGGTGTGGGAATAGAGCTCAATGACATTGATCTTGCCCGCGTCATGGAAGGCGCCGCAGCCTTCGGCGTAGTCCAGCACGGCAGCCCGCTTTTCGGCAGGGTCTCCAATGGCACGGATAAAGTCGATATCATCAAAGAAGGTGGGCTCTTCGTCCATGATGAGGGAGCAAAGCGCCTGCGCTCCTGTCCCCACCACCTGGGAATGGACATAGACCTCCGGGGCAAAGCGCAACAAAATACTCTGGAGGAATTCACTGTAGAGGATGCTGCTGTCGGTCTCCACAAAGGTATGGGAGAGCTGGCGCAGGTACAGGAAAAGGGCGCCGTGGCCGACGGGATCGGGAAAGGAGTCCACATAGTCCAGCGTCCGCCGGTAGAGCCGCTCCAAATAGGTTCTGCGCTGGGGCAGCTGTTCCGGGTATTGCTGGAGATATTGGCTGTAGAAGGCGGGCAGGGAAATCATGGTATACATGCCATCGTTTGAGTAGTCGGCGGGATCGGCGGCGTCCAGCAGGCTTTCCACCCTGGAAAGAAGGGCGCCAAGGCTGTATAGGCCGCAGTAATACTCAATGGCATAGTAGGCAAACGCAGATTTTGCGGGGGGCTGCTTGCCCTGCATTTCCGCCTCCTCGAAACGCCGCTGATAGACAATATAGGCGGACTCCATGATGTCGGCCATGTCCTGGGGGGTCATCACCTTTTCCCGGCTGTAGGAGATGCTGGAGGCCATATTCTGATGGGTCAGGTAGATGAACCGGTCCCAGGGAAGGTCCGGGGCCTTATCCTGGTAGCCTTTGTCCTGCAGGATCTGAAGTGTCCCTTTGATAAGGCGGATCTTTTCGCCGGGGAGGCTGAACTGCCCCAGGGAGATGTTGGCGCGTGAGCGCAGAATATAGCCCCGGGTTTCGGTGTCCTTGATCTGGTCGTAATACTTGAGATAGGCCGCTGCCTCGGTGAAGCACAGCCGCATCCGATTCATGTATTTGGCAATGTCCGCAAAGGGTATGCCCACCAGCTTGCCGCACAGGCAGTTGCGTCCCATGCCCAGCCAGTACAGATGACGGATCATGGCGGCGCGGTCCTTCTTCTGCCGGGCCAGGGAGAGCAATGCCTGGCGGATCTGGCAGAACAGACCCACATCCAGCTCCAGCTGGCCGTTATAGAGCTGGAGGGAAAATTCCTCCAGCTCCCGAACCGTATCGGCCCCCGCCTGAAACAGATCATCCAAAATCGGAAAGAGGCGGCCGCGCAGCAGTTCCATACTGTGCTTTGCTGTCTCCCCTGCCAGGGTCTCGTTGCGGCGCAATTGGGCGCAGTATTCGTCGAGGGAAGCTCGGCCCGGTTTTTTTCGCCGGGTCAGCTCAGCGATCTGCCGCAGATTGGCGATGTATTCTTCTTGATAAGGCTGCATGGTGCCTCCCTCCCTTCGCCGCGTGGGGCTGGGCCGTTCAGCGCCGGGCCCTGTGGGGCTTCAGCTGCCGGCGCAGAATATCCAGCAGGCGGTCCACATCCACCGGCTTGGAGACATGCTCGTTCATACCGGCCTCCCGGGACAGCCGGATGTCCTCCACAAAGGCGTTTGCCGTCATAGCCACAATCCACACGTCCCTGGCGTCCTGCCTGGGCAGGGTGCGGATGCGCCGGGTGGCCTCAAAGCCGTCCATGACCGGCATTTGGATATCCATGAAAATAAGGTCGTACCAGCCCTCCTCGGAGTGCCGGAACAGCTCCAGAGCCTGGGCTCCGTCCCCCGCCGCGTCCACCTGAACCCCGGTCATGCCCAAAAGCTCCATGGCGATTTCCTGGTTAAGCTCGTTGTCTTCCACCAGCAAAATGCGGCTGCCGGTGTAGTCATCCTCCCGGGTGCCGCCTGCCTGGGAGCCGGCGTCCGGGCCGGAGGTGAGGGAGGACAGGGTTTCCAGCAGCCTGCTGGGGAAGAGGGGGCAGGGTACGAAGGCGTTGACCCCCGCCCGGGCGGCGCGGTATTCGATCTGAGCCCAGTCCTGATCCGACACCAGCACAATGGGGAAGTCCGGCCCTGCCAGCTGGCGCGCGTGGGAGGCCATATCCAGCGGCGGCATGTCGGCCAGCTCCTGTCCCAGCAGCAGGGCGCAGGGCATACGCCCCTCATACTGGGCTTCGGTGAGGCGGGTGATGGCGGCCAGCCCCGTATTCAGGCAGACAGGAGCCAGTCCGGCGGAGCGCAGACAGTTCATGATCTGGTTCGCCCGGCCGGGAAGGCCTTCCGCCACCAGTATTGTGGCTCCCGTGGGCAAGGCGGGAGCTTCGTGCCCCTGGCCGGAGAGGAGGATGGGCAGTTCAATGCGGAACGCGCTGCCTTTACCCTCCTCGCTTTCCACGGTGATGGTTCCATCCATGGCGTCTACCAGTTTTTTGACGATGGACATGCCCAAGCCGGTGCCCTCAATTTTACTGACGGCGCTGCTATTCACCCGCTCAAAGGGCAGAAAGATGCGCTGGAGGAATTCAGGGCTCATGCCGATGCCGTTGTCCCGACAGGAAAAAACCAGCCGGACTGCCGGGCGGCCGCCCTGGCTGGACGCGGGGAGCTGGAAGAAGCGGACTTGGATGTCGCCGCCGGTCTGGGTATACTTCACCGCGTTGCCGATGATGTTGACCAGAATCTGCCGCAGGCGGAGGGAATCGCCCAGCAGGCTTTCCGCCAGGATATCCCCGATGTCGATTTGCAGGGACTGGCTTTTCTGGGCGGCCTGGGGGCTGACGATGACGGCCACGTCGTGAACCAGCTCCGCCAGGGAAAAAGGCTCTTCATTCAGGATCATGCGCCCGCTGTCGATGCGGGACATATCCAAGACATCGTTCACCAGGCTCATCAGGTGGGAGGAGGCGGTTTGAATCTTGCCCAGGCAATCGTGTACCCGGGCCTTTTCATCAATGTGGGCCAAGCCGATGGCAGTCATGCCCACAATGGCGTTCATGGGGGTGCGGATGTCGTGGGACATGTTGGACAAAAAACGGCTTTTGGACTGGTTTGCCGCTTCGGCCTCCGCCAAAGCCTGCGCCAGGGCAGAGTTTTCCCCTCTCAGCCGCTCCAGTTCCCGCGACAGCGCCGCGTTGGCCTGCCGCAGCTCGTCCAGCTGGCCCGGGTGTTCTGTATTTTGTCGGGCAGGCGCCCTGTCCATCTGTTCCATCATGAAAAAATCCACTCCGCTTCGGAAGATGAAATCTTTATTTTTATCATACCATAAAAAGATGAAATTTTCCAGAGCTCTTTGCAAGAAAAGAAATTTTATTCCCAAAATGGGAGGACGCGGGAGAATCTGGACGCCGGGCTTGACGGGGAGGGGCAGGTCCAGGTAAAATAAGAAGAGAAGAGGAAACAAAGAGGTGCAGGGATGGAGCAATGGGAAGCCATGCCCAATATTGTGCGGAGGCGGGTGTGAAAAAGCCTGCCGCCCCCCCCTGGGACGCAAGGGGAGCTGAAGTCGTGGTATCGGAAGCTGTGAGGAGGATGCTATGTTTCGAGTAATCAAAACCGAGGGCGCGGCCCGGCGGGGGGAGTTTTCCTGCCCTCACGGCACGGTGCAGACCCCGGTATTTATGAATGTGGGCACCCAGGGGGCTATCAAGGGGGCGGTGTCCGCCTTTGACCTGAAGGAACTGGGCTGTCAGATTGAGTTGTCCAACACCTATCACCTCCACCTGCGCCCAGGAGACGGCGTGGTGCGTCAAATGGGGGGGCTGCACAAGTTTATACGGTGGGATGGGCCCATACTCACCGATTCCGGCGGGTTTCAGGTGTTCTCCCTGGCGGGGCTGCGGAAGATCACCGAGGAAGGGGTTACCTTCTCTTCCCATATCGACGGCAGGCGCGTTTTCATGGGGCCGGAAGAGTCCATGCGCATCCAGTCCAACCTGGGCAGCGATATCGCCATGGCCTTTGACGAGTGCGTGGAAAACCCCGCGCCCTACGATTATGCCAAAGCCTCCTGCGAGCGAACCCTGCGCTGGCTAGGGCGGTGCAAGGCGGAGCATGACCGGCTGTGCGCCCTGCCGGACTGCGTGAACCCGGGCCAGGTGCTTTTCGGTATCAACCAGGGGGCCACTTATGAGGACCTGCGGGTGTGGCACATGAGGGAGACCGCTAAAATCGACTGCGGCGGCTACGCCATCGGAGGGCTGGCGGTGGGGGAACCCACCGAGGTGATGTACTCCGTCATTGAGGCGGTGGAGCCCCATATGCCTGCGGACAAGCCCCGGTATCTCATGGGGGTGGGCACTCCCTCCAACATCATTGAGGCGGTGGCCCGGGGGGTGGACTTTTTCGACTGTGTGATGCCTGCCCGCAACGCCCGACACGGCAAGCTGTTTACCTGGGACGGGGCGCTGAACATTAAAAACGAGCGCTTCAAGCTGGATGAACGGCCCATCGACCCCCGCTGCGGCTGCCCGGTGTGCCGGAGCTTCTCCCGGGCCTACCTGCGCCACCTGTTTGTGGCGGGGGAGATGCTTGCTATGCGTTTGGCGGTAATGCACAACCTGTATTTCTACAACGAGCTGGCACGGCGCATCCGGGAGGCGCTGGACGCAGGTCAGTTTGCCGCATTCCGTGCCGGGTATTCCCGGAGGCTGGCGGGAAGGGCCGAGTGAATTTTATTTTGAAAAGGGCTTGTCTTTACCAGGTCTTTCCGATATAATGCTTATCATGCCGTAAGCAGCAAACATTTTGACATAGGAGGAACCATTATCATGTATATTCTGTCCGCGTCCGCGGGCACGGCCGCCGATGTCGGCGGCGTGTCGCTGTTTTCGCCGCTGGTTTTGTGCGTGGTCATGCTGGTGGCCATGTATTTTCTGATGATCCGTCCGGAGAACAAGAAGAAGAAAGCCGCCGCCGAGATGCGCAACAACCTGAAGGTGGGGGATGTGATCACCACCATCGGCGGCGTGGTGGGCACCATCTGCGCTGTGAAGGAACAGACCGTGGTGATGGAGACCGGCGCTGACCGCGTCCGGGTGGAGTTTACCAAGTGGGCCATCTCCAGCAAGGGTACCCAGAGCACCGAGGAGGCCCCCGCGCCTGAAAAGACGGATAAAAAGGCCGACAAGTGATTCTCGCAGACTGAGGAATGACAAGCACCTCTTTTGCATATGGTATAGAAACCATGTGAAAAGGGGTGCTTTTTATGGGGAAAGGCGAGATGCAGGGGATGAACGCTGTGCAGATGGCCACGGGGGTGGCGCTGGGCGGCCTGCTGGCCCTGGGGGTGGAACTGGTCCTTCTGCTGCTGGGGGCGGCGGCAGTATCCAGAGGGATTGTGAAGGACAGCGCGGCGCCCCAGCTGACGGCGGCGGCGTGTGTGCTGGGCTGCTTTACCGGGGGGCTGCTGGCCTGCGCCAAGTGGAAATCCCGGCGGCTGCTGGGCGGGCTGGCGGCAGGGGCGGTGTGCTATCTGCTTATCCTGGCGGTGGGCCTGCTGATGAGCGAGACGCTGGCGCTGGGCGGCCAGGCACTGATTGAGCTGGCGGGCTGCCTGTGCGGCGGGGCACTGGCGGGGCTGCTGAGCGGCGGTAGGAAGAAAAAGCGCCCATCCACCCGCAAAAAATGACGGCGGCAGGAACATAGTAAGAGAATTTCCGGGGGAAACCATGGAGACTGCATGGAACCCCTTGACAAAAGAGAATAAAATATCTATAATTCCATAAAACCGCTGTGGTGAGGCGACCTGTCGGCCCATCCGCAGCGCCCGCCGGAAGGCGGGGAAGAAAGGATGAGGCAGAGATGGCCAAGGAATATAAGCTGAGCGCGGAGCGTCTGGAGGAACTGAAACAGGAGCTGGTGTATCTCAAAACCGTGCGTGAGAAGGAGGTCGCCGACCTCATCAAGGAGGCCCGGTCCTTTGGCGACTTGTCGGAGAACAGCGAGTACGACGAGGCGAAAAACGAGCAGGGCAAGCTGTATTCCCGCATTGCCGAGCTGGAGAATATCCTGGCCAACTATGTGGTCATTGAGGAGAGCGCCGACAGCTCCAACACCGTGCGCATGGGCAGCAGGATCACCGTGAAGGATGTGGCCACCGGCGAGGAGGAGTCCTATCAGGTGGTGGGCTCCCAGGAGGCCGACCCCATGAATGGACGCATTTCGGAGGAATCCCCCTTCGGCAAGGCTCTGCTGGGCAAGGCTGTGGGCGAGGTGGCGGTGGTGGAGGCCCCCGCCGGAAATATTGAGTATGAGGTGGTTGCCATCCAGAGGTGAGGATGGCGCTGTATTACAAAGGAGAGAAGATCATGTCTGATCAGACCAACAACCAGCCTGTTCAGGAGGAGCCCTCCCTGTCCGAGCTGCTCCAGGTCCGGCGGGACAAGCTGGCCGCCCTGCGGGAGCAGGGGCAGGATCCGTTTGTCATCACCAAGTTTGACGTTACCCACCACAGCGACGAGATTAAGAACCGCTTCGAGGAGATGGAGGGGCAGGCCGTCCGCCTGGCCGGCCGCCTGATGAGCAAGCGCGGCATGGGTAAGGCGGTGTTTTCCGACCTCCAGGACGGCGCCGGCCGCATTCAGCTCTATGTCCGTATCGATGACGTGGGGGAGGAGGCGCTGGCAGCCTTCAAAAAGTACGATATCGGCGATATCGTGGGGGTGGAGGGCGAGGTGTTTCGTACCAAGCGCGGCGAGATCTCCGTCAAGGCGAAAACCGTTACCCTGCTGTCCAAGTCCCTGCTGCCCTTGCCGGAGAAATTCCATGGCCTCACCGATGTGGAGACCCGGTGCCGCCAGCGGTATGTGGATCTCATTATGAACCCGGATGTGAAGCGGAATTTCGTCATCCGCTCCCAGTTTATCAAGCATGTCCGGGATTTTATGGACGCGAGGGGCTATATGGAGGTGGAGACGCCAGTGCTGAACACCATCTCCGGCGGTGCCACCGCCCGGCCCTTCATCACCCACCACAACACCTTGGATATCGACATGTACATGCGCATTGCCACCGAGCTGCCTTTGAAGCGGCTCATTGTGGGCGGGCTGGAGCGGGTGTACGAGATGGGCCGTATCTTCCGCAACGAGGGCATGGATAACCGGCACAACCCGGAATTTACCACCATTGAGCTCTATCAGGCCTACGCGGACTTCAACGATATGATGGATCTGTTTGAGGATCTGCTAACCTCAGCCACCCAGAAGATTCTGGGCACCTACCAGCTCCAGTGGCAGGGACAGGACATCGATCTGACGCCGGGCTGGCCCCGTCTGCCCATGTATGAGGCGGTGAAGCAGTACACCGGGCTGGACTTTATGGCCATGGATACAGATGAGGAGGCGGTGGCCGCCGCCAAGTCCATTGGCGTGGAGCTGCCTGAAACCGCCGACAAGACCTGGGGCAACGCCCTGTACGAGGTGTTCGACCAGCGGGTGGAGGAGAAGCTGATTCAGCCCACGTTCATCACCATGCACCCGGTTGACGTGTCCCCCCTGGCCAAGCGCTCCCCCAAGGATCCTCGGCTCACCGAGCGCTTTGAGCTGTTTATCTGCCGCAGCGAGATGGGCAACGCCTTCTCCGAGCTCAATGACCCCATCGACCAGCGCCAACGCTTCCAGAAGCAGGTGGAGATGCGTGCGCGGGGAGACGATGAGGCGGGCATGATGGACGAGGACTATATCACCGCGCTGGAATATGGCCTTCCTCCCACGGGGGGCATGGGCATCGGCATCGACCGCTGTGTCATGCTGCTCACCAATAACGACTCCATCCGGGAAGTTTTGCTCTTCCCCACGATGAAGCCGTTGGACTAAAATTTTGCATAGAACATTCGAGAAAACGACTGCTTTGCAGAAAACAGCTTGATTTATTGCAAAAAAGAAACGAGCTTTCGAGATTTACGACAGATTTACGACAAATGAAAAGGATTTGGTATGGCAAAAGAAGTACCAGCCTCATGGCTGGTACTTCTTTTGTTTATGTGGAGTGTTGGGAGGAAATGAAAGCCGGGAATATCGGCTATCTGTTATGGGGCATGGTAGGCACAGGCAAAAGCTATTTCGCCGGGTGTATCGCCAACGCCCTCATGGAGAAAGAGGTTTCCGTGTGCATGACAAACTTTGCCTTGATACTCAACGACCTTGCCGCCAGCTACAAGGACAGGAACGAATACATAGCCCGCCTTTGCAGCTTCCCCCTGCTTATCCTTGACGATTTCGGCATGGAGCGTGCACAGAATACGGGCTTGAACAGGTTTACAACGTGATTGACAGCCGATACCGCAGCAGAAAGCCGTTGATAGTCACAACAAATTTGACTCTGGAGGAATTGCAGAACCCGGAGGACATCGCCCATGCCCGCATTTATGGCCGCCTTACGGAAATGTGTACCCCCGTTCGCATTACCGGGGAGAATTTCAGAAAAGCCAAAGCACGGGAGAAATGTGGCGCGGCGCGCAATATGAAAGTGAACGGCGGGCAAAACGTAACTGACAACCGCTGATATAGTAGCCACGATTGAAAACAAGTAAAAGATCTGATAAAATGCAGGTATG
>CAJUQD010000076.1 GCA_910588105.1 uncultured Oscillospiraceae bacterium | reverse complement strand
TTGGTCATCACGGAAACCAAGCCTTTGCCCGGTTATGTGATGGACGAGGGCACCAGGACGCAGACCGTCAAGGTGAACCCCACCGACACGCAGACCATCACTGTGTATAACACGAAGGTGGGCGGGCTTACCATCATCAAGAAGGACGAGGAAACCGGGGAGCGCATCAAGGGCGTCCAGTTTGAAGTCCGCAAGCTGAACGGGGAGATCATCGGCACCTATACCACCGATGCCAATGGCGTCATCAACCTGCCCGAAGCCGAAAAGGGCTGGTATCAGGTGGTGGAGCTGAAAGCCGCCAAGGGCTACAAGCTGGACGATACCCCCCACCAGATTGAGGTGAAGGACGGCGGCACGGCCACACTGGAAATCACCAACCGGCAGAGCGGCAGCGCCCTCATTCACAAAATCGACAGCGTGACCGGCAAGGGCATTTATGGCGTCAAGTTCCTGCTGTCCGATGCCAAGGGCAACCCCGTGGGCACCTATGAAAGCGACAATGAGGGGTATGTGTATATCGACAAGGAGTTGGAGGATGGCCGGTACACCATCCGGGAGATTGAGTGCGCCGAGGGCTATATTCTGGACACTCAGCCCAAAACCATCTATGTGGAGTACGGCGGCTGTACCACCATCACCTGGACAAATACCGCCGTCACCGGGCAAATCCAGATCACCAAGACCAGCGCCGACTACAACTCCATGAACGGCTGGCCCGCTGGCACTCCCATCCCCGGCACCGTGTTTGAAATCTACCACTACCGCACCGGCAACCTTGTCGATACCATCCGCACCGACAAGAACGGCGTGGCCGTGTCCAAGCCCCTGCCCCTGGGCCGCTACAAGGTGGTGGAATCCCAGGCCGCTGACTTCTACGGGCTGGACAAGACCCCCATCGACGTGGAAATCGAACACGCGGGGCAGATCGTAAAGGCCGCTATGACCAACAAGAGCCTTTACACCAATGTTGCCATCCAGAAAACCGGCTACGCCGAGGTCATGCCCGGTCAGAATATCCGCTACACGTTCTCCAACATCGGCAACAACTCCACCACCGCGCTTACCTCTTTCTATTGGAGAGATACGCTGCCCGTGGAGGCGGTACGGCTGGCGAAGATCACCACCGGCACCTATAACGCCCCCGGTAACTACAAGATCGTTTACAAGACCAATTTGAGCAGCGGCGAGTACCGCGTCCTGGCGGACAGCCTGAACACCCAGCAAAACTATGTGCTGGAAGCGTCCCCCGTAGCCCTGCGGCTGGCGTCCAATGAGTATGTCACAGAAGTGATGTTCGTGTTCGGCACCGTACCCGCCAATTTCCGGCAGGTAGAAGCCCCCAAAATTGATTGCACCGTGGTGTCCTGGGCCAAGGGCGGCAGTCAGTTTGTGAATCAGGCGGACGTGGGCGGCGTCTACAACGGCCAGTGGATCATGGCGACCACCCGCTGGGTGACGAAGATCTACGCCCCCTCCAAGCCCCTGCCCCGGACGGGGTATTGAGCATTTCCCCCGTGGCCCGCTTTGCGGGCCACTTACATAGGGCCGTTCGCACATTTGAAACCGTTTCTTTTTTCTTGTACTATGGTGGTGAAGAAAGGAGCTGTTTCAAATGTTCAAACGGGAAAAGCGGGTATACCTCCAGTTTACTGATGATGAATACCGCCTTATCCGCAAGTGCCTGATGGACTGGCGGAACAAGCTGACCGCCCAGGGCCGGAGCGCCGAGCCGGTGAATGAACTTCTGGCAAAACTGATGGCCCGCTGAAAAAGCGTTTTTTACATACACCGCTTTTTGTCCATAGGGCACAGAGCGGTGTAAATCTTTGAAAAAAGGAGGCTTTCAAATGGACAGTAACGAGGAAAAACGCATGGCGGGAGATTTTGTCATCTTCCACTCCCTGCACATAGGCGACCGGGAGATCGTGCTGGGCGAGAACCCGGACTGTGTGGATGAGCAACGCTATATGTGCGCGTTCTGCACGAACAACGGGATCATGGCCCTCTACACCGAGATCATGGTCAGCGATGATTACCCTGAACTCGCGGCCCTCTTTGGGCGGCGTGTGGCGGAGCAGGCGGAGAAAACCCGTGTTGACCTGAACGGCCCCAAAATTCAGGGCATCCCCAACGCCCCCATCCTCGCCAGTGGCTGTGACGCCATTGGGCACCACAGCGACATCCACGGCAAGATTGTTGTTATCAGGCCGGAGGTGCTGCGCCCGGAATACCGTCGGGCAACCAGCCAACTCCACCTGTGCAACGGCGGATTTGGCGCAAGTCCCAACAGTCGCGGCTCCGCCTGTTCCTGCACGGAGTTGTATTCGGGCAAGACCTCGCGTTTTGAGCGCAGTGATGTTCTCGGCACGATTGAGCCGGAGAAACTGCCCCAATGGGCGAAGCATTGTCTGGATGCTTTACAGGCTGAAAAGGAAAAGAAATCGAAGGACAGGGAGGGCCGCTGATATGGATGCCAGAATCAACGAGGGCTATACCATCACTGACTCCATCCAGATTGGGGAAACCGAGTTCGTTTTGGGCCAGAGCGGGAGCAAACCGCCCATGTATGTGACCTGGGCCTGCAAGAGCGGCGACAACTACTATTGGGGGCACTACTTCTCCGACCCTATGGAAGCCAAAAAGGATTTGCTGATCCGTGCCAATGAGGAATTGGAGTACCAGATGGAACGGAGGGCGCGGGCCGCTGAAAAGCGGCCCAAAGAGCCGGATAAGGAGTGTGAACGGTAATGGATATGACCATACGGCCCGCTGCCCCTGCGGAGCAGCTTTACGCCCGTAAGCAGAGTACGAGCATCGGGGAGCAATGTGGAGCGGTGGGCTGTCTGCGCGGCAATATGGGCGAGGACGGGACGGAATTTCACACCGATTTTGAAAACTGCTGCGGCTATCTGCGGACGAGCGAATTTCTGGCGAATCTCCATGATGTGCTGGACGCCCTGCGCCATGACGGGCAGTACGGCGGTGTGTTCAAAGACCGCGATACCCTGACGGCCTACTGCGGGGCGCACCCGGAAAGCGATATGGGCCACTATGACCGGGAATATGCGTTCCGGCTGGACACGGAGCAATACACCTATTTTATGCGGCTGTATCTGGACGAGGTGGAGTTTGACTTTGAGCTTTTTCCCTATCTCCGAGACTTGTTTGATTTCCATGTGGAACAGGCTGAAAAGGGCGTCCATTTCATCGGCCCTGATTTCAAGGAGAGGTTTACGATCCCGGATGGCGACCGCATCCGTATCATCCTTAAAAGTGGCGACCTCCGTGACCGTGTGGCCCGCTATGTGGACGAGTGCCATGTGGAGCTGTTCAGCGACTGTGACAGCACCCTCTATCTTCTCCACGACTTTGCGGAGAAGGTGGAGCGTACTGGCAGCAGGGTGATCCCCATGCGCTCCACCCTGCCTGATAAGTGTTTCAGCGTCACCACCGCCGCTGACGAGATCGTCATTATCACCAAGGGCGAGATGTTCAAGCGGCCCGCTGGTGCCCGCGCCGAGGGCATAACCGCCCGTGAGGGGGCCACCGCCGCCAATGAAGCGATGGGCATCACCAGGGCGCAGGAGGCCGCTATGCTGTTCGGCTCCACCTATGGCTGGGACAAACCCGGCGCTGACCCGAAATACTATGACGAGCAGGGCGAACCCATCAAGTTCAAGCATCGGGATCGCGGGAACGCCCGGTGAAAGGAGTGTGACATTTATGGAATTGACCATACGGCCCGCGACCCCCACAGAGCGGCTTTTTGCCTGTGAACAGAGTTTGCGGATTGCCGAGCGGTGCGGGAACCCAGGCCATTTGTGGGGCGAGCTGGACAACACAGGCACGGTTTTTCTCAATAGCTGGGAAACTTGTGTGCGCTCCCAAAACACGCCGGAGTTCAAGGCCGAGTTCAACACGGTGCTTGATATGCTCCGCTTTGACGAGCGGTATGGCGGCGTATTGAAAAACCGGGCCAGCATGATCGTCTATTGCCTTGACCATTCACAGGGGTGTTTCCGCAACGGCTATGAATATGCGTTCCGGGCCGATACCCAGGACTACTCTTATCTGATCCGCTGCACCCCGGCTGGGGACGATAACCACGTTTATATCTACCCCTATCGCCGGGATTGCTTTGAACAGCACATGAAACTGGCTGAAAAGGGCATCTGTTTCACCACCCTGGACGGCAAAGAAAAGTTCAGAATCCCGGACGGCGATATGGTACGGATCATCACCAGCGAGGGCGGGCACTTTGACCGCATGGCCCGATATGTGGATGATACCCACGCTGAAATTGGCGGCAGTCTCTACCACGCCCGCGAGTTTGCGGAGTGGATGGAGCAGAGCGGCAGTCAGGTAATTCCTATGCGCTCCACTTTGCCGGACAAATGCTACAATGTGCTGCCCAACAGCGATGAAATTATCATTGTCAGGAAGGGTGAGAGCGGCTATTATCACACCGACAAATACGGCCACGACCGTGCCCACGCCCAGGCCATCGTGGACGAGTGCAACGCACAGTTCAACGTGACCAAGGCACAGGCGGCGGCTATGCTGGCCGGGTCTATGTTTGGCTGGCACGTCCCCGCCGCCGACCCGAAACGGTACGATGAACAGGGCAAGCCCATCAAGTCTAAACACCACGACCGGGACGACGCCCGGTAAGGCTGGTCAATTAAAAACTGAATTATGCGATAAAGACCACCATGAAATTATGATTGGTGGTCTTTTTTTGCGCCAAAAGGAGAGTGATTTTTTATGGAACTGACCATGCGCACCGCTACCCCTGCGGAACGGCTCTATACCTCCGGCCAGAGTATGCAGATTGAGGGCCAGACCGGGTGTATCGGCCACTTGCGGGCCGACATGGGCGCGGACGGCGAAGGATTTTTCACAAAATGGCAAGACCACCGGCAAAACCTGGGCACCGAGGAATTTCACGCCGAGTTTGAGAGCGTCCTGAACGCCCTGGTGGGCGATGAGCAGTACGGCGGTTTTCTCAAAAGCCGTGACGCTATGCGGGACTTCTGCCAGGAGCGCCCGGAGAGCGGCTTTAACGAGGGCTTTGCCTTTGGCTTCCGGGCGGACACGGCGCAGTATTCCTATCTGATCCGCCTGAACCCCTACAAGGGGGAGGAAAACCTGTTCATCTACTGCTATCGCCGGGACTGGCTGGACGGCCACATGAAACACGCTGAAAAGGGCATCCGCTTTATCACCCCAGGCTACAAGGAGAAATTCAGAATTGAGGACGGGGACAGCGTGCGTGTCAGACGGTTTGACGGGCGAGTGTTTGACCGGGTATGCCGCTATATTGACGACTATCACGTTGAAATTGGCAGCGAACTCTACCACGTCTGCCAGTTTGCCGAGCTGATGGAGCGCAACGGCAACACCGTTATTCCCCTCCGAAGTTCGCTGCCGCTGGTGTGCTATGGCAAGGTGCCGGAAAAGCGGGCCATTGTGATGTTTGAGCGGGGCTTTGACGGCTACCGCTCCGCGTCCTATGTAACGAAAGGCCGCACCAGCCAAAAGCTGGTTGACGAGTTGAACGCCGAGATGGGCGTGACAAGGGCGCAGGCGATGGCGATGCAGGGCGGCGCTACGATGGGCTGGGACACTCCTGCCGCCGACCCCAAAAACTATGATGAACAGGGCCAGCCTATCAAGCCCCGGCACCGGGACAGGGGTGATACACGGTGACAGATCAAAAGCACATGATTTGGAGTGACCTTGACCTGGACTACGAGGACTGGCGGGCCGACCTGGAAGCCGAGTACCCGGAGCTGTCCGAGTATGAGCGCATGGCCCTGATGCACGAAATCAATGGGGAGTATCTGGCAGATGAGCGTGTGAACCTGAACATCCAGCTTGACCAGCCCATCCTCATTATTGCCGACCTGGGCCTTTGGACAGGGCGGCACATGGGTTACAAGGAGATCGCCAGCGGCAATATCCGGGACTGCCTTTTCAGCGACCGGGACATCGACTACACCACATGGTACGTTGACAAGCTGGGCGACCTGCGCTGTGACGCCATCCACCATGACGGCACCAATCACCTGCTCTACCGCGCCTACAAGCCCGGAGTGCGGGAATCGCAAATCGACCTGCTGAAAGAAAAACTGTATTACGGCACAGCCACCCGCGCCGATGTGACCCGCATTACCCGCAGGCTGGGTGACGAGATCGGCAAAGTCTATGGCTGGGACTTCCCCCAGCGTGGGCGGCAGGCTGTGTCCGTGGAAAGGTAGGAGCATGATGTCACAATTACCGAATGTCAAATTGAAGGTACACCCCTCCACGTTCGACCTAATGATGGCCGTTCTGGAGGATAACGCGGCCAACGCCGCCGACGAGCGCGACCGTATGAACGCCAGGGACTTGATGGAGAAGCGGATGCGTTTCTCCCAGCTCTATCCCGGCAGGGACGGCCAGGAGTACGCCAGCGTCCAGATGTATGAGAGCGAAGCCGCCGAGATGATCTGGCAGCTTTTGATTGCCTGCGGCGGGATGTACCAGCCAAAAAAGGAGTACAGCAAGGGGCTGAAACACGGCGGTGGGCACGATGGTGGATAAGGCCCTGTGCGAACACCTGAAAAAGTACCACCGGGGACAGGAGAGCGCGGCGTCCAGCAAGGAGCTGGAGGCCGCGTTCCATATCAAGGGGGCAGAACTGCGGCGGGCGGTCAACCGTCTGCGCTGTGACGGCCAGCCCATTTGCAGCAACGAAAACGGCTATTTCTACGCGGCGCGGCAGTCCGAGGTCAGGGCCACCGTCGCCCAGCTCACCGGGCGCATTTCCAAGATAGCCGCCGCCACAAAAGGACTGCTCAAATCTTACGAGGAAAAGGAGGGATAGAGCGTGGCGAAAAAACCTGAACCCATCGTCCGGCTTGCGGTGCAGACCGCCCGCCAGATCACCGCCAACAGCGGGAACTATATGGCGTTCCTGAACACCGCCGCCCACAACTTCAAATACAATTTCCGTGACCAGCTTTTGATTTATGCCCAAAAGCCGGACGCCACCGCCTGCGCCCAGACCGACTTTTGGAACAAGCATGGCCGCTGGGTGAACCGGGGCACCACGGGAATCGCCCTCCTGGTGGACACCAGCAAGGGCTACCGCCTGCGGCACGTCTTTGATATGTCCGACACCAACAGCCGAGCCGGACGCACTATCCCCGTCTGGCAGATGAAGCCGGAGTATGAGGGCGCGGTTATTGAGGGACTGGAGAACAGCTACGGCAAGTTGGGCGGCAAGCCGGACTTTGCCGAGTGCCTGCTGGAAACGGCGAAGATCATTGTGGAGGACAATTTTAGTGACTACTGCGCCGATCTTCTCTCCGTCCGAGAGGACAGTTTTCTGGAGGAACTGGACGAGGACAGTGTAAAGGTGTGGTTTAGGGGCCTGCTGGAGAACAGCGTGGGCTTTATGCTGCTGGCCCGGTGCGGCATTGACCCCAATGAATACTTCTCCAGCGAAGATTTCACCCGCATTTATGACTTTAACACCCTGAAAACCCTTGCCATCCTGGGCACAGCCGCCAGCGATATTGCCGAGATGCCCCTGCGGGAAATCGCCACCACCGTCCTCGATCTGTACCGGGAGGAACAAAAGCAAAATCGCACATTTGCCCAGCGGCCTGAAACCCGGTATAATGACGGCAGAACAAAACCTGAAAGGAGCGTTGAGCATGGAACTGACTTACAGAACGGAGAGCGGCTACCGTCTGCCCAACCTGGACGTGCCGGAAACCCCCAAGGTAGGAAAATATGGGATGCTGCGGCGCAGTTACCTGGCGAATCACAGGCACGGGATTTACGTCGGGATGCTGCTGACCGGGGAACTGAACGGCCATTTGGAGGAGATCGACCGGCAGGCCACCGAGATGGTGGAGCGCCTGACCCAGCGGATGGCGGCGGAGCAGGGCGTGACGGAGAGCCTGAAAGCGTCCGATCAAATGAAGTGGGTGGGCCTGATGAACAACTTCAAGGCAGCGGCGGAGGAAGTGGCGATGAGGGAGCTGGTGTACGCCTAAACGAACCTCTCCCTACCGAGGAAGAACAGCAACAGGCCATAGAGGAAGCGGAGGATGAACAGTCCTCCGCTTTTGTTATTTCCCAGGAGGATGTTGACGCCGTTCTCCTGCGGCATGACACACCGGGCAAGTTCCGTATCTATGAGCAATTCCTGAAAAAAGAAAGTGCCGATAAAAACGCTCTTTTCCTCAAAGATGAATATGGCACCGGGGGTTATTCCATCAGCGCCAGCAAAAAGCTGGATGTTTGGTACGAAAGCAGGGGCATTAAGATCACCGCCGAGCCGGATATAAAAATAGTTCTGTCCTGGAAAAAAGCCGCAAAACGTGTGGGTGAACTGCTTGCCGCCGACCGCTATCTGTCACCGGCTGAAATGGTGAAGTACCCCGCTTACCGGGAGCAGCGAGCTTTAATTGCCGCCCGCACCGAGATCAGCGAGGAATTTCGCTCCATTATTAACGACTATAAGGACTATGTGAAGCAGCTCGGAGCGCCCGATAAGACAGTAGACAGATGGTATCTGGTGTCCTGTGCGGGTGCGTTCAGCGCGGGCCAGAAAAAGATGAACGCCCGCACCAGCGAGGGCGACTTCATTCTGCCCATGATGCGGGACGCCATGCAGACCATCATCGGGGAAAACACCCACCTGACGGAGCGGTGTGAGGCTGTGCTGGCTGGGCTGAACGGCCCGCTGGCCGTGCCGATGGAGCTGACCTATGACAAACTGAACCCGCCGCCCCAGCCGAAGAAAGAATACCGCTTTGCCCTGGGCGACACGGTGCATCTCGGTACGCAGGAGTACCACCTGCTGGCCTTTGACGGGCAGACCGTCCGGCTCTTTGACCCGGCGTTTCCCATCATCAACAAGGAACTGCCCCGCGACGAATTTGACCGCCTGCTGGCGGAGAACCCGCTAAACGACTATCTTCTGCAAGTGGTGGAAACGGTGCCCCAGGTTGCAACACCGGGATATGACCTGGGCTACGCACACATGGGCAACGGCCTGACCGTCTGGAACAGTTTGGAGGAAGAACACGGAGACTATAAGACCATCGCCCATATTGCCCCTGACCGAACCGTAAAATTTTATGTGGACAATTTGCCGGAGGACGTGCGGGCGCAAATCGAAGAAATTGCCGCAACCTCCACCATGACAATCTCCGCCACCCAGGACGCTCCTGTGTTCTCCACCCCGCCGCTGCTGCGGGAGCCGTCCAGCGGCAGATTTTGGGACGATTACAATTCCATCAAGGAGCATAACCCGGACAGCCTTGTGCTGTATCAGGTGGGCGACTTCTTTGAACTCTACGGCGACCTGGACGGGGAGGACGGAAGAAACGCCGCCAACATCCTGAACCTCACCCTGACCACCCGCAACATCCCCGATATAGGCCGCGTGCCCATGTGCGGCTTTCCTGTTCGGGTGTTGGACAACTATGCGGCCCGCCTGAACCAAGCGGGCTTTGACGTGATCGTGGCAAGGCTGGACGGGAACCGGCACAAGACACGGCACATCCCGGCCACAGCGCCGGGGCCGCAGTACGAAATCCGCGACACCCCCTATATTTTCTGCGAGTGGAGCGAGAGCGCAGCTTTTCAGGGCAAGACCGCCTACTCTATTTCCGAGTTCGACCGCTTGATGAAGCAGACGGACGATGAATACACGTCCAAAAAGGCCGCTGCTATGGCTAAATACGGAACATGGCAAAAGTGGTATGACGCCAACGACCCGGAATTTCAAGCCTATTTAAGCTATGATAAGGTCAAATTTACCATTGTGCTGCCTGATGGCAGGGCGTTCACAGAACGGCAGGACATTGGGGACGGGGACGGCGGCGTACTGGATTTTCTCAGCAAATTGAGTGATTACCGCGAGATCGTCCCACTTCTGCGTGAAGCGGCTCAACAAGAAGCGGAAACGCCCCAGGAAACTCCTAAAGCACAGCAGAAAACGGACGATTTTTCCGACATTGACCCTGCCGCTGTCCGGGCCGCTCTTGCGGAGCGTGGCATTGTAGACGGGCAAGTTGTTGACCCGGCCAAGCTGGACACTGACCCCTTTATTCAGCAGGTCATGGCCGATGTGGAGCAGATCGCCGCTGACGCACCCCCACCCTATGAACGCTTTTCCGTCATTGAAACGGACAATGGGTACGCCGTGTGGGACGATGCCCGGAACGAGATTTACGCAGACGATGAAGGTGTTCAGGAGGAATTTACCAGCGAATGGCAGGCCGAGGACTACCTGAAGAAAGTCATAAAGGACGTGGCAGACAAAGAAACCGCTGAATGGCTGGCGGTGGAACGGGCCAAGCAGGGACTACCACCGCAAAAACCGGCTGACCAGGAAGAAAAAGCAGGCGTTGAAAAGGTTGCCAACTATCAGGCCGATGATGAGCGCATCGTCATTTTCAGATACCCCAACGGCAAGTATTACAACCATTACGGATATGACGAGCAGCGCGGCTTTGGCAACACGACGGCTGGCGGCTTTGATACCTTTGAAGAAGCGGAGAAAACGCTCTATTCTCACCG